>NZ_JAELTJ010000215.1 GCF_016428805.1 Achromobacter sp. ASV32
GCTAATCTCTAATGTGGAAACCGCCGCCGTGGCGCCGGCTGATAATCAAACCGGCCCGGGTCAGGCGCCGATCACCTTGCG
Organism: Achromobacter sp. ASV32; assembly: GCF_016428805.1. Classification (GTDB taxonomy): domain Bacteria; phylum Pseudomonadota; class Gammaproteobacteria; order Burkholderiales; family Burkholderiaceae_B; genus Achromobacter. The sequence continues at coordinate 82 of NZ_JAELTJ010000215.1, forward strand.
CACATCCAGCATGCTGGTCTGGCCGTCCAGGCCCATGTCCAGACGCAGGCCATTGGTGGAGTACGCCACGCTCTTGACCTGGCCATACTTCAGCACTTCAGCGGAAACCTTCTTGCCATCGGCGTCGGACGCCGAAATGGACACGGTGTAGGCGCCCGGCTCCATCGCCAGGCCGCCGTCGTTCTTGCCGTCCCAGTCCAGCGTGTAGACGCCGGCTTCTTTCTGACCCAGATCCATCGTGCGGATGACCGCGCCGTTGGCGTCCGAAATACGCACCTGCACCTTGGTGGCGTCGCCCTGCAGGTCGATACCGTAAGGCGTCACCACGCGTTCGGACGGATGTTCGGCGTCCACCCCCACCTTGACCGTCGAACCCGGGATCAGCACGCCCTTGCCGATCATCGCGACCGCGTTCATGGACTGCGACACGTCGATCTGGCCGCTGATGGCCAGCATCGTGTTCTTCAGGTTGTTGATGCCTTCGACCGTGGAGATCTGCGCCAGCTGCGAGGTCAGCTCGGCGTTCTGCATCGGGTTCAGGGGATCCTGGTTCTTCAGCTGCGTCACCAACAGCTTCAGGAACTGGTCCTGCAGGCCTTGGGCGGTGGACGATCCGTTGGCGCCCGATTGCGCCAGGCCCAGGCCGGTCTTGCTCGTGGATTGATCGACGGTGGTCATGAATTCACTTTGTCTGGATTATTCCGCGCGGGCGGCGCGGCGCGCGGAATCTGGAGATCAGGACTGACCAATGGTCAGCGTTTTCTGCATCAGGCTCTTGGCGGTGTTCAGTACCTCGACGTTGGCCTGGTACGACCGCGACGCCGCGATCATGTTGACCGTTTCGGCCACCGGATCGACGTTGGGCATGCTGACGTAACCCTGGGCGTCCGCCAGCGGATGCTTGGGGTCGTAGACCTGCTTCATGGGCGATTGATCCTGGATCACGCCGGCCACGCGCACGCCGCCGATTTCCTGGCCCAGCGCCTGGCCGGCCGACGGGTTGACCTGGAACACCACCTGGCGGGCGCGGTACGGCTGGCCATCGGGCCCGACGACGCTGTCGGCGTTGGCCATGTTGCTGGCCGCCACGTTCATGCGCTGCGATTGCGCGCTCAGCGCCGAACCGGCGATATCGAAAATGCTCAACAAGGACATTGCCTGCGGCTCCCTGAAAAAATCAATCCTGGATGGCGGCCATCATGGTCCGGATACGGCCCGACAGCAGCTGCATGGTGCTTTGGTAGTGCAAAGTGTTGTCGGCGAACTGGACGCGCTCGATGTCCATGTCCACCGTGTTGCCGTCCAGGCTGGGCTGGTACGGCAGGCGATACAGCAGATCGGTCGGACCTTGCGACACGGCCTTGGCCGGGATGTGACGCGCGGAGGTCAGCGTCAGCGAGGTGTCCGGCAGGCGCTTGGTGCCTTCCATGGCGTTCTGCATCGCCGCCTTGAAATCGAAATCGCGCGCCTTGTAGTTGGGCGTGTCGGCATTGGCGATGTTCGAGGACAGCACTTCCTGGCGCTGCGCGCGCAGTCCCAGGGACTGCTGGTAGAAGCGGAAATCTTCGTTAAGCCGGTCTAGCATCGGATCGCCTTCAATACGGATGAAACCCGGGACAGCGGACACACCGTTATCCCATTGGATGACGGCATCATAGGGGCCGGGGGCGCAACACAATCAGCCAAATAACCCGTCATTTCTCATCCAATTCACGTATTGCCAAGTGACGCGGGCTTCTACAATTCACTCATCATGAAATTCCCCGCAAGCATCCGCGCGCGCGCCAGCTGCCTGGCCGCCCTGCTCCTGGCCCCCGCCGCGGCGGCCCAGGCGCAAGAGGCCGCCGTCCAGGCGCCTGAAGCGATCGTCATTGCCGCGCAGGCGTATCTGCTGGAACAGCTGGCGGGCTTGCCCGGCCAGCCGTCCGTCGCCATCGACCCGCCGCGGGTCGAACGGCTGGCGCCCTGCGATGCCATGTCCCCATTTATGCCGTCGGGCATGAAGCCGCGGTCGCGCATGACGGTCGGCGTGCGCTGCAATGGGCCCAAGCCCTGGACCACCTACGTGCAAGCCACGGTCAGCGTGCCCGGCTATTACTATGTCGCCTCGCGCATGATCGCGGCGGGCCAGGCCCTGACGCCGGCCGATCTGTCCCCCCGGGACGGCGACCTGGTCGCCCTGCCCCCGGGCGTGATCACCAACCCCGACACGGTGGTCGGCATGACGGCCGCCTACCGGATCAACGCCGGCCAGCCGGTCAAGGGCGCCGCCCTGCGCAACGCCCAATCGGTGACGCGCGGCTCGAATGTGCGCATCAATGCCCGGGGCAACGGTTTCGTGGTCAGCAGCGAGGGCCAGGCCCTGGACAACGCGGCGCCGGGCGCCACCGTCCAGGTCCGCACCGCCAGCGGGCAGGTCGTCACCGGCGTGGTACGCAACGCCGGCCTGGTCGAAATACAACTTTAGGCAATGTTACATATCGCGCGGCGGCAGCGCCCGGTCTACCCTAAAGTTCCTTCCGGCCCTGTCGTTACAGAGACATAAGTAGGCGGATCCGTCGCAAACCGACCCAGGACGCCCTGCGGAGAACACCTTGAAAATCAATTCGACCACCAACCGGCCCATCTCGGCCGACGCCGTCAGCCCCCGCGCCGAGTCCTCGGTCGCCCAGGCCTACGGCGCCGGCGGCGGCAGCGGTTCGAGCAGCTCGCAAGTCGCGCTGAGCTCGGCCTCGCGCAAAATGCTCGCCCTGCAGGACGGCTCGAACGACATCAATGTCGAACGCGTTGCCGCCATCCGCGCGGCCATCGCTTCGGGCCAGCTCAAGATCGATACCAGCCGCATCGCTGACGGCCTGATCGCCAGCGCCCGCGACCTGTTGAAGTAAGCCGTCCGCGTTACCTTTTGACCAGCAGCCTGGAAGCCTGAGCATGAGCCCTGTCGAATCCCTGCAAGCCTGCCTCAAGCAGGAAGACGCCCTGATCACCGAGTTCTCCGCCATCCTGGAAGAAGAAACCAAGGTGCTGGTCGGGCCGGGCAACGTCGACGCGCTGCATGACGTCACCGAACGCAAGGGCAACGTCGCACAGCAACTGGTCGACCTGAGCCACGCCCGCGATGGCCTGCTGGCCGAACTGGGCCTGCCCGCCGGCCACGCCGGCACCGAACAGGCCGCCGTGCTGCATCCGCAACTGTCCGGCGTGTGGCAAGCCCTGCTGAGCAAGTCGGCATCGGCCAACGAAATCAACATGCGCAACGGCGCCCTGATCGACGTGCACCTGCGCTACAACCAGCAGTCGCTGGACGCGCTGCGCAGCATCGCCGGCGTCGGCGTGACGTCCACCTACGACGCGCAAGGCCGCGGCGCCCGTGCCACGCCGGGCCGCAAGCCGATCGTCGCGGGCTGACGGCAGCCCGCGTCAATAAAAAAAGCAGCCCGCTCATGCGGGCTGTTTTTTGGGGGCATCCTCCCGAGAAGCCGGCCCCGCCGCCGGGTCCCAAGACGGGACGGACACCTTCGCGGGACGGGCCAGCGCGCAGAACCTGCGCGGTTTGGGGCGCCTATCCCTCTGCCATCTCCAGCAGGGCGAACATCTTCAGCAAGGCCACGGGCAGCAAACGGCCCGGCAGCTTGCGGTCCGCGCTGACCACGCCCGACAGCGTCGAGCGGGCCGAATCGGCGGCCGGCGCGTGCGCCAGCTGCCAGCAGGCCGCGCCCAGCTGGCCGGCCATCAGCGACTGCCGCGCCAGGGTGTGCGCGCCATCCACCGCAGGCAGCGCCTGCCAGGCGTTGGCCATGTACCGGAACCCGGCGCGCGCCTCTTCCTGCAGCACCAGCCAGCGGGCCACGGTGGCGGCATCCGCCTGCGCGGCCGTCAGGTTGGTCAAGCCGAACAACTGGGTCGCGATCTCGCCGCTGGCGGTGTCGATCAGGCGGGCGCACACCAGCCGCAGGCGGGTATCGTCGCCTCGGCCGGGCAAGCCGATCTCGGTGCCCGACGCCCACAGGGCCAGTGGCGTCCCGCCGGCCGCGGCGCGCAGGCCGGGCATGTCGCCCGGCTGGCCCACCGGCAGATAGCCGACGCTTTTGCCCACCGCGTTCAGGTTGGTCGGGCAGTCGTCCTGAATCACGCGCAAGCCGCCCGGGCTGCGCGCCACCCACGACACGCCCTGCCCGGTCAGGTTTTGCCACAGCGCGGACGTGCCGGCTTCCAGCATGTGCACCACCGGCAGGCGGTCCAGTTGCGCGCCCAGCCAGCGAACCCGGGCTTCCAGCGCCAGCGCCGTGTCGGGCTGCGCGGCGGCGGCCGGGTCGAACGACGACAGCATGCCGTGCGGCAGCACCAGTTGCTGGGCCGGCGCCGCCATGGCCGCGCCGCGGTCGCTCATCAGGACGGAACTGAGCAACGTGCCGCCGGGCAGGCCGTCGCCCTTCATCGTGGTCTTGCCATGCATCGCCAGCAGATGGCGGCCGCAGGCGGAGGAGAATTCGCGTCGCACCATCGCCAGCGGCGCCTCGCCCAGCGCGCTCAGGCTGGAGCCGGCGCCGTCGCTGACGTACTCGCGCCACGATGCGCGGGCCTGGACGCAGGCCGGATCGCTATCGAGCCAGCTGATCGCGTCATCCAGGTGCTGCGCGGCGTCGATCGAGGCCGCCCCGCCCTGCGGACGCAGGATCGCAGAGGCCAGCAACTGGCGGCGGCGCGCCGGGTCGGCGGCCTCGCTTTCGCGCGGCGTCGCCCACAACGACGCCAGATCGGCCTCGCTGGGGGTATACAGGGCGCGGGCGCGCTCGACCATGGCGAATGCCCGGTCGATCAGCGCGTCGGCGCGCGCCAGTTCCAGGTGCTCCGGCACCTTCTGGCCGATCGACGAATAGTGGATCGGCAGCCGGTGGCGGATTGCCGTGTCCAGCGCCGCCCCCAGGCGCGAGGCCTCGTCCAGCTTGGTGATGATGCAGCCGGCCACGTCCTCGCCCACGCCATTGCGGTAGGCGTGCGCCACTTCGTCCAGCGTGTCGCCCTGGCTGGCGGCATTGAGCACCAGCAACCGGCGCACCGGTTTGCCGGCATTGCAGAGCATCGCGGCCTGCTCGGCCACGTGACGGTCGCGCTGGCTGATGCCCGTGGTGTCGATCAGCACGATCTTGCGGTTACCCAGCTCGGCCAGGATGCGGCGCAGTTCGCCCGCATCGCGCACCGAGTGCGCCGGCACGCCCATCAGGCGGCCGTAGATCTGCAACTGTTCCAGCGCGCCGATCCGGAAATTGTCGGTGGTCAGCATCGCCACCTGTTCGCGGCCTTCGCGCGCCACGCAGCGCGCCGCCAGCTTGGCCAGCGTGGTGGTCTTGCCCACGCCGGTCGGGCCGACCAGCGCATAGACACCGCCGCCCAGGAATTCGTCTTCCGATCCCAGCACCGGCAAGTGGGTCACCAGCTCATTGCGGGCCCAGGCCAGGGCGGCCTCGGCCGTCATGCCTTGGGGCATGCGTTCGACCAGGGCGCGGACAAGCTTGGTGCTGAAACCCGCGTCCAGCAAGCTGCGGAACAAGGCGGCGCCGGCCGGCTCGCGGCCAGGCCCCTGGCGGCCGCCCCACAGCAGGCCATCCATGCGGCTTTCGAGCGCGCCGCGCAAGGCGCTGATCGCATCCTGCAAACCCGCCGCGGCATCGCCGGGCAGGACCGCGGGCGGCACCACCGGACCGTTGCGCAGCGGCGCATCGGGCATGCGGGACATGGACGGCTGTTGTGGCTGCGGCAGCTGCTGCGGCTGCGATGGTGGCGCGACAGGCTGACGCGCCACGGCGGGCTGCGGCGCGGCCGGCGCCGGACCCTGTCTCTTATACACATCTCCGAGCCCACGAGACCTAATAACCGATCTCGTATGCCGTCTTGTGCGTGAAAAAGGGGGGGGGGGGGGGGGGGGGGGGGGGGGGGGGGGGGGGGGGGGGGGGGGGGG
>NZ_JAELTJ010000216.1 GCF_016428805.1 Achromobacter sp. ASV32
CCCCCCCCCCCCCCCCCCCCCCCCCCCCCCCCCCCCCCCCCCCCCCTCTTTTCACTATTAGGTCTCGTGGGGCTCGGAGATGTGTATAAGAGACAGCCGCAAGCCACCGCCGCCAGGGGCGACCTACGAAGACCAGACCGACGCACAAAAATCAAACCAATGCAAAGAAACCAACTCAATCCCCAAAGCCCAATTCACCAACCTCGGCGAAACAACTACCGCGAATAAGCCGAAAACTTGGACTTGGAAATAGAAGTCGCCGCCACCTGCACATGCTGCGCCAATTCAGCCTCAACACGCGCCACCGTCCATCGCGTCGTCGGCACAGAAATATTGATCGCCGCCACCGCCAACCCCCGATGGTCAATCACCGGCGCCGCCACCGAAATATCCCCCAGCACCGTTTCGTTCACGATGATGGCGTAACCCTTCTCTGCCACGCGCTGCGCGCGTTCCAGCAGCTTGTCCGGATTCACCTCTGTGTAGGGCGTGATCGGGTCCAGGCGGGTTTGCGACAGGATTTCGCGGCGCTGCTCGTCCGACAGGCGCGACAGGATTGCCGTGCCCGATGCCGTGAAGTACGCCGGCAGGCGGCTGCCTACCGCGATGTCCACATTGACCAGGTGATGGCCCGGAAAGCGGGCCACGAACACGATCTCGTGGCCGTCCAGTTCTTGCAGATTCGTCGTTTCGCCCAGCGTGCGGCTGATGTCCAGCAGATATGGCGATGCCTTGTCGATCAGCTCGTTCGCGCGCACATAGTTGTATGAGAACTGCAGCACCTTCGGCGTCAGTCCGTAATTGCGCGTGTCCGGAATGCGGCGCAGATAGCCCAGCGTTTCCAGCGTGTAGACCAGGCGTTGCGTCGCGCTGCGGTCCAGGCCCGAGGCGCGGGCAATGTCGGCCAGCGTCATGTGGCGCTTCGGGCCGTCGAAGGCATGCAACACCTGGAAGGCTTTTTCGGTAGAGCCTACAAATAGCGAAGACCGGGTCTCGGTCGCCGCCTGCGTCTTGTCCGTATCGTCGGGCTTGCTTTTGGGCACAGGAAACAGCCTATTGAATGAAGGAGCGTGCGCGCAGGTTGGGGGACGCGGTGCCGTCTTGCCGGGGGCAATCGCGCGTATCGCACACTATTTAATTGTAATTCAATTATTAATAGCAAATTCCAATTACCTGATCGTCCTGGCAGAGGCGCGCCTCCTCTTGATCCGACCCGCATTGCTGCCCTGCGATCCCCCGCCCGTCGGCGGAGCCGAATTGCAAGCCGCGCCGGCAGTACGCCTGTCTGTCCTACCCCGCCAACGGCACGCCCGGCTGGCTGGCCGAGCGCGTGCCCGGCAACGGATGACACGATTGCGGATAGTAGGTATGCACCACCGACAGCTTCACCCGGTCGCTACGGTTGCCTTGCGCCGCATGCAGCGTGCGGCAATGGAAAAACACCACGTCACCGGCTTGCAGCTCGGGGCAGACCGCGCGCGCAATCCAGTCCTGGTTTTCAGGGGCGTCGTCGCGGAAGAACTTCTTGTCGTCGAATTGCTGCGGCTGGAACGCCGCCGCGTGCGACCCCGGGATGAAAGACAGGCCGCCGTTCTCGCGCATCTCGGGCCCCAGGGCCAGCCAACAGGACACCAGGTCCGTGTCGGAAAACGACCAATAGCGGATGTCCTGGTGCCAGCCCGTCAGGCTGCCGTAGGCCGGATGCTTCGTCATCACGCAGTTGTGGTGCACCGTGGACAACACCGGCGCCTGGCCGAAATAGCGCGCCAGCGACTGGCCAATGCGCGCGTCGGTGGCCCATTGGGCGAACAGCGGGTCGCGGGCGTAGGCGTTGAGCAGGCGTCGCACCGTCAGGCCGCCTTCGGCCGCGCGGGACTCGGGGGCGCCGGGGTAGCGCAGATCCGCTTCGTATTCGATGGGCGCCACGTGATCGCGCAAATGGCGTTCGGCCAAGGCGCGCAGCGCCTGAACCTGGGCGGCGTCCACGAACTGGCGCGCCACGACAAAGCCCTGCTCGCGCAGGACCGCCAACTCTTCTTCTTGCAGTGACCCGGACATCTCGACCCTCACACCCCGCGGCGTAAGCTGCAAAGCGTCTGCGCACAAGGCAGGCGCGTGCCGGGCAAGGCGCCGGCGAGCGCGGGGAGAGCTAGATTACCAAATGTGCGGGCCGGACCGTTATCGGAAATCCAGCCCCGGTCCTTGCACGATGCTGGCGGGTAACGTCTGGGCCGGGCGACCGTCAGATGCGACGGGCATCCGCGCCCCGATGCGCAGCCGGACGGACGGGGCTGGCGTCAACCGGCCGGCGTTTTTTCCGGCGGCTCGGCGGCTCGCAAGCGGGCGGTGTCGCGTTCGACTTCCTCGTGGTGCACCCACTCGCGCCACACCGCCACCAACAGCGCCATCAGCACCGGGCCCACGAACAGGCCCACGATGCCCATGGTCTTGACCCCGCCCACCAGGCCGAAGAACGTCGGCAGGAACGGCAGCTTGACCGGGCCGCCCACCAGGCGCGGGCGCAGCGTCTTATCGACGATGAACAGCTCGACGCTGCCCCAGACCATCAGCGCAATGCCCGCCACCACGTGGCCCGAGCCCACCAGATACAGCGACACCAGCGTGAACGACAGCGGCGCGCCGCCGGGGATCAAGGCCATGAAACCGGTCACCACCCCCAACAGCACCGGTGACGGCACGCCCGCTACCCAGTAGGCGACCCCCAGCACCAGGCCTTCGCCCAGCGCAATCAGGCCCATGCCCGTGACGGTGGAATTGATCGTGGCCGGCACCACGCGCGAGAAACGCTGCCAGCGCGTGGGCAGGATGCGTTCGCCCAGCACGTCCAGTTGGGCCACCATGCGCAGGCCGTCCTTGTAGACGAAGAACAAGGTGATCAGCATGAACAGTACGGTCAGCAGCAACTGAAACACGTTGCCCGTGGCGGCCAGCACCATTCGGTAGATGTTGCCCAGGTGTTCGCCGCTGACGGCTTCGACCAGCGCACCCAGCGCGTGGGGCTGGCCAATATAGGCTTCCCAGTATTCGCCCAGGCGGTCGCCGACCACGGGCATCGACGTGATCCAGGCAGGCACCGCCACGCCATGCCGGTTGGCCGCGATGGCCCAGGCAAAGAAGGTGCTGGCTTCCTTGATGGCATAGGACAGCGCCAGCGACAGCGGCACGATCAGCACCACGATGACCACCAGCAGCGCCAGCGAGGCGGCCAGCATCGTGCGGCCCCCGCAGCGATCGACCAGGCGCCGATACAGGGGCCAACTGGCCAGGCCGATGATCAGCGCGGCCAGGGCGGGCACCAGGAAACCACTCAGGAAATACACGCCCGCCAGCAAGACGAGCAGCAAAAGCCAACGGGCGATCAGGTAAGCGGGAAGTACAGGCTGCATAGAAGATCGACAGTGAATGCGTTTGGGCTTTGACTGTCGGACTATACATACGTTTCACGAAATACGAGGGACGCAAGCCCTGTATTTGCTACGGGGTTTCCCGCGTTTTCGATGATTTTGCCGGCCGATTCGCGGCGTGGCGAACCGGGCGGTCCGCTGTCGGGGCAGGTCTTGGGCTGACCCGGCGCCTGCCCGGCGCCGGCGGCAACGCCGGCGCGGTTGACGACAATCGCCGACTACAGCGCGTACTCGGCGGCCTCTTCCCGGGCGCTGCGGCGGCGCTGGGGCATTTCGGGTGCATTGGCGGCAGCCACGCCGGCCACGGCCATCTGCCTGGCCTGGCTGGTCTGGCGCTGCTGGAACACGCCGCAACTGACGGCGGCCGGATCGGTTTCGTCGCGGCCGCTGAGCAGCGGGCAACTGGCGAACAATTCGGCCACCCAGTCTGCAAATGCGCGCACTTTGGGCGACAGCTGGCGGCTTTGCGGATACAGCACCGAGATCGCGGTGGTGCTGGGCTTCCATTGGGGCAGCACTTCGATCAGCTCGCCCGATTGCAGGTGCGGCAGCGCCATGTAGCGTGGCGTCTGGATCAGGCCAAAACCCTTCAGGCCGCAGTCCAGGTAGGCGCCGGCTTCGTTCACCGCCACGGTGCCGCGCATGTCCACTTCCTGGTGCTTGCCGTCGATCTTGAAGTCCCAGGGGCAATTGCGGCCTGTGCGGCTGGAGAAATAATGCACCGCGTGGTGGTCGCGCAGGTCCTCAATGGTTTGCGGCATGCCGTGGCGGGCCACGTAGGTCGGCGACGCGCAAGTCACGGTCTGCAAGGTGCCGATGCGGCGCGCGACCAGGCTGGAATCTTCCAGGTCGCCGGCGCGGATGACGCAGTCCACCGCCTCTTGCACCATATCCACGGGGCGGTCGCCCAGGCCGAGCACCAACTCGACGTCCGGGTACTTGTCGTGAAAATCACACAATGACGGGATTAGAATCAGCCGGCCGATGCAGGTGGGCACGTCGATGCGCAGCCGCCCCTTCAGGCGCAGGGCCGCTTCCTGGAAGCAGGCCTCGGTTTCTTCGACGTCGGCCAGGATGCGCACGCAATGCTGGTAGTAGCCTGCGCCGTCGGGCGTCAGGCCGATGCGGCGGGTGGTGCGGTTGAGCAGACGCACGCCCAGCAGGCGTTCGAGATTCTGGATGATGGTGGTGACGGTGGTGCGCGGAAGCGAGAGGCTGTCGGCCGCCCGGGTGAAGCTATTGGCATCCACGACGCGCACAAACACCTGCATAGCCTGAAAACGGTCCATGGCGACGGTGTCCTTTGGGGCAAGTAGTCGGGGTGTACGGAGCATAACCCGAATCCAGCCTGGATTAGACAAATCTGCCGAACAGTGTTGCCGAATAACACGTGTTTATCCGCGTCGGCAAAACACTCAGAATTCAACCATCTTGAAGTGCCCGTGCCGCCTGGCGCATCCAAGGGCCTGTCAATCCTCAGATTCCGATCACGCGAGAACCCGTCCCCTGAAAGGACCTTCTCAGCCAGGGATACGTAACAGTGTTGCATGCTGCACCGCAGTATGACATCGGTGTTTCAGGACTGCCAGACCCGCCGCGATGACGCCCCCGCCGCCCCCCGCCCCCTCGCGGTCCCGGCAAGCGCGCTTCACCCCGACACCACCCTCAAGGAACATCATGGTTTCGCGTAATCGTATTGCTGTGCTCGTCGTTTTCGCGGCCGTCATCGCGGCCGGCGGTAGCTACGCCCTGTTTCGCGCCCCTGCCGGCGCCAATGCTGCCCAGGCGCAGGGCGCCCCGGCGGCTCCCCCCGTCGAAGTTGCCGAGGTGGTCAGCAAGACCATCGTCGACTGGCAGCGTTATTCCGGCCGCCTGGAAGCCATCGACCGCGTAGACATCCGTCCGCTGGTCTCCGGCACCCTGACTGCCGTGCACTTCCAGGACGGCAGCATCGTCAAGAAGGGCGACGTCCTGTTCACCATCGACCCGCGCCCCTACGCGGCCGAAGTGGACCGCGCCGCCGCCGCCCTGACGGCCGCCAAGGCCCGCGCCTCGTACACGGCCACCGAACTGGCCCGCGGCCAACGCCTGTTGACCGACAACGCCATCGCCCGCCGCGACTTCGAGGAAAAGCAGAATGCCGCCCGCGAAGCCGCCGCCAACCTGCAAGGCGCGCAAGCCGCGCTGGACTACGCCAAGCTGAACCTGGGCTACACCCGCATCGAAGCCCCGGTCAGCGGCCGCGTGTCGCGTGCGGAAGTCACCGTGGGCAACGTGGTCGCCGCCGGCGCCACCTCGGTGCCGCTGACGACCCTGGTGTCGGTGTCCAAGATG
>NZ_JAELTJ010000217.1 GCF_016428805.1 Achromobacter sp. ASV32
ACACTAGAAGGCGCCTCTCAGCGTTGCGAATGCTCGCCGGGGGGCGGCCACGACTGCGCTTCGCGCCTTGATAGCCACTCATTTGGGTACTCATGCGAGGCGCCTTCTAGTGTGAACAGGCCCTAGTCTGCCTTGTCCGTCTTGTCCGCTTTACGCGGCTTGCGCGGCGCGTTGCGCGCCAGCCTGTCGTAGACCGCGTTGGGCAACAGGCGCATGAGCTTGGCCACCACGCCCATCTGCCACGGAATCACCGTGTACGAGGTGCCGCGCCCGATCGCCGCTTGCGCACGCCGGGCGAAGGCATCCGCATCCATCAGGAAGGGCATGGAATACGGATTGTGCGCGGTCATGGCGGTGCGGATATACCCCGGCGCGATCGTGACGACGCGGATGCCGTCGGCGGCCAGTTCCAGCCGCAGGCTTTCGCAGTAGGTCACCACCGCCGATTTGGAGGCGCTGTAAGCGCCCGCCCCCGGCAGGCCGCGCACGCCGGCCACGCTGGCGATGCCTACCAGGCGCCCCGACCCCGCTTGACGCATGCTGTCGACGAAGGGTTCGAAGGTCGCGACGGTGGCCAGCAGATTCGTGTCGACGATGGCTTTGAAGACGTCGTAGTCCTCGCCGTGCTCGGTCAGCGTGCCGGCGCTGATGCCGGCACTGGCGATCACCACATCCACGCGGCCCTGGCAGAAGGCGATGAAGTCGCGCGCCGCCGCGTGCAGGGCAGCACGGTCACGAACGTCGACGGCATAGCAACGATGGGCGCCTGGCAGGCTGGCGGCCAGCTCGCGCAGCGCGTCTTCGCGTCGCCCCAACAAACCCAGTGTGGCCCCTGCTGCGGCATATTGCTGCGCCAGGGCGCGGCCCAGGCCGCTGCTGGCGCCGGTGATGAAGACTCTGTTCATGGATACGCCTAGGGTCGGATGAAAAAAGGCGGCGTCCGCCCGAGGCAGAGCCGCCCGATATCCTACAGGAAGGCCGGCGCCGGCGATTACAGGAAAATCAGCGCGAAGATCGCCGCCACCAGTGCCCACTTGGACAGGTAGTACAGCGGCTTGCTCTTTTTCTTGAGCGCCTTGCCAAACCGCCGCACCGCATACACCGCGCCGAAAATGCGGTTGATGCCGCCGGTGGCGTCGCCTTCCTGGTTGGGCGCGGCGGCCGCGCGCAGCAGGAAACCGCCGACGACGCGATTGAACGCCTGGGCCCAGCGGTAGCGCATGGGACGTTCGACGTCGGCGAACAGGATGATGCGGTTCTGGTCCGTCTTGTTTTCGGCGTAATGGATGAACGTTTCGTCGAAGACCACGGCCTGGCCGTCGCGCCAGTAGTATTGCTGGCCATCGACATTGATATAGCAGTCGGGGCTGTTCGGCGTGATCAGGCCCATGTGGAAACGCAGCGAACCGGCGTACGGATCGCGATGCCGCGGCAAGCGGCTGCCGGGCGGCAACGACGCGAACATCGCGGCCTTGATGGTGGGAATGCCCGCCAGCAGCTTGGTCGTGACCGGACACAGGGCTTGGGCCGACGGGTGATCGGCGTCATACCATTTCAGGTAGAAACGCTTCCAGCCCGTCTTGAAAAAGGAATTGAAGCCCGCGTCGTTGTATTTGTCCGAGGCCTTGATGTGGCCGTCGCCATACAGGTTGACGGCCTCTGCCCGGATCTCGTCGCAGCGGTCCAACAAGACCTTCAGCTCTGGAAACTGGTCCAGATCGAGATAGGGCTTGTTGGGCACGCTGGAAAACGCGTACATGAAGCAGTTCAGCGGCGCGGTGAACGTGGAGTGATCCAGTGCCTGCCGCGAGAACCGGTGCCTGACACGGCCACGGTAGTGAACTACCGTGGCGCACAAAATGAATAACGCCAGAATGAACCACTTCATTCTTTTGCCCTCACTTCACTTCACTTGCTGCGCGCCCTCTGCGCGCCCAAGCATTATTTGTCAGTTAAAGACGCGTGCAGTTCCTGCAAGGGGTAAACCTGCAGGCCCAGACCCTGGCGCAAGTACTGCATGCCTTCGACCGCGGCGCGGGCGCCGGCGATAGTGGTGAAGAAGGTCACGCGGGCAGCGAGCGATTGGGTACGGATGGTGCGCGAGTCGACGATGGCGTTGCGGCGCTCTTCGACAGTGTTGATGACCAGCGAGATTTCGCCGTTCTTGACCATGTCGACAATGTGCGGACGGCCTTCAGTGACCTTGTTGACGCGTTGCACGGGAATGCCCGCCGCTTCGATCTCGGCGGCCGTGCCACGCGTGGCCACCAGCTTGAAGCCCAGGGCATGCAGGCCGCGCGCCACTTCCACGGCGCGGGGCTTGTCCTGGTTTTTCACGCTGATGAACACCGTGCCGGATTCCGGCAGGCGCACGCCCGCGGCCAGCTGCGACTTGACGAAGGCTTCGCCGAAGCTCATGCCCACGCCCATCACTTCGCCGGTCGACTTCATTTCCGGACCCAGGATGGTGTCCACGCCCGGGAACTTCACGAACGGGAACACCGCTTCCTTGACCGAGAAGTAAGGCGGCACGACTTCCTTGGTGATGCCCTGGGCTGCCAGCGTCTGGCCGGCCATGGCGCGCGCGGCGATCTTGGCCAGTTGCAGGCCGGTGGCCTTGGACACGTAGGGCACCGTGCGCGAGGCGCGCGGGTTCACTTCCAGCACGTAGACGTCGCCGCCCTGGATGGCGAACTGCACGTTCATCAGGCCGCTGACGTTCAGGGCCTTGGCCATCATGGTGGTCTGGCGCTTGATTTCGGCGATGACGTCGGCCGACAGCGAGTAAGGCGGCAGGCTGCAGGCGGAGTCGCCCGAGTGCACGCCGGCTTGCTCGATGTGCTCCATGACGCCGCCGATGAAGACGGTTTCGCCATCGGCCAGGCAGTCCACGTCGACTTCGGTGGCGTTGTTCAGGAAGCGGTCGAGCAGCACCGGCGAGTCATTGCTGACCTTCACGGCCTCGCGCATGTAGCGTTCGAGGTCTTGCTGCTCGTGCACGATTTCCATCGCGCGGCCGCCCAGCACGTAGCTGGGACGCACCACCAGCGGGTAGCCGATTTCGGTGGCGTGGGCCAGGGCCTCGCCTTCGGTGCGAGCCGTGCGGTTGGGCGGCTGGCGCAGGCCGAGCTTATTGAGCAGCTTCTGGAAGCGCTCGCGGTCTTCGGCCACGTCGATGGATTCGGGGCTGGTGCCGATGATGGGCACGCCGTTGGCTTCCAGGGCGCGCGCCAGCTTCAGCGGGGTCTGGCCGCCGTACTGGACGATCATGCCGACCGGGTTTTCCTTGTGGACGATTTCCAGCACGTCTTCAAGCGTCAGCGGCTCGAAGTACAGACGGTCGGAAGTGTCGTAGTCGGTGGACACGGTTTCCGGGTTGCAGTTGACCATGATGGTCTCGTACCCGTCTTCGCGCAGCGCCAGCGCGGCGTGCACGCAGCAGTAGTCGAACTCGATGCCCTGGCCGATGCGGTTCGGACCGCCGCCCAGCACCACGATCTTCTTGCGGTCGGTGGGCGCGGATTCGCACTCTTCCTCGTACGTGGAGTACATGTAGGCGGTGCGGGTAGCGAATTCGGCGGCGCAGGTGTCCACGCGCTTGTAGACCGGGCGCACGTTCAGCTGGTGACGCAGCTTGCGCACTTCGGATTCGGCCGAATCCAGCAGGAACGCCAGGCGGCGGTCGGAGAAACCGCGGCGCTTCAGTTCCCACAGGGTGGCGTAGTCGAGGTCGGCCAGCGTCTTTTGCTCGAGCGCGAGCTCGATGTCGACGATTTCCTTGATCTGCGACAGGAACCAGGGGTCGATGTGCGTGATGGCATGCACTTCGTCCAGGGTAAAGCCCTGGGCGAAGGCGTCGCCCACGTACCAGATGCGTTCCGGACCGGGCTCGCCCAGTTCGACCTGCAGCTTTTCGCGATCGGTGGTTTTCTGGTTCAGGCCGTCGACGCCGACTTCCAGGCCACGCAGCGCCTTCTGGAACGATTCCTGGAAGGTGCGGCCAATGGCCATGACTTCACCCACGGACTTCATCTGGGTGGTCAGGCGTGCGTCGGCGGTGGGGAATTTCTCGAAGGCGAAACGCGGCACCTTGGTGACGACGTAGTCGATCGACGGTTCGAACGAGGCGGGCGTGGCGCCGCCGGTGATTTCGTTCTTGAGCTCGTCCAGGGTGTAGCCCACGGCCAGGCGCGCGGCGACCTTGGCAATGGGGAAACCCGTGGCCTTGGAGGCCAGCGCCGACGAACGCGACACGCGCGGGTTCATCTCGATGACGATCATGCGGCCGTCGCGGGGATTGACCGCGAACTGCACGTTCGAGCCGCCCGTGTCCACGCCGATCTCGCGCAATACCGCGATCGATGCGTTACGCATGATCTGGTATTCCTTGTCGGTCAGCGTCTGGGCCGGCGCCACGGTGATCGAGTCACCGGTGTGCACGCCCATGGGGTCCAGGTTTTCGATGGAGCAGACGATGATGCAGTTGTCCGCCTTGTCGCGGACCACTTCCATCTCGAATTCCTTCCAGCCCAGCAGCGATTCTTCGATCAGGAGTTCGCTGGTGGGCGAGGCTTCCAGGCCGCGGCGGCAGATGGTTTCGAATTCTTCGGCGTTGTAGGCGATGCCGCCGCCCGAGCCGCCCATGGTGAAGCTGGGGCGAATGACGGCCGGGAAACCCGAGGTGCCGACTTCGGCCGCGATGCGGCGCTGCACTTCCCAGGCTTCGTCCATGGTGTGGGCGACGCCCGACTTGGCCGATTCCAGGCCGATGTCGGTCATGGCCTGCTTGAACTTCTGGCGGTCTTCGGCCTTTTCGATGGCGTGCTCGTTGGCGCCGATCAGTTCGACGTTGTGCTTTTTCAGCACGCCGTGGTGAGCCAGGTCCAGCGCGCAGTTCAGCGCGGTCTGGCCGCCCATGGTGGGCAGCAGCGCATCGGGCTTTTCACGCTCGATGATCTTTTCGACGGCTTGCCAGGTAATGGGCTCGATGTAGGTGACGTCGGCCGTTTCCGGGTCCGTCATGATCGTGGCGGGGTTGCTGTTCACCAGAATGGTGCGGTAACCCTCGGCCTTGAGCGCCTTGCACGCTTGCGCGCCGGAATAGTCGAATTCGCAGGCCTGCCCGATGATGATGGGGCCGGCGCCGATGATGAGAATGCTTTTTAGGTCTGTACGCTTGGGCATGATGCAATCTTTACTTTTGGCCGGACATCAGGCTGATGAACTTGTCGAAGAGCTCCAGGATGTCGTGCGGACCGGGGCTGGCTTCGGGATGGCCCTGGAAGCAGAAGGCCGGACGGTCGGTGAGCTCGAAGCCCTGCAGCGTGCCGTCGAACAGCGAGACGTGCGTGACGCGCGCGTTGGCCGGCAGGCTGGCCGCGTCGACCGCGAAACCGTGGTTCTGGCTGGTGATGAACACGCGCTTGGAGGCCAGATCCTGCACCGGGTGATTGGCGCCGTGGTGGCCGGTCTTCATCTTGAGCGTCTTGCCGCCCACCGCCAGGCCCATGATCTGGTGCCCCAGGCAGATGCCGAACACGGGCAGCTTCTTGTCCAGGAACGTGCGCGTGGCGGCGATGGCGTAATCGCAGGGCTCGGGGTCGCCGGGGCCGTTGGACAGGAACACGCCGTCGGGATTGAGCTTGAGCACCTCTTCGGCACTGGTCTGCGCCGGCACC
>NZ_JAELTJ010000218.1 GCF_016428805.1 Achromobacter sp. ASV32
GGCATAGTCGCGCAGCGGATCGGGCAGGCCGTCCAGCCACAGGCGCCGCAGCGCCACTGCCAGGTCCAGGTCGGCAAGACACCATTGATCGAACAGCGAGGTCTGGCCCGCGCCGATCAGGGCGCTGGCCACGTGGATCAGCTTGGCCGCGGCGGCGTGGCCGGCATCGGACAAGGGCTGGCCGGGCTGGCTGTAGAAGACGGTTTCGGTGGGGCGTTCCTGGCGCAGGGCGGCCAGGTCGCTGCGCAGCCAGGCCTGCAACTGGCGGGCGCGGGCGCGTTCCTGGGGCTGGGCCGGATACAGCGCGGTACAGCCCGGCGCCGGATACAGGTCTTCCAGGTATTCCGCGATGGCGGTGGATTCGGTCAGGTTGAAGTCGGCGTGTGTCAGCGCCGGCACGCGCGCGGTCAGGGCGCGGCACTGATAGGGCTGCATGCGTTGCTCGCCCGCGTCCAGGTCGATCAGGCGCACTTCGAAGGGCAGTTGCTTTTCAGTCAGCGCCACGTAGGCCGACATGGCATAGGGGCTGAGGAACTGGGAATCGACAAACAACGTAAACGGGGCGCCCAAGTGCTTCTCCGGTCTGGCGGTGTGTAAGTGGGTACGCACCAAGGGGTGCGTACCGCAAAGCGTAACGCAATTGAAATTTGGCGTGTCGCGCCGGCGCGTCAGTCGACGATGAAGAGCTTGGCGCCGGTGGGGGTGGACGAGCGGTGCGGCTCGGCCTGGTCGGCCACCTGGTAGCTCATGCCCGGCGTCAGCACGAAGCGGCGGCCGTCTTCCAGCTCGGTGTGCAGCTCGCCTTCCAGGCAAAGCAGGATGTGGCCTTTGCTGCACCAGTGGTCGGCCAGGTAGCCGGCGCTGTATTCCACCATTCGTACGCGCAGATCGCCGAACTGGCGTGTGCGCCAATAGGCCATGCCGGTGTCGCCGGGGTGTTCGGTGGCGTCAACGTCGGACCAGTCGGTGGTGCCGAAGGGGATGTTGCTCATCTTCATGGAAAGTCCTTGTTGGAGGCGGGCGCCGGGCGCGCCGCCCGAAAGTCGTGGATGCGCCGGGTCAGGCGGCCAGTTTCTTCTGCCAGAACATGGCGCGGCCGGTCTCTTCGTCCAGCGAATAGCCCTCGTAGCCCAGCTTGCGGTACAGGCCCTGCGCCACGTCGTTGCCTTCCAGCACTTCCAGCGTGATCTTGCAGCAGTCCATCTGGCGGGCCCGGGTTTCCAGCGCGGCCAGCAACTGCTTGCCCACGCCCCTGCCCTGGAAGCGGGGCGACACGGCCAGATCATGCAGGTTCACCAGCGGGCGGCAGGCGAACGTGGAGAAACCTTCCAGGTAGATGGCCACGCCGGCGGCCTGGCCGTCGACCCGCGCCAGCAGGGCGTGCGCGGTCGGGCGGCGCGCCAGTTCCGGAATCAGGTTGCGCCGGGCGTGGTCGGGCAGGGGCGAGTTGCCCCCCATGGGGCCGCTGGCGTATTCATTCAGCATGGCCAGCACTTGTTGCCCGTGTTCCGGGTTGTTGAAGTCGACGTCGATGATTTCCAGCACAATCGGTTCCTGTTCGTTGGCAATGGCGCGGCGCGGGCGGCTTGGCATGCGCGGGCGCTTGGGGGGCTTGCTCGGCCGCCCAACCTGCAATTATGCGCGAAGCCGCAATCTTGGCGAATCGCATTGAAAAATCGGGCGGCAACCCCTATCTTCTTTCTGTTCAGGGCCGAATCCGGCGCGAGCCGCCTTTGGCTGCAACCCTAACCATGGGCTGGAAAATGGAGTTCAAGGACTACTACAGCATTCTTGGTGCGGAGCGCGGCGCCTCCGACGATGAGATCCGGCGCTCCTACCGCAAACTCGCCCGCAAATACCACCCCGACGTCAGCAAGGAAAGCGACGCCGAGGCGCGCATGCGCGACGTCAACGAGGCCTACGACGTATTGCGCGACAAGGAAAAGCGCGAGGCCTACGACAATCTGGCTGCCGGCGTGTCGCCCGGCGGCGGCTTCCAGCCGCCTCCCGGCTGGGACGAGGGCTTCGAATTCCATCGCGGCGCCGCGCCCGGTGACGAGGCCCAGTTCAGCGAATTCTTCTCCTCCCTGTTCGGCGACCGTGGCCGCCGCGCGGCGGGTCGCGGCGCGCAGCAGGAATTCCGCGCCCGTGGCGACGACCACCATGCGGCGATCGAGGTCGACCTCGAAGACGCCTTGAAGGGCGCCACGCGCGACATCAGCCTGCGCTCCATGCAGATGGACGACCAGGGCCGGCCGCAAGTACAGACGCGCACGCTCAGCGTGCGCATTCCGCCGGGCGTGCGTGAAGGCCAGTACATCCGCCTGGCCGGGCAGGGCATGCCGGGCTACGGGGGCGGCGAAAACGGCGACCTGTACCTGGAAGTGCGCTTCAAGCCGCACGCCCGCTACCGGGCCGAGGGGCGCGATCTGTACATGACCGTGCCCGTGGCGCCCTGGGAAGCGGCGCTGGGCGCCCAGGTCAACGTGCCCACGCCGGGCGGTACCGTGGAAGTCTCGGTGCCGGCGGGCTCGGCCAACGGCCGCAAGCTGCGCTTGCGTGGCCGCGGCATCCCGGGGGATCCGCCCGGCGACCTGTACCTGGTGCTCGAACTGGCGCTGCCGCCCGCCGACACCGAGGCCGCCAAGCAGGCCTACCGCAAGCTGCAACAAGACCTGCCGTTCAACCCGCGGCGCCACCTGGGGGTCTGACCATGAAGAAACTCGTCATCACCAGCGCCACCGTGGTGGGCAAATCGCAGCCGCTCAGCGCCGACGATCTGGCCCGCGCCTGCGGCGCCGAAGTGGAGTGGGTCGCGCAACTGGTCGAAGTCGGTATCGTCGAGGCCACCGGACCGCGCCCGGCGGAATGGCGCTTCTACAGCCTGGACCTGCAACGCGCCCTGGACGCCCGCCGTCTGGAACGTGATTTCGGCGCCGGCCTGGACGCCGTGGCCCTGATCCTGGACCTGAGCCAGGAGGTGCGCCGCCTGAAGGCGCAACTGCGCGCGCTGGGCGGCGCCGGCGACTGACCTGGGAGACCGAGACCATGCTGACCCTTTATCACGCGCCGCGCTCGCGGTCGTTCCGGATACTCTGGCTGCTGGAAGAACTGGGCGTGCCCTACGACACCGAAATGGTGTCGATCCGGCGCGGCGACGGCTCCGGCCAGCTCTCGCCGGGGTACATCGACATCCATCCGCACGGCAAGGTGCCAGCGCTGGTGCACGACGGGGTGACGATCTTCGAAACCCCCGCCATCGCGCTGTACCTGACCGACCTCTATCCGCAGGCCGGCCTGGGCCCGGTTGTCGGTGATCCGCAGCGCGGCCCTTACCTGACGTGGCTGGCCTATTCCACCGGCGTGTTCGAGCCGGCCCTGACCGAGCGCGCCTTCAAGACCGCGCACAAGAGCGGGACGATGGGCTGGGGCTCGGCCGATGAGGTCGAGCAGGTCGTGGCGCACGTGCTGCAGGAGCGGCCCTATTTCCTGGGCGACCATTTCAGCGCGGCCGACATCGTGCTGGGCGGCACGCTGCAGTTCATGATGCAGGTCAAGCTGATTGCCGAGAATCCGGTGTTCTCGGCCTATGCCGAACGGCTGGCCGCGCGTCCGGCGATGCACCGCGCGTTGCAGCGCGACGGCGACATCGGCGAGACCGGCGCCTGACCAGGTTCCCCGGGCTGAGCCGCGCGGCGGCAGGCGCTATCTGATGCGTTCGCGCAGATCCGCCTGCCATTGCGACGGGCGGCCCAGGTAGCGGCCGGGTTCCAGCAGCGTATAGGCGCCGTCCCGCTCCAGCGCCAGCGTCGGAAAGCCCGAACCGCCTACCCGCGTCAACAACGCCCGGCTTTGCGCGATGTGGCGCGCGGTGGCCTCGCCCTGGGCCGCGGCGTAGGCCGCGCGAAAGCCCTCGGCATCCAGGCCGATGGTCTCGGCCAGGCGTTGCAGCTCGGCGGGGTCGGCGATGCGCCGTCCCTCGACGTAGTGGGCGTGTTGCAGGCGCTTGAGCAGGTCCAGCCCGCGGCCGGCCAGCGTTTCGGCGGCCAGTACCGCGGTGGTGGGCGGGGCCGAATCGAAGACCGCGCCATGGTCGCGGAGCAAACCGTCGAAATAATCGGGACCGAATTCCTGGCCGGTCAGGCCGGCGATACGTTCGTCGTGCGGCATGACGTAGCGGCGCAGCGCGTCGGTGACGGGCTGCACATTGCTGCCCGTCATCATGCCGCCGCCGTGGGCGACGATCGTCAGGCCCGCGATGCCGCGGGCGGCCTGCACCAGCGGCGCGGCGCCGTAGCACCAGCCGCAAAGCGGATCGTAGATGTAATGCAGGGTGGGGGATGAGGTAGCCATGGCGCCATGGTAGCGGCGCGTCCGCGCCGGAAATAGCCCGGCGCCGTAGCCAGAGTGTTGCGCCGGCCGCGCGGATCGCGCGGCCGTGCGTCTTCAGCCAGCGATCTGCACGCCGATCCAGAACAGGCCGGCCGCCAGCAGCATCGAGGCGGGCAGCGTCAGGATCCAGGCCAGGAGAATGTTGCGGACCGTGCCGCCCTGCAGGCCGCTCTTGTTGGCGATCATGGTGCCAGCCACGCCGGAGGACAGCACGTGCGTGGTCGAGACCGGCAGGCTGAACACGTTGGCCAGGCCGATGGCGCCCACCGCGGTCAGCTGGGCCGACATGCCCTGCGCGTAGGTCATGCCCTGTTTGCCGATCTTTTCGCCGACCGTCAGCACCACGCGGCGCCAGCCGACCATGGTGCCGGCGCCCAGCGCCAGCGCCACCGCCACGATGACCCAGAAGGGCGCGTATTCGGTGGTGGCGGTCAGGTCGCCGCGCAGGCGCTGCAGGTCGGTACGCTCGCGGCTGGGCAGTCCCTCGATGCGCGCCACCTTCTTGGCGGTGTCGTCCAGGCACAGCAAATAGCGGCGCACGTCGATGCGCTTGGCGGGCGACAGGTCGGCATAGTTGCTGACGCCGTGCAGATCGGCCTGCAGCGCATCGATGGTGGGCAGGGTCAGTTCCGGATCGCAACGGAAATTGCGCGGCAGGTCCGAGGCCGAGCCGGCGCGCTTGAGCGCCAGGAAGTCGCCCAGCATGGCTTCGTTGCGCTGGTAGAACGC
>NZ_JAELTJ010000219.1 GCF_016428805.1 Achromobacter sp. ASV32
GGGAATCTGAAGGGAAGGCCGAAGGCCTGGACGAAGATGACGAAGGGGAAGTCCGGCGCCCGCGCGCCGGACCGCAATCGTGGGCGCCCACTCCGCAAGCCACCCCCGCGACGGGCGACCTACGAAGAACAAAGAAGCAATCAGCTACCCGAGTCCTCAGCAGCAGAAGAAGCAGAAGCAGAAATACTGACCTCCCCCACATACCGACAATCCAATTCCAAAGACAACTCATCCATCCCCAGAATCTCAACCTCCACCGCCGTCCCCCGCTCCAATTCAGGCATCCCCCCAATCCGGGTCACCAGCGGGCAATTCGCAAACCGGATCAGATCCTCGCGCAGCACATGCGCCACCGTCCGCGTAATGTGGTTCTGCTTCAGCCAGCGCAGGCACCAGTAGCGCTCCATCGCGCTCTGGAACTCCGCCCATGCCGCATACTGCGCATCGAACGCCCCGATGATCGCGAACAGGTCCGCGTCGCGCGGCTTGAATGGCGCCACCAGGCGCGCCGAAACGCCGTGTTCCACCGCCGCGATCAGCTGCCATTGGTTCACCAGGTCGACATAGCGGCGCAGCGGCGACGTGCTCCAGGCGTATTGCGGCACGCCGATGGCTTCGTGCGGCAGCGCCTGGGTGCTCATGCGCACCCGGCCCGCCTGCTGCGAACGGTAGATGCCCGGCACCCCGTGCTGGTTCAGCAGTCCGCCCCACAGATTGTTCGCCAGGATCATGTATTCGGCCACCATCCGGTCCAGCGGCGCATTGCGCTGGCGCGGTACCAGGCGGACCGGCGTATCCGGGTCGTCGGGGTCGCCATCCAGATAGAAGCTGTATTCCACCCGCGAATTGTTTTCCGGCTTGCCGCGCACATTTTCGCGCTGCGCCGACAGCGCCTGCGCCAGCTTCCACAGCGGGCGTAGCCAGTGGCCGTACGGCAGGTCCGCCGCCGGATCCGACAGGCTTTCCTCGGTGACCTGCTTGTCCAGCATGTTGTGGCGCAGGTTCTCGCGCACCACCACGCGCTCCAGGCGCGTCTCCGACTCGATCACCTCGCCCGTTTCCGGGTTGGCCGTCACGTACAGCGACAGCACCGGCACCTCGCGGCCCGCGTCCAGCGAGAACGCGCGGATCACGTTGTCGGGTTGCATCGGGATCTTGTCGCCCGGCATGTACACCGTGGACAGGCGCGCGCGTGCCAGCTTGTCGAACTCGCTGTCGCGCGTCACCGACAGGCCGGGGGCCGCCACGTGCACGCCGACGCGAAGATTGCCGTCAGGCAGCGTGGACACCGACAGGGCATCGTCGATTTCGGTGGTCGTCACATCGTCCACCGAATAGATCTCGGCGTCCGATAGCGGCAGTTCGCGGTCGATCGGCGGTAGTTCCAGGTCGGGGAACGCCAGGCCGCGCGGGAAATTCACGGCCAGGAAGCGGCGCTTGTGCAGCGCCAGCGCGTGCGGCCAGGCGCCCAGTTCCAGCAGCAGGCGGTCCGGGCTCTTGCCCAGCTTGGCGCAGGCGGCGTCCAGCGCCTTCCATTGCTGCGAATTCTTGTCCGGGCGGATCAGCAGCGATTCGGCAGCCTGGGCGATCGGCTCGGGCAGGCGCCCGGCGGCCATCTCGTCGACCCATTCCTGCTGCTGTTCGGCCTGGCGCTGCTTCTTGTCCAGCGCGGCCAGGGCGGCGGCCAGGATGTCAGGCGGGGCAGGGCGGTAGCGACCCTTGCCGCGGCGATGAAAATACGCCGGCGCGCCGTGCAGGCGCATCAAGAGCGCGGCCTGCTCGACCGGCGTGGGCGCATGGCCGAAGTAATCCGCCGCCAGTGCGGGCGTATCGAATTCTTCCTGCGGGGCACATTCCCACAGGAATTGCAGATCCAGTGTGTCGGCGATCGCGGCCGCCTGGCTCATCAGGGTCGCCGGCTCGGGCGCGGCGAACGTGAACAAGGTATTGGCGCGCTTGATCTTGCTGCGCTTGCCCGATTCCGATTCCACCTGCAGGCTGGCATCGGTTTCGGACATGATATGGCCGGCCTTGAAGCTGCCGTCGTCTTCGTAAAACACATACATGGTGAGGGTCGTCCTGGGCGGCGCGCACGCACCGCCTTGCGCAGCTATATATATAGCGTGTTGAATACAGTGGATTATCTGGGGCCATCCGGCTGGGGGCCAAGGGCGAACTCAAGCACCTCGGGCAGCCAGGTGGCGAAGTCGGACAAGCCGTGGTCGCTGCCTTGCACGATACGCTGGCGGCAGTCCGGATAGCGATCACGCATTTCCCGCCAGTCCAGCACCTCGTCGCCCGTCGCGGCCACCAGGAAGTAGCGCTCCGGCCGGGTGATGCGGGCCACGTGCAGGGCGGCCAGTTCGTCCACATAGGCGGGCAGGAACACGAACGGCGCGTCGGAATGATACATGTGGTGTTCGCCCACCTGGGTGGCCAGGTCGCGCGCGGCCTGGACGGCGGGGTTGAGCAGCACGGCCTTGCAGCCCAATTGCTCGGCCAGCCAGGTGGCATAGAAACCGCCCAGCGACGAACCGATCACTGTCAGCGCCTGCGGGTCGGACGCCTGCGCCAACTGGCGGCGGGCGATGTCCCGCGCCAGTTCGGCGGCCTCGCGCGGGCTGGCGGGCAGTTGCGGGCAGGCCCAATCCCGCGTCAGGCCGCGCTCGGCCATGGCGTCGGCCATCATCCGGGCCTTGAAAGAGGCCGGCGACGAACGAAAACCGTGCAGATACAGGATCATGGCGTGCCTTTGGGGTGAGGGCCTGGGCGCGGGCGAGCGTCAGGCGCGCGGCTCCAGGGCGGCCAGCAGCTTGCCGTGAATGCCGCCGAAGCCGCCATTGCTCATGACCAGCACCTGGTCGCCGGGCCGGGCGGCGTCCGCCACGGCTGCCACCAGGGCATCCAGGTCGTCGTAGCTGGACGCGCGCTCGCCCAGCGGCGCCAGCACTTCGGCCGGGTTCCAGCCCAGGGCATGCTTGCCGGTCCGGGCGCCAAAGCAGAACACCAGGTCGGCGGCGGCCAGCGACTCGGGCAGTCGAGCGGCCATGGCGCCCAGCTTCATGGTGTTGGAGCGGGGTTCCAGCACCGCCAGGATGCGGGCCGGGCCCACCTGGCGGCGCAGGCCTTCCAGGGTGGTGGCAATGGCGGTAGGGTGGTGTGCGAAATCGTCGTAGACCTTCACGCCATTGACCGTGCCGCGCAGTTCCATGCGGCGCTTGACGCCGGCAAAGCGGCTCAGGGCGTCGATCCCCGCGGCGGCCGGCACGCCGACATGCTCGGCGGCGGCCAGCGCCGCCAGGGCATTCATGCGGTTGTGCTCGCCGGTCAAGGTCCAGCGCACGGTGCCGGCGGCAGCGCCGTCATGCAGCACCTCGAACGCGCCGTCGGCATCGGGTGCGCCGGCCTGCCAGGCGCCATCCGGGCCGAACGTGACGGTTTCCGACCAGCATCCGCGTGCAATCACGCGGTCCAGCGCATCGGAATGGGCCGGGCGCAGAATGCGGCCAGACGCCGGAATCGTGCGCACCAGATGGTGGAATTGGGTTTCGATCGCCGCCAGATCGGGGAAGATGTCGGCGTGATCGTATTCCAGGTTGTTCAGAATGGCGGTGCGGGGGCGGTAATGGACGAACTTGGAGCGCTTGTCGAAGAACGCGGTGTCGTATTCGTCCGCCTCGATCACGAAGGGGCGGCGCGCCGGGTCGTAGCGGGCGGACACCTGCAGGTCTTGCGCCACGCCGCCGATCAGGAAGTTAGGGGCCATCCCCGCGGCTTCCAGGATCCAGGCCAGCATCGAACTGGTGGTGGTCTTGCCGTGGGTGCCGGCCACCGCCAGCACGTGCGCGCCCGGCAGGACGTTGTCGCCGAGCCATTGCGGGCCGGACACATAGCGGGCGCCGGATTCCAGGATGGCTTCCATCAGCGGGTTGCCGCGGCTGACGACGTTGCCGATGACATACAGGTCTGGCTTGAGCGCCATCTGTTCGGGGCCGAAGCCTTCGATCAGCTCGATCCCCTGTTCGGATAGCTGCGTGCTCATCGGCGGGTACACGCCCGCGTCGCAACCCGTGACCTTGTGCCCGGCCGCGCGCGCGATCAGCGCCAGGCCACCCATGAACGTACCGCAGATGCCAAGAATATGCAGGTGCATTGAAAACTCTCCTGCCCTGCATTGTATAGATAGGCGGCCCCCCGCCGCCGCCCCGCAGGCGGGTGCGCAGGGCGGTTGCGCGATTGCGGCGCAAACCGGCCGCAACGGTTATGATCGCGCCATGAATCGACGCCTACTTCTTTCCGCCGGCGTGGCTGTAGCCGCCACGGTTGCGGGCGGCTACACGCTTCTGGGCCGCAACAAGCCCCAGCCCGCGCCCGCCGCAGACGACCCCGTCGCCGCGCTGATGCGGTTGCAGCTGCCTGACCTGAATGGTGCGACGCAGTCGCTGGCCGCCTGGAAAGGCCAGCCCATCGTGGTCAATTTCTGGGCCACCTGGTGCGCGCCCTGCGTCAAGGAAATGCCGGAACTCGACGCGCTGCAGAAAAAATACCCGCAAATCCGTTTTGTCGGCATCGGTGTCGATTCCGCCGCCAACATGCAAAAATTTGTCGAGAAAGTACAGGTTTCCTATCCGCTCTGGGTAATCGGCGCTGGCGCCATCGATACGCTTCGCAAGTTGGGAAATCCCAGTGGCGGCCTGCCATTTACCATCGTTTTTAATGCAGATGGCAGCATAAGCCGGAAAATACTGGGTGAAATCCAACCCGACGACCTGAATCAGACGCTGTCTGGCCTGAAGGCGTAAGTCTGTTGGACAAATAATAGGAATTGGCGTAAAAAGCTGGTTTATCGGCTGTTTTGCCAACAATTGGCAATCCACTCATTGGCAAGCGCATGGCGCAAAACATACTGGTATTGCATGGCCCGAATCTGAACCTGCTAGGCACACGGGAACCTCACATCTACGGCAGCCTGACGCTGTCGCAGATTAACGAGGGTCTTGAGTTGCTGGCGGGCGAGCTGGGCGCCACGCTGACGGCGTGGCAAGGCAATCACGAAGGTGCGCTGGTTGACCGCATCCAGGCGGCCCGGCAAGACGGCACGGACTTCATCATCATCAACG
>NZ_JAELTJ010000021.1 GCF_016428805.1 Achromobacter sp. ASV32
GGTGGTGTTCGTGGTGCTGATCAGCGCCGGCCATGCGCTCGATCTCATCACGCTGCCCAAGAGCTGGCCGGGCTTCATGCTGTTCGTGGTGCTGATGGCGTGCTGCGCCGCCGCGATGGGCCTGCTGTTCGGGGCGATCGCGACGTTCTGGCACTTCTTTCTGCGGCTGGCGCCGGTGATCGAACGCTTCCTGCAGATTTTCTCGGGCGTCTTTTTCGTCTCGGAGCAGCTGCCGGAGAACTTGCGGCCCTGGATGCTGTGGCTGCCGTTTTCGCACGGCATGCAGTTGCTGCGCTCGGCCTATTTCGACGCCTACACGTCGACGGATGCCAGCCTGGGATATTTCCTCACCAGCCTGGTTTTCCTGATGGTGGTTGCCCTGGCGGCAGAGCGGCTGGCCCGTCCCAACATCCAGCCCATGTGAGGAGCGACGATGATTCATCTCAATGGCGTCACGGACGAGCCCACGGCCTTCGGCAGCCGGCAGGCGCTGCTGACCCGGGCCCACCTGGACATTCCCGTCGGCCGCTACGCGTTGCTGTCACCCGCGCCGGAGCTGCATCGGCAGATCATCGATCTGCTGTGCGGCCTGCGCCCGCCGCGTCAGGGCTTTGTGCATCACGACGGCAACGTGTCCTGGGCGATCGGCCGCCAGGGCTTCATCCGCGGCAAGGCCAGCGGCGTGAGCATGATCGAATTGGTCAGCCAGATGTACGAGCTCGATGCCGATGCCACGTACGAACTGGTGGCGGACCTGATCAGCGATCCCAAGGTCCTGGGCCGGCCGATGGAACATTGGCCGCTGTTTGCGCGGCAGGAGTTCTCGTTTGCGTTGGCCCTGGCGCCGGCGTTCGACGTGTACGTGATCGAAGGGGCCATCCCCTTCGAACCCTGCCGTTTCACCCGTCTGTGGCTGGCGCTGTTCGAAGAACGGCTGGTCGGCAGGACGCTCATTCTTTCCAGCTACCGCCAGAATC
The DNA here is from genome assembly GCF_016428805.1 of Achromobacter sp. ASV32. Taxonomy (GTDB): domain Bacteria; phylum Pseudomonadota; class Gammaproteobacteria; order Burkholderiales; family Burkholderiaceae_B; genus Achromobacter. The sequence continues at coordinate 978 of NZ_JAELTJ010000021.1, forward strand.
AGTTGGCGGACTATTGCCTCAAGGGCCTGATTTATGAACGAAGCGTACTCCGCATCGAAGACGACCTCGACCAGTGCATCCAGCAGTTCCCGCCGCGACGATCCCGAAGCGACTCAGGAACAGGCGACGACGTCCTCGGCGGCTTCGATGAGGGACAGCTCGGCTTCTGAGAGCGGCTCCGAGATCGAACGTCGGCGGCGCGAGCGGCAGGCGGCGCTGGCCGAGCGCCGCCGCCGCCGCTGGGTCAACGTCGCCATCGTCATCGCGCCGGTTGTCCTGGCCGTGGCCTACGTGCTGTGGATCGCCACGCCGCGCTATGAAGCGGAATCGCGCTTCTTCGTGCAATCCGGCTCCGGCCAGCAGGGCGGCGGCGCCATGGCGGCCAGCCTGCTCACGACCGGCAACTCGGGGGGCATGCTGGGCGGCTTCGTCGACGGCTGGGCGGTCAGCGATTTCCTCAAGTCGCGCGATTGCATGCGGCAGCTGGACAAGAAGGTCGGCTTGCGCCAATACCTGTTGAATGCCGGGATGGATCCGGCGAACCATCTGTCCGAGGATTCCAGCGAGGACGATCTCTATCGCGCCTACCGGGCTTCCGTGCAGGTGTCGTTCAATGCGCTCGAGCAGATCGACGTGCTGCGCGTACGGGCGTATTCGCCCGACGATGCCGAAACCCTGTCCAAGGCCTTGATCGGCCTGGCGGAAGACTTCGTCAGTTCCATGAACGAAAAGGGCGTGGCCGACAAACTGAAGGTCAGCGAGGAGTCCGTCAGGCAGGCCGAACAGAAGGCCCTCGCGGCCCGCGAAGCCCTGACGGCCTGGCGAACCACGCACGGCAATATCGACCCGACCGCCACGGTGGCGATGCTGCTGAATCTGTCCAGCCAGCTCGAAGGGGAGCTGAGCAGCGCCCAGATCAACCTGGACAAGATCCGCGCGCTGAACAACCAGGACCACTTCATGCTCAAGCCCGCCGAAATGCAGGTCGTGGCCTTGAAGAAGCGGCTTGCCAGCGTGCGCCAGCGCCTGAGCGGCGATGGCAACACGGAGGCGCAGCAGCTGAAATCGTACGAAGCGCTGCGCAATACCCAGGCCTTTGCCGATTCCAACCTGACGCTGGCGCAGCAGTCGTATCAGCAGGCCGTGACCGACGCCCTGCGCTTGCAGCGTTATCTGTCCATCATCGCCCAGCCTGTGTCCACGGACCGGCCCAGCAGCCCGCGCACGTCCGTGCTGTTGCTGCAGGCGCTGGCGCTGGGCTTCGTGCTCATGTTCGTGCTGCGCGCGGCGATGGCCTTGCTACGAGGATTGCGCCATGGTTGAGACGACGATAGAACCGGCCGCCGCGGCCCCGATTGCCGAGGACGATGCCGCCAGCCGCCTGCGCGCGGTCATCCGGCAGATCCTGGAGGCGAACGACCCGGCCCCGGTCCTGGCCGCGCTTGGACCGGCGCTGGCAGGGGTAGAAGACGGCTGGCGCGATGTGCGCCGCCTGCTGGTGTCGCCCCTGGTTCGGGCCGGGCGCCTGGATCCGGCGATCGCCGTGTTGGAGACATTGGTCCAGGCCTACCCGGCACGCACCGACGACCGCCGCATGCTTGCCAGCCTGCTGGGCCGCACCCAGCAATGGGAGCGGGCCATCGCCCAGGCGGACGCCGCCGCCGCCATCGCGCCCGACACCGGGGCGCTGCAAGCCGTACGCATACAGCTGCGCGTGCAGGCCGGACAGATCGAGCAGGCTGCCGAGGTGGCGCGCCAGACCCACGCGGTGGCGCTCGCCGACCCGGGCGAGGCGCACTGGTGGATGCTGGCCTATTCGCGCCATGGCGACACCCCGGCCGCGGCCGCCGTGGCCATGGCCTTGCAGGCGGAGGATCGGCCGAACGCCCGCATGGCCACGGTGGCCGTGCGCGCACTGCTGGACGACGACCGGGTCGAGGCGGCAATCGTGCTGGGCAGTGCGGCCCTGCAAGCCGGCCACGATGCGCCGGCGCTGCGCGCATCGCTGGGGCTGGCGCATCTGCGCCGGGCCAGCGAGGATGATCGCAAGACGCATGCACTGGCCCACTTCGAGGCGGGCCTGAAGGCCGCGCCGGCCGACGTGCGGTTGCTGACCCTGTACGGCGAGACCCTGCTGCGCGCCGGCCGCTACAAGGACGCCGTGGCGCCGCTGCGCCAGGCCATGGACTTGGCGCCGGACCTGGAACAGACCCAAGGCCTGTACGCCCGCGCGCTGCGCTATACGCTGCAATACGACGATGCTGCCGACCAGCTGCTGCGGCTGGTCGAGAAATCCCCCGACAAGCTGCTCTGGCAGCGCGCCGCCATCGGCGCGCTCTCGCAGGCGGGCCGCAAGACGCAGGCCGAAGCCTTGTTCGCGCGTTATGTCGCGCAACGCGGCCAGAAGCTGCCGTCCACGTTCCAGCAAGCGCTGGATGCGCTGGAGCAGAAGCTGGATACCGCGCCCATCCCGCAAGCCCGCCTGGACTGGGCCTGGACGCTGCGCGGCGACGCCTCGGCGGATCGCGTGCAATGGGAACGGCGCGCGCGCTGGGGCCATCTGGTGGACCACCTGCTGTTCGATTGGCTGGAATGCCGTGAAGACAGCGTCGAGCAAGCCATGCAGGTGCTGGGCGAGCTGGACACCGGCGAGCGCTTCTTCGCACCGCTGCTGGCATCGGGCCGGGGCGTGGTGGTGGCCACGGCGCACGTGGGGCCGATGTATGCGGGCTTGATGGCGCTGGAACTGCTGGGTATTCCATCCCGCTGGCTCGCCACCGCGCCCAGCATCGCCCAGAGCAGCTATGCCTCGGCCCTGATTTCCACTGCCGACCAGACAGAAGCGCAGGTCGCCAAGGCCTGCATGCGCGCACTGGGCGCCGGCCAGGTGCTGTGCCTGGCCGTGGACGGTGCGGCCAACCCCGCCGCGCCGCGCACCGATTTCGAGGGGCAGTCGGTGACCTATTCCGGTTTCGCCGCCCACCTGGCGTATCGCCAGGGCGTGCCGTCGGTGTTCTACACACCGCGTTGGGAGAACGGCCACGTGGCCTACACGCTGGAGATGTTGCCTGCGCCGCAACCCGGCGAAGACGCTGATGCCTATGCGCGGCGTTGGCAGGAGGCGTATTTCAAGCACCTGAGAGCGCATGTGGCCGGTCCGCCGGAGAACCTGCGCCTGAGCGGCGGCATCTGGCGCCACGTGCAGTCCGCGGATCGATCCGCGCAGCGTTAAGGAGTGAATTTCCATGAAATCAGCAACCCGTCGGCCGACCTGTCGCAGGCGGCTGCGCGCGCTGTCCTGGCTGGCAGTCCTGGGCGCGCTGGTGGGCGGCAGCGCCGCCGCCAGCGAGTCGTGCGCCAGCCCGGACGAGCGCTGCGCCTTCGTTGCCGCGCTGCTGCAGCAGCGCGAGGGCTATGGCGCCCGGGCCACGGGCGGGCTGGGCGGCCGCTTCATCGAGGTCACCTCCGACCAGGATAGCGGCCCCGGCACGCTGCGCGCCGCGCTGGCGCAGGCCAGGAAGGGGCCCACCTGGATCCGCTTTGCCTCGGACATGACCATCGTGCTGAACTCGCAACTGCGCGTGCCGTCGAACACGACGATCGACGGCCGAGGCAAGCACGTGGCCTTGATCGACGACGGCCTGGGCGTGTACGGCAGCAGCAACGTCATCCTGACACACCTGACCATCGATGGCCGACTGAACCGGCTGACGCAGGCCGTGAACATCGCCAACGACAGCCGCGACGTTTGGGTGGACCACATGGACCTGTCGCGCATGTCCGATCGCTTGCTCAATGTGAAGAATGGCTCCACCGATGTCACGATCTCGTGGACGAAGTTCCACAACTCGAACAAGGTCATGCTGCTGAACAACATCACCTCGAAGAACCTGTTCGCGAATTACGACCGGGATTCCATCGCGCGGGTGACGCTGCACCACAACTATTTCTTCAACACCGTTCAGCGCAATCCCCGCGGGCAGTTCGGCACGTTTCATCTCTTCAACAACCTGCTGGAGAACTGGGATTTCTACGGCATGAGCTTCAGTCTGGAGGCCAAGGCGCTGGTCGAAGGCAACATCTTCAACAATGACGCGGCGCGCCAATGCGTAGAACCGGCGTTCTTTCCCACCGTGGAAGGCGTGAAAGTGAACTACTGCCGCTACATTCCCACGGCGGCCCGGCGCAGCGCGCTGGACAACGGCGCCTCCGACGAGGGCGCCTACCAGGCATTGAAGGCCGAGCATGGCTATACGCGCGACTTCAAGGCGTTCCTGCGCCTGAAGGACAACCTTTACCTCGGGGACGCGAAGCCCGTGTTGCAGGACTACCGCCCGGAAGCCGCGCCGACGCCGCCTTATTGCTACGGCTATGAGAAGCCGTCGGCGGAGCTGGCGGACAAGATCCGCAAGCACGCGGGCAATACCAGCGGCGATACGCCGCTGCCCGCGGCGCGGGTGGGGCAGGGCTGCCCAGGATGAGTGAGGGCGCCCGCAGGCCGCGCGGCCTCAGGTCGAGTGCGACAAGGGGCGGTCGGGAATCGGCGCGATGCGCTCGGGCGGCGGCGACACACGCCACGAGGCGCGCCGGCGCAGCGCGCCGAGCAGCTTGAGGCCTTGGGGCCAGTCTTGCAGGCCGCTCTCGGCGTTGAGGTGGCCGGCGCCGGAAACCACGACGACGCGGCTGCCCCAATCCTCGGCGAAACAGCGGGCGCGTTCGAGTCGGCAATACGGATCGTTGTCGCTGGCCACCACCACGCTCTGGAACGGCAGCGACTGGCGCGGTACCGGCGCGAAGCCACGCAGGCAGTCCGGCGCGTCGGGGCGCTCGACGTCCGCGGGGGCCACCAGCAGGGCGCCGGCGACCTTGGCGCGCAACGGCACCGGCAGCGCCGCGCTGATCAGGCAGCCCAGGCTGTGGGCGATCAGCAGGACCGGGCTGCGGGCGCTGTCCACTTGCGCGGCCAGGGTGGAAATCCATTCCGCGCTGACAGGGTTTTCCCAGTCGCGTTGCTGCACCCGTACCGCGTGCGGCAGCAGGGTTGCCCAGCGCGATTGCCAGTGCTCGGGTCCGGAGTTTTTCCATCCGGGGACGATGATCGGTTGGAGTCTCATGGCGGCCATGATGCCGCGCCGCCTTAGTAACGCAAACGAATAAATGGTCTTTTGCATATACGGTAGCGGGCATAAGGCCGGGCGTCCCGCGTGGCGTTCGCCTATGCGGCACTGCAATAATGAAACGTCGCTTAAGTCGGGCCGGAACCCCTCCAAAAGACGCTATTTTTCAGTGTATGCTTGCCGTGCAAATGCAAAGTAACCGGGCGTGACCAACAGCATTCCGGCCGTCCGCCTGGTTCATAAACCAACGACGACAAGCCATTCGAGGAGTTCACTCATGAAGCAAGTATTTCGTCTGACCCCGGTCATCGCGGCGCTGAGCGTCGCCGCGGGTTTGACGTTTGCCGCGGGAGCGCAGGCGCAGACCATCAAGATCGGCGTGGTGGGACCCACCACCGGCGCGGTCACCCAATATGGCGACATGGTCCGCGAAGGCGTCGACACCGCGGTTGAACGCATCAACGCCGCCGGCGGCGTCAACGGCAAGAAGCTCGAAACCGTGGTCATCGACGACGGCTGCGAACCCAAGCAGGGCCCGGTTGCCGCCAACCGCGTGGTCAACAGCAAGATCGGTTTCGTCGTGGGCCACGTGTGCTCGGGCGCCACCATCGCCGCTGCCGACATCTACAACAACGAAGGCGTGGTCATGGTCACGCCCTCGGCCACGTCGCCGGCGCTGACCGACGGCAAGAACTACGAGTTCATCTTCCGCACCATCGGCCGCGACGACCAGCAAGGCCCCGCCGCCGCCAAGTTCGTGCTGGAAAAGATCAAGCCCAAGAAAGCCGCCGTGCTGCACGACAAGCAGTCGTACGGCCAGGGCATCGCCACCGCGGTCAAGAACGATCTGGAAAAGGGCGGCGTGCCTGTCGCGATCTTCGAAGGCATCAACGCGGGCGACAGCGACTACTCCGCCGTCATCACCAAGCTCAAGAGCCAGGGCGTGGACTTTGTCTACTACGGCGGCTACCACCCTGAAATGGGCCTGCTGCTGCGCCAGGCGGCCGAGCAGGGCGTGAAGGCCAAGTGGATGGGCCCCGAAGGCGCGGGCAACCCCGACATCAACGCCATTGCCGGCGACGCCGTCGAGGGCATGCTGCTGACGCTGCCGGCCGACTTCACCCAGAACGCGGCCAACGCCGACATCGTCAAGGCCTTCGCCGCCAAGAAGCGCAACGCCGGCGGCGCCTTCCAGATGACGGCCTACACGGCCACCCAGGTCATCGCGGACGGCATCAAGGGCGCGGGCAGCGAAGACCCGGCCAAGGTCGCCAAGTACCTGCACGCCAATTCGTTCGACACCCCGATCGGCAAAGTGGCCTGGAACAAGCAGGGCGACCTGACCAACTTCCAGTTCGACGTCTTCGTGTGGCACAAGGACGGCTCCAAGTCGGTCTACAAGTAACGGTCCAGCGGGTCCGCCCGGGGGCTTTTCTCCCGCGGTGGACCGCCAGGCGCCAGACCCCGAACCGGGCCGGAAGCGACGTCTTCCGGCCCGGTTTTTTTCTGCGCGCCGCCCGCCGGGAACCGATCGCCTGTCCCGCCCGTCGAACGCCGCTTACGCCGTTTTGCGTAGAATGCGCCCAAATCGACCTCCTTTTTTCTGTCCGGACACCATGACCAAGGCCTTGCTAGTCGAAGATGATCCGAAGCTGTCGCGCCTGATCGCGCAGTTTCTGGAGCAACACGGGTTCAATGTCGCCCAGGCCTACCGCGGCGACCACGCGGTGGAGGCTTTCCGCCGCCACGACCCCGCCATTACCATCCTGGACCTGATGCTGCCCGGACGGGACGGCCTGCAGGTCTGCCGCGACCTGCGCGCCTTTTCCTCGGCGCCCATCCTGATGCTGACGGCCCGCGAGGACGACCTGGACCAGATCCTGGGCCTGGAGTCCGGCGCCGACGACTACGTCATCAAGCCGGTCGAGCCGCGCGTCCTGCTGGCCCGTATCCGCGCGCTGCTGCGCCGGCACAGCCAGCTCGAGGAGCCGCCGGAGCGCCTGGAGTTCGGCCCGCTGGTCATCGACCGGCGCACCCGGGCGGTGATCCATGCCGGGGCCGAGGTCGACCTGACGACCATGGAGTTCGAGATGCTCTGGGCGCTGGCCAGCCAGGCCGGCCAGGTGCTCACGCGCGACGACCTGCTCAATGCCGTGCGCGGTATCGAATTCAATGGCCTGGACCGCAGCGTCGACGTCTGCGTCAGCAAGCTGCGCCGCAAGCTGGATGACGATCCGCGCGATCCGGCGCGTATCAAGACCGTGTGGGGCAAGGGCTACCTGTTCTCGCCCAAGGCGCACGAGGGCAGCGATGATTAAATTCGTCCTGCGGCTCTTCGTGGTACTGGCGGTGGGCTTCGTGATTTCGAACGAAGTCGTGGACCGATCCGCCAACTACCTGTTCGAGCCGGTCAGCGACGCCTACACCCGCGAATCGGTGCGCGGCCAGATCCACAGCCTGGTGCAGGAACTGTCCAAGGTCGATCCGGCCGCCCGCGCCGCCCACATCGAGCAGCAGCTGGCGCCGTACTACGGCCTGGGGCTGCGGGTATTCAATGCCTCGGACTACAACGCCAGCGACAAAGAGCGCCGCATCGCCGCCAGCGGCGATTTTTTCATCCGCGACAAGATGCAGACCTTCGTGGCGGCCATTCCCGGCCCCGGCCACCAGTGGCTGGAGGTCAAGCTGCCGCCCGAGCCGTCGTTCGGCCCCTGGGTGATCGCGGCGGTGTATTCGGCCCTGGGCCTGCTGCTGTGCGCGTTCATGCTGGTGTGGGCGCTGCCCATCTGGCGCGACCTGGAGGCCCTGAAGACCGCCGCGCTGCGCATGGGGCAAGGCGACCTGCAGGCCCGCGTGCGCCTGTCGCGCCATTCCAGCATCGGCAACCTGGGCGATACCTTCAACCTGATGTCCGAGCGTATCGCCGCGCTGATCGGCAACCAGCGCGAGCTGACCAATGCCGTCTCGCACGAGCTGCGCACGCCCATCGCGCGGCTGACGTTCGAGCTCGACATGATCGGCCGCGCCGACGCGCCGGCCGAGCGCAAGCGCCTGATCGACGACATGAAAAGCGACGTGGCCGAGCTGGACAGCATGGCCTCCGAGCTGCTGATGTACGCGCGCCTGGAGCACAAGAGCGATGGCGTGGCGCTGCAGCCGCAGGACGCGCGCAGCTGGCTGGATTCGGTGGTGCAGCACGCCGGTTTTGAAGCCGGGCAATCCGGCGTGCGCCTTGAAGTCGTGCTGTGCCAGGTCACCGAGGTGCACCTGCACCAGCGCTACATGACGCGGGCGCTTCTGAACCTGCTGCAAAACGCCATCCGCTATGCCGGCGGCCGGGTGCAGGTCAGCCTGATTTCCCCGGCGCCGCGCGAGTACGTGCTGATGGTCGACGACGACGGCCCGGGCATCCCGCCGGCCGACCGGGTCCGCATCTTCGAACCCTTCATCCGCCTGGACGAAAGCCGCGACCGCGTCACCGGCGGCACCGGGCTGGGGCTGGCCATCGTGAACCGGGTCGCGCGCTGGCACAACGGCACCGCCGAGGCCACCGACAGTCCGCTGGGCGGTGCCCGTTTCATCGTCAGCTGGAAGGCCGCCTGAGCCTGCCTGGCGGGCAGGCGGCCCCACGTAAACAAACTTCACAATCTGCCCGGCCATTCTTCACAAACTCCCTACAAAGCGGGAAAGATCGGCGCGGCGTCCCTGACTAGCATGACGGCAATTCTTCCAAAAGGAAATTGTGCCCGTCATGTTTTCGCTTACCCGCCTGGCCGCTGTCGCCATGCTCCTGATCGCCGCGGGCGGTTGCCAGGGCATGGCCCCGGCCGCGCCGCCCGCCATCGCCAAGGGCGATTACCCCGCGGTGGTGGCGTACCTGAAGCAGCGCATCGCCCACGACATGGGCCAGCAACGGGTGCCGGGTCTGTCGATCGCCATCGTCGATGACCAGCGCGTCGTCTGGAGCACGGGCTTTGGCTATGCGGATGCCGCGCGCCACCGCAACGCCACCGGCGACACACTGTACCGGGTCGGCGCGCTGTCCAAGGTGGTGACCGCCGCGGGCGTGCTGCGCGCCGCCGATGATGGCCGCCTGTCGCTCGACAGCCCGGCCGGCGACGCATTGCCAGAGTGGCAATTCGAGCCGCGCCGCGCGGCTATGAGCTGGATGGGCACGCATCCGTTCACCGCCCGTCGCCTGCTGGCGCTGCGTCCGGATACCTTGGAAGACACCATGGGCCGGGCCCGCGCCGACATGGGCTACGCCCTGCTGGGCGACATGGTTGCGCACGTGGCCGAGGAACCCTTCGACACCTATGTGCGGCGCACGCTGTTGCAGCCCCTGAACATTCCCCGTACCGGCTTTCGGCTCGCCGCCGAACACGATGCGTCGCGCGAGTTGCGCGCGGCCGGCTACCGCCGTGGCGTGCCCTGGGTGGAAACGCCGCAGTCCAACGAGGCCGCCGACGGCCTGTGGGCCAGCTCCGCCGAGATGGCGCGCTTTTCCAGCATGTTGTTCGCCGGCGGCACCTACCAGGGCCGCCGTGTCCTGAAGGATGCATCCGCCAGTGCGGTGCTGAACCTGGAAACCGTGGCCAATGGCATGGATCTGGAATGCCGCCTGGCGCTGTCCTGGCTGGCTGCGCCCTGTGATGCCGACGACATCGCCGGCGACACGCTGCGTCAGCACAGCGGCGCGACCGAGGCCTTCCATGCGCGCTGGGTGCTGGCGCCGCGTGAAAAGCTGGCGGTGCTGGTGATGAGCAATGCCGATACGTCCGAGCCCCTGGTGGCCTCGGTTTCCAGCCTGGCGATGAACCTGATGCGCCAGGCCAAGCTTGGCCCGGCGCAAGAGTAAGTCCGCGTCGCGTGATCGCGGCGCACCTGCGTTTCCCCCTCAACCTCGTTTCCTGGATGTACTTATGAAGCGATCTCCCGCTCTGTCCTCGTTGCCGCGCCGCGCCGGCGCAGTGTGTTTGCTGGCGTGTCTGCCGGCCGTGTCGTCCGCCGCCGGCGAATTGGTCGCCGACAACTCGGTCTACAGTTCGCGCGGCGCCGGTTCGCGCGGCATCGACGTGCCCACCGGCACCGACAAGCCGGCCGACGAATGGAAGTTCTATGGCACCCTGGGCGTGGGCTACGCGCCGCGCTACAGCGGCAGCGATGAAAGCTCGGCGCTGCCGGTGTTCGGGCTGGGGATCCGCAGCCCGGGCGGCTTCTTCCTGGATACGGCGCACGGCCTGGGCTGGGAAACGCAGGCGCTCAGCAGCACCTTCCGTTTCTACGTCGCGCCCAGCGCCTCGCGCAAAGACCACAAGAGCGGCTTTCAAGGCTCGAACAAGCTGCGCGGCTTGGGCGACATCAAGAGCCGTGCCCAGATCGGCATGGACGCCGAAACCACGCTCGGCCCGGTCACGCTGTCGGCCACCGTGGCGCACGCCTTCAAAAAGGGCGATGACCGCGACGTGGGCAGCGCCTACACGCTGTTCAACCTGGGCGCCAGCACCACGGTGTACGAAGGGTCGGCCGGCTCGCTGTCGCTGGCGTTGACGGGCAACTTCGGCGACGGCAACTACATGCGCACCTGGTACGGCGTGAGCGACCGCCAGTCGCAGAAATCGGGCTATCGCCGCTACAACCCCAAGGGCGGGCTGGAAAGCGTGGGCCTGGGTGCGACCTGGGCGCTGCCGCTCAGCAAGGAATGGTCGTGGTCGGTCATGGCCGAAGCGCGCCGCCTGTACGGCGATGCGGCTGACAGCCCGATCGTGAAGGACCGCAACCAGTACTCGATCGGCACGGCGGTGACGTACACGTACTGAGAACGGGAGCCTTGCCCGGAGGGGGGAAGGGGAGGCGGCGCCGGCGGGCAGTATGCCGCGGGCGCCGCCAGGAAGGCCTTACAGGCCTTGCACGCGGCGGCCGGTATCGGCCTCGAACCAGTGCAGCGGGTGACGGCCGTCCGGGCCGACGTTGACGCGATCGCCCACCTTGGCTGAGGACTCGGACAATTGGCGGGTGGTGCAGCGCACGACCAGCGTGGTCTTGCCGCAGCGGCAGTGCACCAGCTGTTCGGAACCCAGCGTTTCGACCATCTCGACTTCAGCCGGCACGCCCTGCGTGTTCAGCAGCATGTGTTCGGGGCGCATGCCCATGATGAACTTGCGGCCGCGCACCTGCGCCGGCACCTGCAGCGGCGAGATTTCCAGCGCCAGACCGTCGGTGGTCTGCACCGTGCCGTCGCCGGACACGTTCACTTCCATCAGGTTCATGGGCGGCGAGCCGATGAAGCCGGCCACGAAGGTCGAGGCGGGCTTTTCGAACACTTCCATGGGGGTGCCGATCTGCTCGGGCACGCCCTGGTACATGACGATCATGCGATGCGCCAGCGTCATGGCCTCGACCTGGTCGTGCGTGACGTACAGGCTGGTCGTGCCCAGGCGGCGATGCAGCTTCATGATTTCCAGGCGCATCGCCACGCGCAACTTGGCGTCCAGGTTCGACAGCGGTTCGTCGAACAGGAAGACCTTGGGTTCACGCACGATGGCGCGGCCCATGGCCACGCGCTGGCGCTGGCCGCCGGACAGGGCGCGCGGACGGCGGTCCAGCAGGTGGCCCAGTTCCAGGATCTGCGCGGCGATGTCCACGCGCTTCTTGATTTCGTCCTTGGAGAACTTGCGGATCTTCAAGCCGTAGGCCATGTTCTCGAACACGGTCATGTGCGGGTAGAGCGCGTAGTTCTGGAACACCATCGCGATGTCGCGTTCAGCCGGTTCCAGCGTGTTGACGACTTTGTCGTCGATCACGATCTCGCCGCTGGTCACGGTTTCCAGGCCGGCGACCATGCGCATCAGCGTGGACTTGCCGCAGCCGGACGGACCGACGATGACGATGAATTCGCCGTCCTTCACATCCATGTCGATGCCATGGATGACCGGCACATTGCCGGCATAGGTTTTCTTTACGTTGCGAAAGCTGAGAGTAGCCATGAGTTATTCGTATTCGGAGTCGTTGTCGGGTGGGCGATAGCGGGCGAGCGTCACTTTTCAGTGTCGACCAGACCCTTGACGAACCATTTCTGCATCAGGATGACGACCAGCGCCGGCGGAATCATGGCCAGCATGGCGGTGGCCATGGTGATGTTCCATTCGGTGACGCTGTCGCCGCCGCTGATCATCCGCTTGATGCCGATGACGACGGGGTACATGTCTTCCTGCGTGGTCACCAGCAGCGGCCACAGGTATTGGTTCCAGCCGTAGATGAACTGGATCACGAACAGCGCGGCGATGCTGGTCTTGGACAGCGGCAGCAGCACATCGCGGAAGAACCGCACCGGGCCGGCGCCGTCGATGCGCGCGGCTTCGATGAGCTCGTCCGGCACCGTCAGGAAGAACTGGCGGAACAGGAACGTGGCCGTGGCCGACGCGATCAGCGGCAGGGTCAGGCCCGCGTAGCTGTTGAGCAGGCCCAGGTCGGCCACCACCTTGTAGGTGGGCGCGATCCGCACTTCGACCGGCAGCATCAGCGTGACGAAGATCATCCAGAAAAAGAACATGCGGCCGGGGAAGCGGAAATACACCACCGCGAAGGCCGACAGCAGCGAGATCGCGATCTTGCCGATGGAAATCGCCAGCGCCATGATCAGGCTGACGTACATCATGCGGCCGACCGGCGCGCCGGAGGAACCGCCCGACGAGCCGCCGAACAGCGCCTGCATGTAGTTGTCGACGAAATGCGGACCGGGGATCAGCGACATCGGCGCTTGCGCGACTTCCTGGGCGGTCTGGGTGGACGCGACGAAAGTGACGTAAAGCGGAAATGCCACCATCGCCACGCCGCAGAGCAGGATGACGTGGGCCAGAATATCCAGCCAGGGACGGCGTTCAACCATTGTTATTAGCCTCGAACAAAATCAATACTGCACTTTGCGGTCGACGTAGCGGAACTGCACGACCGTCAAGGCAACCACAATGAACATCAGCACCACCGACTGGGCCGCGGACGAGCCGAGGTCCAGGCCGCGGAAGCCGTCGCTGTACACCTTGTAGACCAGGATCGAGGTCGACGTGCCCGGACCGCCCTGCGTGGTGGTGTCCACCACCGCGAAGGTGTCGAAGAAGGCATAGATGATGTTGACGACCAGCAGGAAGAACGTGGTCGGCGAGAGCAGCGGGAACACGATGCTCCAGAAGCGGCGCGCCGGGCTGGCGCCATCGATCGCGGCCGCTTCGATGAGCGAGCGCGGAATCGATTGCAGGCCGGCCAGGAAGAACAGGAAGTTGTACGAGACCTGCTTCCAGACGGCGGCGACCAGCACCAGGATCATGGCCTGGTTGCCGTCAAGACGCGGGTTCCAGTCGACGCCCGATTTGCGCAGCGCGACGGCCAGGATGCCCACGGAAGGCGAGAACATGAACAGCCACAGCACGCCGACGACGGCGGGCGCCACGGCGTAGGGCCAGATGAGCAGCGTCTTGTACAGCCCGGCGCCGCGGATCACGCGGTCCGCCATGACGGCCAGCAGCAAGGACACGCCCAGGCCGACCACCGCCACCAGGATCGAGAACACGGCGGTGACGCGGAAGGAATCGAGATAGGCCTGTTGCGAGAACAGTTCCATGAAGTTGTCGAAGCCGACGAACTCGGACGACAAGCCGAAAGCATCTTCCAGGCGCATGGACTGCCACATGGCTTGTCCGGCGGGAAGGAAGAAGAAGACCACGGTAATGATGAGCTGCGGCAGGAGCAGCAGATAGGGCAAGGTCTTATGCCCGAAGACAACACGTTTTTCCATTGGGGGGACCTAATGGGTACTCATGAAAACACGATAGGCTTAAAGCCCTAAAAAAACCAGGGCTTTAAGCCTTGTTCGCTCGTGCCGGGCGCCTTGCAAGTCCTTGTCGCGAAAGAAGAATTCGCGGCCAAAACCGTGTCAGGCGCCCGGAAAGGGCGTTACTTTACACTCTTCTCGAACTTTTCCAGCAGTTCATTGCCACGCTTGACGATGTTTTCGGCGCCGTCCTTGGCCGCGACCTTGCCGGACACGATGCGTTCGATTTCGGCGTCTTCGATTTCACGGATCTGCGGCAGGAAGCCCAGGCGCAGGCCGCGCGATTGCGCGGTGGTTTCGACGTTCAGCTGCTTGACGCCGACTTCGGTGCCCGGGTTCTTGTCATAGAAACCCTCTTTCTTGGTCAGCTCGTAGGCCGCCTTGGTGACCGGCACGTAGCCGGTCTGCTGGTGCCAGCGGGCGGCGATTTCGGGGCTGGCCAGGAACTTGAAGAACGCGGTTACGCCCTTGTAGGTTTCCGGCTTCTTGTTGGCGAAGACCCACAGCGAAGCGCCGCCGATGATGGTGTTCTGCGGCGCGCCTTGCACGTCGGCGTAGTAGGGCAGGGTCGAGGTGCCGAACTCGAACTTGGCGTTCTTGGCGATGTTGGCGCGCAGGCCGGACGAGCCGGTGATCATGGCGCACTTGCCGCTGATGAACAGCGAGTTCGGCTCGTCGCCGCGGCCGCCATACATGAAGATGCCTTCCTTGCCGAGCTTGGCCAGGTTTTCCAGATGGCGCACGTGCAGCGGGGTGTTGATGGCGATGCGGGCGTCCAGGCCGCCGAAACCGTTGTCCTTGGTGGCATACGCCACGTTGTGCCAGGCCGAGAACGTTTCCAGCTGGACCCACGACGGCCACGACGTGGTGTAGCCGCATTCCTGGCCCGCGGCCTTGAGCTTCTGGCCGGCGGCGGCCAGCTCTTCCCAGGTCTTGGGCGGCTTGTCGGCATCCAGGCCGGCCTTCTTGAAGGCGTCCTTGTTGTAGTAGAACACCACGGTCGAGCTGTTGAAGGGCATCGACACCAGCTTGCCGTCGGCCGACGAGTAGTAGCCGGCCACGGCGCCGATGAATTCCTTCGGATCGATCGGGTTGCCGACTTCTTCCGACATCTGCTGCACCGGCTTGATGGCGCCCTTGGCGTACATCATGGTGGCGGTGCCGACTTCGAACACCTGGAGAATGTCCGGGGCGTTGCCGGCGCGGAACGCGGCGATGCCGGCGTTCATGGATTCGCCGTAGTTGCCCTTGTAGACGGCCTTGACCTGGTAGTCGGGGTTCTTCTTGTTGAACTCTTCGACCAGGCCATTGACGCGGTCGCCCAGCGCGCCTTCCATCGAGTGCCAGAACGTGATTTCGGTAGCTGCCTGCGCGGAAGCGCCGGAAAACGCCGCCATGACCGCGGCGAAGGTGAGGGCAATTCGGTGGGATCGCATGAGAGGTTTCCTCCAGTTGGGCATGTATCGCGCACAGGGTTGTCCGGGCGCGGAAAACACGTCACCTTATGAATTGTTTGTGACAAAACCGTGACTTTCACATCACTTAAAACGCCTGTCAAATTGCGCGTTTCAGGCGCGAACGAACATTTTCTTTTTTTTCCAGGGTGAACCTCCCGGTTTACAATCGCTTCCTATGAAAAACGAACTTTCGATTGCGTTCATCGGCGGCGGCAATATGGCCGCTGCGCTGGCCGCCGGTCTGGCCGGCAAAGTATGCCCCGCCGGCAGCATCCATGTCATTGACATTAACCAGGATTCCCACGCCTCCTGGCAGGCCCGCGGCATGACCACCGCAACGGCCCCCGACGAGGCCCTGGCGGCCTGCCGCGTCTGGGTGTTCGCGGTCAAGCCACAGAACATGAAAGACGTTGTGGCTTCCACGCGTCAGTGGTTGCGAGACGACACGTTGGTGGTAAGCGTGGCGGCCGGCATCCGCGCCGATACGCTGGCAGGATGGCTGGGATCGCCCGGCGCGCCGTGGCGCCGCCTGGTGCGTTGCATGCCCAATACGCCAGCGCTGGTCGGGGCCGGCATCACCGGCCTGGCCGCGCTGGACGGGGTGGGGCAGGCCGATCGCGACCTGGCCGCCACCTTGCTGGGCAGCGTCGGCGAAGTGGTCTGGGTGGCCGACGACGCGGCGCTGGATGCCGTCACCGCCTTGTCGGGCAGCGGCCCGGCCTATGTGTTCCTGTTTCTCGAAGCCCTGATCGCGGGCGGCCAGAAGGTCGGCCTGACCGCCGAGCAGGCCCGCCAACTGGCCTTGGGCACGTTTGCCGGCGCCACGAAATTGGCGGCGGAGTCGTCCGACCCGCCTTCGGTCCTGCGCGAACGGGTCACGTCCAAGGGGGGCACCACCGCCGCGGCGCTGGCCGCCTTCGATGCAGCGGGCTTTGCCGGCATCGTCGAAGACGCCATGGCCGCGGCCGCGCGCCGCTCGCGCGAGCTGGCCGAGGAGTTCGGCAAATGAGCCAGGCGGTCTCGCGCTTCGCGCCCATGAGCCGGGCGCAGTTCGGCATTGCCGTGCTGTGCATGCTGCTGGTGGTGGTGGGCTCGAACATCCTGGTGCAGGTGCCGCTGAACAACTGGCTGACCTGGGGCGGCCTGTCGTATCCGGTCGCCTTCCTGGTGACCGATGTGCTGAACCGCCGCTTCGGCCCGGCCGCCGCGCGGCGCGTGGCCTGGTTCGGGTTCGCCGCGGCCCTGGCCGTGTCGGTGTGGGTGGCCTCGCCGCGCATCGCGCTGGCTTCGGGCCTGGCGTATATCTGCGCGCAACTGGTCGACATCCAGGTGTTCGACCGCCTGCGCGACCAGCGCTGGTGGCGCGCGCCGCTGGTGTCGGGGGTGCTGGGCGCGGTGCTGGATACGGCCGTGTTCTTCAGCGTGGCGTTTGCCGCCACGGGCGCGCCGTGGGTCACCTGGATGGTCGGCGACCTGGCCGTGAAGCTGGCGGTCAACATCAGCATGCTGGCGCCGTTCCGGGCCCTGATGTGGAACCTGGCCAAACCGGCCAACGCCTGATTTTTATTTTCGAAAATCGTCCGGGATTATTAACGGGATAATCATTATCCGTAAGACTCGCGTAAGTACTGTATGAAAACGCGAAATCAAACGGCGTCTCAATGATTATTCATATAAATCACCCACCATGTTTTAACTGCCGGCGCCAGTGGCTTTCCAAGGCGCCGCGCGGATTTCTCCTGCGTTTTCACGGACTTGTCGCACCAATGCGTCACGATTAAAAGTTTGCCGTGAAATATTGGGGATTACACGCAGTGACAGTATGTCTGCTTGCTTCCAGAATACCGCCCACACTGTGTTTTTGCCCAAGAAGCCGGCGACGGGCGATGCGGATTTCGGGGTATCCACCTGATAGACCGGGTCGAACAGAGCCGCTCACAACCTTGCTGGAGAATTCCGCATGAAGTTTCTGCATCGCCTTACCCCGGTAGCTATGGCATTTGGGGCGCTCGCCCTGGCAGGTTCCGTGCACGCCGCCGATACGATCAAGATCGGCATCCCGCAACCCATGACGGGTCCCAACACCCAGTACGGCGACCAGATCCAGGCTGGCGCGCTGACGGCCATCGAGACCATCAACGCCAAGGGCGGCGTCAAGGGCAAGAAGCTCGAACCCATCCTGATCGACGACGGCTGCGAACCCAAGCAAGCCGTGCCGGCTGCCAACCGCGTGGTCAACTCCGGCGCCAAGTTCGCCGTGGCCCATGCGTGCTCGGGCGTGACCGTGGCCGCCGTGAACGTGTACGAACAGGAAGGCATCGTCGGCATCACCCCGGGCGCCACCTCGCCCCTGGTCACCGACACCATCAAGCCGCACTTCTTCTTCCGCACGATCGGCCGCGACGACCAGCAAGGCCCGTACGCCGCCCGCTACATCGCCAACACCCTCAAGCCCAAGAAGGTCGCCGTGCTGCACGACAAGCAGACCTACGGCTCGGGCGTGGCCACCCAGGTCAAGGACACCCTGACCAAGGAAGGCGTGAACGTCGCGCTGTTCGAAGGCATCAACGTCGGCGACAGCGACTACTCGGCCATCATCACCAAGCTCAAGTCGGCCGGCGTCGACCTGGTCTACTTTGGCGGCTACCACCCCGAGTTGGGCCTCTTGCTGCGCCAGTCGCGTGAACAGGGCCTGAAGGTCCAGTTCATGGGTCCGGAAGGCACGGCCAACCAGGACCTGGTGGCCATCGCCGGTCCGGCCATCGAAGGCCTGCTGGTCACGCTGCCCGCCGACTTCACCAAGCTGCCGGGCAACGAAAGCATCGTCAAGGCCTTCAAGGACGCCAAGCGCGATCCGGACGGCGCCTTCCAGATGCCGGCCTATGCCGCCGTCCAGATCCTGGCCGACAGCATCACCGCGGTGGGCGAAGACCCCGCCAAGGTGGCCGACTACATGCACAAGACCACGTTCAACACCGGCATCGGCAAGGTCGAGTACGACGCCAAGGGCGATCTGAAGAACTTCGAGTTCGCCGTTTACAAATGGGATAAGAACGGCAAGAAGACCCAGCTGTAAACTCCCGCGATTGTCGCCGGCGCGGTTGCCGGCGTGAAGGGCCTGTCGTTGTCGTTGTGCCGTAATCCGCGTAGCGATGCGCCAAAAGCGCTGTGCGGCCGGCAAACGCTGATGACAGGCCCTTATAAAATACGCCCAGGTTTCCGGCTCCGGGTCTCTCTACCGGAGCCGGAACTATTTGGAGCAAGAGAAATAATGTCCGACCTCATACCCCAACTTACCCAGCAATTCTTCAATGGATTGTCTCTGGGCGCGATCTACGCGTTGATTGCCATCGGCTACACAATGGTCTACGGCATCATCGGTATGATCAACTTCGCCCACGGCGAAATCTATATGATCGGCGCCTATGTCGGCCTGGTCACCCTGACGGCGATCGGAACGGGCAGCGGCCTGCCGGTACCGTTCATCATCGCGGCCATGCTGCTGGTGGCCATTACCGTTACCGGCATCTACGGTTTCTCGGTCGAACGCGTGGCCTACCGGCCCGTGCGAGGCAGTCCCCGCCTGGTGGCGCTGATCTCGGCCATCGGCATGTCGATCTTCCTGCAGAACTGGGTTGCCCTGGGCCAGGGCGCGCGCGACATGGCGGTGCCGTCGCTGGTGTCCGGCGCGGTGCAATTCCACATGGGATCCGACTTCGATGTGACGGTGCCGTATTCGCGCATCATGATCATCGTGGTGACGGTGGTGCTGATGGTGGCGCTGACGCTGTTCATCAAGTACTCCCGCATGGGCCGCGCTTCGCGCGCCTGCTCGCAGGACATGCACATGGCCAACCTGCTGGGCATCGACACCAACCGCGTCATCTCCTTCACGTTCGTGATGGGCGCGATCCTGGCGGCGGTGGGCGGCGTGCTGATCGCCATCACCATCGGCAAGCTCAATCCCTTCATCGGCTTTCTGGCCGGCATCAAGGCCTTCACGGCGGCGGTGCTGGGCGGCATCGGCAGCATCCCCGGCGCGATGCTGGGCGGCGTGTTGCTGGGCCTGGCCGAAACGTTCGCGGCAGCCTATATCTCGTCGCAGTACAAGGACATCGTGGCGTTCTCGCTGCTGGTCCTGATCCTGCTGTTCCGTCCCACCGGGCTGTTGGGCAAACCTGAGGTGGAAAAAGTCTGATGTCGAACAACAACCTGAAAAACGCCACGATGGCGGCGGTACTGACCGCGGTCATCGTCACCCCCGTCTTCGGCCTGCAACTGATCCGGCAGGGCGCGCGCACGTCGATGGAATCGCATTGGTCGCTGGTGGCCCTGGCCGCCGCGGTCGTGTTCGTGTTCCAGCTCCTGCGTCCCTGGATCGCCAAGCCGTTCCAGAAACTGAAGACGGGCCTGCCGACGCTGCCGTCGGCGCCGGCCAAGAGCAACAAGCTCCTGATGTTCCTGATCCTGGCGGTGGCGGTCACGTGGCCGTTCTTCGCCGGCCGCAGCTCGGTGGACATCGCCACGCTGGTGCTGATCTACGTGATGCTGGGCCTGGGCCTGAACATCGTGGTCGGCTTCGCCGGTCTGCTGGACCTGGGCTTCGTGGGCTTTTACGCCGTCGGCGCCTACACCTACGCCTTGCTGTACCACTGGGGCGGCTGGAGCTTCTGGGAAGCGCTGCCGTTCTCGGGCGCGATGGCCGCGCTGTTCGGCTTCGTGCTGGGCTTTCCGGTGCTGCGCCTGCGCGGCGACTACCTGGCCATCGTGACGCTGGGTTTCGGGGAAATGATCCGCCTGTTGCTGATCAACCTGAACACGCTGACGGGCGGTCCGGACGGCATCTCGGGCATTCCGAAGCCGTCGGTGTTCGGCCTGGAAATGACGCGCCGCGCCAGCACGGAAGGGGGCACGACGTTCCATGACTTCTTCGGCCTGACGTTCCAGAACCAGCACATGGTGATCTACCTCTACATGATGGCGCTGCTGTTGGCGCTGATCACGCTGTTCGTGTCCACGCGCCTGATCCGCATGCCGGTCGGCCGCGCCTGGGAAGCGCTGCGCGAGGACGAGATCGCCTGCCGTTCGCTGGGGTTGAACCCGACCCGCATCAAGCTGTCGGCGTTCACGCTGGGCGCCACCTTTGCCGGCTTCGGCGGCGCGTTCTTCGCGGCCCGCCAGGGCATGGTGAACCCGGAATCCTTCACCTTCATCGAGTCCGCGCTGATCCTGGCGATCGTGGTGCTGGGGGGCATGGGATCGCAGGTGGGTGTGATCCTGGCGGCCATCCTGCTCACGGTGCTGCCCGAGCTGGCGCGCGAGTTCGCCGAGTACCGGATGCTGATGTTCGGTCTGGTGATGGTATTGATGATGATGTGGCGTCCGCAGGGGTTGTTGCCCATGAAGCGTCCCCACGTGGAGCTGGCTAAATGAGCGAGGCATTGCTGAAAGTATCCGGACTGACCATGCGATTCGGCGGCCTGCTGGCCGTGGACAGCGTGGCGTTCGAGGTCAAATCCGACGAGGTGTTCGCCATCATCGGCCCGAACGGGGCCGGCAAGACCACGGTGTTCAACTGCGTGGGCGGGTTCTACGCGCCGACGGCGGGCGATATCGTGATGGACGGCAAGTCCATCACGGGGCTGCCCAGCCACAAGGTGGCGCGCCATGGGCTGGTGCGCACGTTCCAGAACGTGCGGCTGTTCAAGCAGCTGACGGTGCTGGAAAACCTGCTGGTGGCGCAGCATACGCAGGTGGAGTCGCGGCTGCTGCCGGGGCTGCTCAAGCTGAAGTCCTATCGTCAGTCCGAGGCCGACGCGCTGTCGCGCGCGGCGCAGTGGCTCGATTTCATGGGGCTGCGCGAGTATGCCAACCGCGAGGCGGGCAACCTGGCCTACGGCCACCAACGCCGGTTGGAGATCGCGCGCTGCATGATCACCAAGCCGCGCCTGTTGATGCTGGACGAGCCGGCGGCGGGCCTGAACCCGCAGGAAAAGCGCGATCTGCAGTCGCTGATCGATCAGCTGCGCCGCGAGTTCGGCGTGGCGGTGCTGCTGATCGAGCACGATATGAGCCTGATCATGGGCATTTCGGACCGCATTCTGGTGATGGAGCACGGCAAGCCGATTACGACCGGCACCCCCGAGCAGGTGCGCAACGACGAGCGCGTCATCAAGGCGTATCTGGGGGAGGAATGATGCTGAAGCTGGAAAACATACACACGTTCTACGGCGCGATTCAGGCGCTGAACGGGGTATCGGTGGACGTCAATCAGGGCGAGATCGTGACGCTGATCGGCGCGAACGGCGCGGGCAAGACGACGCTGCTGATGACGGTCTGCGGCAATCCGCGAGCCAAGGAAGGCAGGATCACGTTCGAGGGTGAGGACATCACGAACAAGGATACTCACCACATCATGCGCAATGGCATTGCCATTTCGCCTGAAGGGCGGCGGGTGTTCAAGGACCTGACGGTGGCCGAGAACCTGATGATGGGCGGCTTTTTCCTCAAGCGCGACGAGATCCAGGCGGGCATCGATCATGTCTATGGTCTGTTTCCGCGCTTGAAGGAGCGCGCGGCGCAACGGGCGGGGCTGATGTCGGGGGGCGAGCAGCAGATGCTGGCGATCGGGCGGGCGTTGATGACGCGGCCGCGGTTGTTGCTGCTGGATGAGCCTACGCTGGGCTTGGCGCCGCTGGTGATCGCGCAGATCTTCGACATCATTCGCGAGATCCGCGAGCAGGGCGTGACGGTGTTCCTGGTTGAGCAGAATGCCAATAAGGCGCTGCAGGTGGCGGATCGTGGCTACGTGTTGGAGAACGGGCGCGTCGTACTGCAGGATACCGGGGCGAATCTGTTGGTCAATGATCAGGTGCGTAAGGCTTATCTGGGCGGCTGATCGGTTTGGTTTATTCCCCGCGAAGGGAAATTGGGCGTATCTCGTGAGAGTGCGCCTTTTTTTTGTGCATTGATTGCTTCGTAGGTCGCCCGGCGGGCGGGGCCTTGGGGTGGCGAGCGCCCACGATTGCGGTCCGGAGCCTTCGCTCCGGACGACCCCTGCGTCATCCTCGTCCGCCTTCGGCTACCTTCGGATTCCCTCGGGCGCATCGAGGTTGCTCGCCACCCCAAGGCCCCGCCCGCCGGGCTACGGCCTTCGAGAATTGTGGCGCTGCCAGACCGCGACATACGCAGGGGATTTGCGTCGCCCGCCGGGACCGGCCGCGCGGGCGGCCGGCTCCCGGCATACGCACCGAGGGGCGTCGTGGGGCAGTCGCTGCGCGCTTGCGCTGTTTTGGGGGCTCGACGAATGTCGTGCAACGGTGGAGGTTGCTGGGGCGATTCGCGTTTGGGTGGGGCGGTGGCCTGCGGCCGGCTGGGGAAGCTGGCTGCTTGCGTAGCGGGGCGGGCGCGGCCTGCGTTTGGGCGCAGGCCGGCTTGTTGGTCTTGCGTCAGGCCGCGATGCGTTGCTCGGGCTGGTCGGCCAGGTAGTGCGCGATGGCGGCGCGGGCCAGGGCGTCTATCGAGTCGGTCAGCGTGATGCCCAGGCTGGGGCGTAGCGCGTGGGGGACGGCCAGGGGGAGCTCGGTGCAGCCCAGGACGACGGCGTCGGCGCCGCGCGCCTTGAGGCGGGCGATGCCTTCGGCGGCGGGGGGGTAGGCGGCTTCCAGCCGGTTGCCTTTGACGGCGCGGATGGAGGTCATGCAATAGCGTTCGACTTCGTCGTCGTCGGGCACGATGCAGGTGTAGCCTTCGGCTTCGAGGTGGCGCTGGTACAGGCCGAGCTTGAGCGTGGCGGCGGTGCCCATCAGGCCGATGCGGCCTGTGGGCAGGCCCAGGCGGCGCAGGTCGTCGATGACGGCGCGGATGATGTGCAGGACCGGAAGCTGGGTGGACGCGGCGATTTCGTCGTACCAGAGGTGGGCGGTGTTGCAGGGGATGGCGATGAGCTGGGCGCCGGCGCGTTCGAGGAAGCGGACGCCTTCGACCATGTAGGGCAAGGGATTCTCGCCGCCGGCCATGTAGGCGCTGGAACGGTCGGGGATGCGGGGATCGTTGCGCAGCAGGGTGGGGATGTGTTGCTGGTCTGCGTCGGCGGGGGTAAGCGCCGCCAGGCGTAGCGCGAAGGCGGCGCCGGCCATGGGGCCCATGCCGCCCAAAACACCCAGGTAACAGCCCTGGGAATAGCTATTCACTTTGTTGACTCCAAGGTATTGCATTGCCGGGCGCAAGTACCTGGCCCGGGCGTTCGGTGCCGGTTCGTTCCCCGTCCCATACCGGTTTGCCGTTGACCCACACGTGGCGGATGCCCTGGCTTGCCTGAATGGGAGCTGAAAAAGTGGCCAAGTCTGTGACGGTGGCGGGATCGAACAGCACCAGGTCAGCATGATACCCCTGGCGCAGCAGGCCGCGCTGGGACAGGCCGTATTGGGCGGCGGCCAGGCCGGTCATTTTGTGGATGGCGGTTTCGAGCGAGAGCAGGCGTTGTTCGCGCACCAGGGTGCGCAGCACGTTGGTGAAGGTGCCCCATTGGCGTGGGTGCGGATGGGGGTCGAAGGGCAGGCCGTCGGAGCCGACCATGGTGAGCGGATGGCTGAAGATGCGGTTGACGTCGGCCGGGTCCATCAGGAAGTAGATGGCGCCGGCGGGGGCCAGGCGGGCCAGGGCGGCTTCGTCGTCCAGGCCGAGTTCTGCCATGACGTCGCTGAAGTCGCGGCCGGTGGCGGCGGGGTAGCCCTTGGACCAGGTGATCAGGGTGCGGCTGGCCAGGCGGGCGCGGTCCAGCCGCAGCATGGTGGAGGTGGCCGGGTAGGGATGGCAGTCCAGGCAGACGGGCTGGGCGGCGGCGGCGCGGCTGATGAGGTCGAGGGTTTCGCGGCTGCGGCCGTGGTTGCGTTCGCCGGCCAGCTTGTGGTGCGAGAAGACGACGCGGCAATCGAGTTCGCGGCCGATCAGCAAGGCCTCTTCCATGGCCGGGACGATGTGGTCGGCTTCGTCGCGCAGGTGGGTGGCGTAGAGCGCGCCGGGGCGGCCGCGCAGCGGCTGGCAGACGTCGAGGATTTCGTCGGTGGGCGCGGCGCTGGCGGGCGGGTAGAAGGTGCCGGTGGAGACGCCGAAGGCGCCGGCGTCCAGGGCTTCTTCGAGCAAGGCGCGCATGGCTTGGCGTTCGGCGTCGTTGGCGGCACGCGAGGTGTCGTCCATGACGGCCACGCGCAAGGTGGTGTGGCCGACCAGCGGAATGACGTTGACGGCGGCGGGCGTGTCAGCCAGGGCCTGGGTCCACGCGCGGAAGGTGGGGTAGCGGAACAGGTCGGTGGGGCCGAGCAGATCCAGCGGTTGGGGAATGTCGTGGCGCGACAGCGGCGCCAGGCTGATGCCGCAGTTGCCGGTGACCACGGTGGTGATGCCTTGGGAGACCTTGGGCAGCATGTCGGGATGTGCCAGCAGGTAGCCGTCGTCGTGGGTGTGCGAGTCGATGAAGCCGGGCGCGAGCGCCAGGCCGCGGGCATCCAGGACCGGCACGCCGGCAGGATGCGCGAAGGCCCCCACGGCCGCGATGCGGCCGTCCCGCACGGCCAGGTCGCCCGGGCAGGCCGGGCCGCCCGTGCCATCGATGAGCGTGGCGCCCGCCACGATGA
Organism: Achromobacter sp. ASV32; assembly: GCF_016428805.1. Taxonomy (GTDB): domain Bacteria; phylum Pseudomonadota; class Gammaproteobacteria; order Burkholderiales; family Burkholderiaceae_B; genus Achromobacter. The sequence continues at coordinate 26,014 of NZ_JAELTJ010000021.1, forward strand.
AGTCGGCCTGCAAGGCGGCGTTGGTGTGGTCCTGGCGGGCGGCGTCGGCGGGGGCGCGGTGGGGCATTGGGCTATCGGTCATGGGCGGTGGGGGACGGGCGGGCGCGGATCAGTCCAGCTTCTCGATGCCGGCGGTTTCGATGATCTGCTGCCACTTGGCCGTTTCGCGGTCGATCAGCTGCTTGAATTCCTCGGGCGAACCGGTGGCGGGCACGGCGCCCAGGGTTTCCAGGCCGGTGCGTACTTCGGGGGCCTGCAAGGCCTTCTGGATGTCGGCGTTGAGCTTGGCGACGACGTCGGGCGGGGTGCCCTTGGGGGCGACCACGCCGCCCCAGGCCACGGTTTCATAGCCCTTCAGGCCGGCTTCGTCCAGGGTGGGCACGTCGGGCATGAGCGCCAGGCGCTTCAGGCTGCTGACGCCGATGGCGCGGACCTTGCCGCTCTTGACCAGCGGCGCGGCTTCGGACGTGTTGACGAACAGGTAGTCCAGGCGGCCGCCCAGCAGGTCCTGGATGGCGGCGGGGCCGCCGTTGTACGGGATGAACATGACGTCGACCTTCGCCATGCTCTTGAACAGTTCGCCGCCCATGTGGCCGGTGGTGCCCACGCCCGAGGCGCCATAGGACAGGCGGCCGGGTTCCTTGCGGGCGCGGTCGATCAGGTCCTGCACGCTCTTGACGGGCGAGTCGGCCGGCACGATCAGCGCGTTGTACAGGTCGAACATATGGGCGACCGGGGTCAGGTCCTTGTCGACGTCGTAGGGCAGGCGCTTGAACAGCGAGCGGTTGACCGCCAGCGTGTTGATGTTGCCGTAGCCGACCGTGTAGCCGTCGGCGGCGGCGCGCTTGACCAGGGCGATGCCGATGTTGCCCGCGGCGCCGGGGCGGTTCTCGACCACCAGGGTGGCGCCGGTGTCGCGCGACAGCTGGGTGGTGATCAGGCGTGAGAGCACGTCGGGCGATCCGCCGGCGGCGGACGGCACGATGAAGGTAATGGGTTTGTCGGGATAGGCGGCCGCCAGCGCGTTGCCGGCCAGCGTTGTGCCGAGCGCCAAGGCGGCGAGCGTGCGGAAAACAGAGCGTTGCATGGTGGATTCCCCTTGTTTTGTTGTGGGCAGGCGGGCAGATTAGCACCGGGTTTGCGGCACTGCGTCATCGAAAAATGTCGAAAACCTATAATCCGCCGTTATCGAGTGTCGCCACGAACAAGGGGAAGAAAATGGATGCGCACGCCTATGCCGACGAGGTCGGGCCCAGCGCCGGCCGGCCGCTCAACCTGCGCCAGATCGAGGTGTTTCGCGCCATCATGATGGCGGGGTCGATCAGCGGCGCGGGACGCATGCTGCATGTGTCGCAGCCGGCCGTGAGCCGGGTGCTGGCGCTGACCGAGAGCCGCTTGGGCTACCGGCTGTTCGAGCGGGTCAAGAGCCGGCTGTCGCCCACGGCCGAGGCGCGGCGGCTGTATGCCGAGGTCGAGCAGGTGTACGGCGGCATTCAGCGGGTCAATGATCTGGCGGCCAGCCTGGGGCAATCGGGTGCGGGCATGCTCAAGATCGTGGCCAGCGCCAGCTATGGCCAGCGGCTGGTGCCGCTGGCGCTGCGGCGGTTCCGCGACCGTCATGCGGATGCGCGGGTGGACTATCGCAGCGTCACGTTCGATGAGCTGGCGGCGTACTTTCTGTCGGGGCAGGCGGATATCGGCATTTCGATGCAACCGCCCGATCATCCCAATCTGACCTCGGTCAAGCTGGCGACCGTGCCGGTGATCTGTGCGCTGCCCAAGGGCCATCCGCTGGCGGACCACGAGGTGGTGCATCCCGAGGATTTCGTCTCGGCGGCCTGGATCGGCTACCCGCGGGACACGCCGCTGGGCCGAGCATTGCAGTCGTTCTTCGGCGCCGGGCCGGCCTGTGCGGCGGCGGTCGAGGTGCATTCGCCGGTCACGGCTTGTTCGTTCGTGCAGCAGGGCCTGGGGCCGGCGCTGGTGGATGCCTGGTGCATCGCGCCGGACCAGACCGAACACATGGTGCTGCGGCCGATTGCGCCGGCGGCCAGCGTCGAGGTCTGGGCGACGCACTCGAACCTGAGCGCGCCGCCCTTGCTGGCGCGGCGTTTCCTGGCGGCGGTCAAGAAGGTGCTGGAAGCCGCCGCGCCGGTCTGATCACGCCAGGCCTTCGGCGTTCAGGGCGGCCTTCACGCCGCTGTTTTCCTGCATGCGCGCAAAGAACGCGGCCAGATGGTCCTGGCCCGACAGGTCGATCTGCTTGACGTGTCCCCAGCGCAGCACGACGTACAGATAGGCGTCGGCCACCGACGGCTCGGCGCCGGCCAGGTAAGGCTTGCCGGCCAGTTGTGCGTCCAGCAGCGCGAACAGGCGGGTCAGCTGTTTGGACGCGGAGGCGGCCAGCTCGCGTTGCGGGCCTTCGTCGTTCAGGTAGCGCTGGGCGCCGAAGATCATCGAGAACGTCTTGTGGATGTCCGAGTTGATGAAGCCCAGCCAGCGGCGCACGTCGGCGCGCGAACGCGCCGAGCCGTCGCCCAGCAGCTTGCTTTGCGGGGCCTGTTCGGCCAGGTATTCCAGGATGGCGATGTTCTGCGTCAGGGCGAAATCGCCGTCGACGAGCGCGGGCACGGCGCCCAGCGGATTGATCTTCAGGAACTCGGGGCCCTTGAGTTCGTCGCGGCTGAGCTTATGCGTGTCGTACGGTTTGCCGATCCATTCCAGAACGATGTGGGACGCGAGCGAGCACGCGCCGGGCATGTAGTACAGTTTCATGTAAGGTTGACTCCTTGGAGAAAGCGCGCAAGCCGTCGCGCTTTGCCGCTATGGTACGCCACCGCTGCGTGCCGCCGCCGCCCACCCAGCCGCCGGAGATGTCCATGCCGCAACGCCTGTCCGCGACTCGTCGCGCCGTGTCCCTTTTCGCTTTTGCCGGCGCCGCGTTGTCCGCGGCAAGCGCGATGGCCAGCCCGATAAAAAGTCCCGACCGTCCGCCTGCCGTGGCGGCGCAGGTCACCGCTGTCGTGGGGGGCCTTGATCATCCCTGGTCGATGGCCTTTCTGCCCGAGGGCGGCGTGCTGATCACCGAACGGCCCGGCAACCTGCGGCTGTTGCGCATACCCGGCGGCCTGTCCAAGCCGTTGACCGGCGTGCCCAAGGTGGCCGCGCAGGGCCAGGGCGGCCTGCTGGACGTGGCCTTGTCGCCCGACTTCGCGCGGGACCGCTACGTGTATCTGTCGTACGCCGAATCTGACGGCAAGCGCAGCGGCACCGTGGTCGGCCGCGGCAAACTGGCGGCCGACGGCAGCGGGCTGCAGGATTTCAAGGTGCTGTTCCGCCAGGCCCCCAAGCTGTCCGAGGGCCTGCACTTCGGCTCGCGCCTGGTGTTCGACGGCAAGGGGTATCTGTTCATCTCGCTGGGCGAAAACAACCAGCGCCCGACCGCGCAGGACCTGGATAAGCTGCAGGGTAAAGTGGTGCGCCTGAAGGCAGACGGCTCGGTGCCGGCCGACAATCCGTTCGCGGGCAAGACGGGCGCGCGTCCCGAGATCTGGTCTTATGGGCATCGCAATCCGCAAGGCATGGCGCTCAATCCCTGGACCGGGGCGCTATGGGAAAACGAACACGGGCCGCGCGGCGGCGACGAAATCAATCTGGTCGCGCCGGGCAAGAACTATGGCTGGCCGCTGGCGACCTACGGCATCAACTATTCGGGCCAGCCGATACCCGAGGCCAAGGGCGAGACGTTGCCGGGCATGGAGCCGCCGCTGTACTGGTGGCCGAAGTCGCCGGCGATCAGCGGCATGGCGTTCTACAACGCCGACCGCTTTCCAGCCTGGCGTCATTCACTGTTCATCGGCGCGCTGGCCAACCAGAACCTGATCCGCCTGACGCTGGACGGCGACAAGGTGGTGGCCGAGGAACAGTTGCTGGTCGAGCGCCAGGCGCGCATCCGCGACGTGCGGCAGGGACCGGACGGTTATATCTATGTGCTGACCGACGCATCGCCCGGCGAACTGCTGCGGGTGGCGCCGGCGCCTACAGGAGGGTGATGGCCATGAAGACCTATGAATTGATCGGTTCGCCCGGCTGCGGTTCGGCGGTGGTCGAGATGGCGCTGGCGCTGGCCAACGTGCCGCACACCCTGACGGATGTGCCGTACCTGAAACCGGGCCCGCAACGCGAGCGCCTGCTGCACTTGAATCCGCTGGGCCAGGTGCCCACGCTGATCACGCCGGATGGCGAGGTCATGACCGAAAGCGCAGCCATGGTGCTGCATCTGCACGACGTGGCGCCGCAGGCCGGGCTGGCGCCCGAGGCCAAAAAGCCCGAGCGGGCGCATTTCCTGAATCTGCTGATCCGCCTGGTGGCGGCCGTCTATCCCACCTTCACGTACGGCGACGATCCCGCGCAATGGACCACCCCGGGCGCCGCGGCCGACCTGCTGCGCGAACGGGTGCACATGCGGCGCGCGGAGTTGTGGCTGGAACTGGAGCGCCAGGCCGGCGCGCCGCATATGCTGGGACGCCGCTTTTCGGCGCTGGACCTGTACGTGACGGTGATGACCCATTGGCGGCCGGGTCAGGCCTGGTTCGAGGCCAACTGTCCCGCCCTGATGGCGGTGGCGCGCCAGGCGGCGCTGGAGCCCAACGTGGCGCGCGTGCTCACGCGCAATTTTCCGCCACTGACGGAATAGCGGCGGATGCGGTCGCCGCAGGGCGGCCGCAAGCCATGCCAGGGCGTCAGCGTGCCGCGTCTATGCCTTGGCGCGGCGCTTGCGCGAACCGTGGGCCTCGCGCAGCGCGATGTAGACGCCGCTGCCGGCAATGAACAGGGCGCCCAGGTAGGCGTAGGCATCCGGCGCTTCGCGCCAGAAAACCCAACCGAGCACGGTGGCCCAGATCAGGCCGGTGTAGTCGAACGGCGCCACCACCGACGCCGGCGCGATGCGAAAGCCCTGAGTGATCAGCGCCAGGCCCAGCGTGCTGAATAAGGCCACCGCCGCGAAGTACGGCAGGTCGGCCAGGGCCGGGGTCTGCCAGACCCATGGCAGGCCGACGGCGCTACAGACCAGTTGGCCCGCGACGATGTAGAAAGTGGTCGTCAACATGCCTTCGCCGCTGCTGATGCCGCGCGCGGTGATCATCATGACCGCGTAGAGCAGGGCGGTCGTCAGCGGCAGCAAGGTAGCGGCCTGGAAGGCGTCGGTGCCCGGGCGCACGATGATGAGCACGCCCGCAAAGCCGGCCAGCACGGCCAGCCAGCGCCGGCCATCGACGCGTTCTTTCAGGATCAGCACCGACAGCGCGGTGACGAATAGCGGCGCGGCGAAGGCGATGGCGGTGGCCTCGGCCAGCGGCAGCGCGCGCAAGCCCAGGTAGAAGCAACAGGCCGAGACCACATTGATGGCGCCGCGCGTCAGGTGCAGGCCGGGGTGCGCGGTGCGCAATACGCGGCGGCCGCCCAGGCCGATGGCGAGCGCGGTGACGAAGGGCAGCGCGATCAGGGCGCGCAGGAACAGGATCTGCAGCGGGTTGTAGTTCGTGCCAAGCCATTTGGCGTTGGCGTCGCTGAGCGTCAGGAAGAAGATGCCGCCGATGACGCAGGCGATGCCGGCGGCGGCGGAGTGATGACGGGTGGCGGGAAAGACGGTGGCGGAAGACATCAAGGCTCAACAGGGGCGGCGGCCGTCAGGCCGCCTGGGGCAATGCACACGGGTGGAAAATCAGCCTTGGGCGCGGTAGGCGGCCAGGGCCACCATGGCCCAGGCGGCCAGGAATGCGGCGCCGCCCAGCGGGGTGATGGCGCCCAGCCAGTGGGTGCCCGTCAAGGTCAGGACGTAGAGGCTGCCTGAAAACAGGACGATGCCGATGAACATGACAAGGCCGGCGGCCGACAGCAGCGGGGAGCCGTAGCGGGCGCCCAGCAGGGCGATGACGAACAGGCCCAGGCCGTGGATGAGATGGTACAGCACGCCGGTTTGCCAGACCGAGAGCAGCTCGGGCGTGACCAGGCGCTTCAGGCCGTGGGCGCCGAAGGCACCGGCGCCTACGGCCACTAGCAGGTTCAGGGCCGCGAGGATGGTTAGCTGGCGGTCTGTCATGCTTTTCCTTTTGGGGGCGGTGGGTGTGTGGTGCCTATGATATGCGGAATCTTGCGAGAGAGTGCTTCGTAGGCCCTCCGTCGCGCAGGGTGTGCCGGACCGAAGCGGGCGGGCGAGGTTTGCGGGGAAAGGCTTGGCGCAGCGGGTAAGTGGTGCGCTTGGTGCTGTGTTCGATTGAGGCGTGGTGTCGGGCGTGTGACCTATCGCGGGTTTGCTTTCTGTTGTTGTTGTGCTTGCGGGCGGAGAGGGACGGGCCGCGGCGCAATGGCCGCGGCGCGCCGTTGTCGTTTACTCCACCGTGAGCACTGCGCGGCCGACCACTTTGCCGGCGCGTAGCGAGGCCAGGACGGCGTCGGCGTCTTGCAGGGGATGGCGGTGGACGGGCATCGGGGGGACTTTGCCGGCGCGCACCAGGGTCATGAGTTCGCGTAGTTCGGCCAGGTTGCCGACGTAGCTGCCGATGATGGAGAGGGCCTTCATGGGGATGAGGGCGATGGGCCAGGACGACGCGCCGCCAAACAGGCCGACGATGATGAGTTTGCCGCCCTTGGTGAGGAAGTCGAAGGCGAGCGAGGTGGTGGCGGGGGCGCCAACGAGGTCGATGGCGGCTTGCAGGGGTTTGCCGCCGGCGGCCTTGAGGATCTGCTGGGCGGCGTCGGGGGCGGCGCCGTCGATGGCGGCCAGGGCGCCGGCCTCGAGGGCAGCCTGGCGTTTGGCGGGATCGATGTCGACCACGATGCCGCCCTTGCCCCCGAGGGCTTTGAGGAGGGTCAGGCTCATCAGGCCCAGTCCGCCGGCGCCGAAGATGACGACGGGGTGTTCGCGGTAGACCTCTGCACCGATTTTCTTCAGGGCGGAATAAGTGGTCAGGCCGGAGCAGGCGTAGGGCGCGATCTGGGCGGGGTCGAGGTCGCCGATGTCGATGAGGTAGCGCGGGTGCGGCACGAGGATGTGGTCGGCGTAGCCGCCGGCGCGGTGCACGCCCAGGCAGGCGGGAGCGGTGCAGTGGTTTTCCTGGCCGGACAGGCAGGTGGGGCAGGCGCCGCAGCCGATCCAGGGATAGACCAGGTAGTTGCCGCCAGGGGCCAGGCCTTGGGCATCGGGGCCGGCCGAGACGATGCTGCCGACGGTTTCGTGGCCCATGGTCAGGGGCAGGGAGACGCCGCGCTCCTTCAACGACAGGGTGCGGCCCTGGCCCAGGTCGTAGCCGCCTTCCCACAAGTGGATGTCGCTATGGCAGACGCCCGCGGCGCGAACCTTTAGCAGCACCTGCGTGCCTTGCGGCGCGGGGGTGGGCGGGTCCATTTCCTGCAAGGGCTCGCGGAAGTTGACGACGCAATAGCACTTCATGGAATGTCTCCTCGTGGGATGGGCTTATTTTTTGACCAACGGGCACTCGCTGTCGGCCAGCGACACGAACACCTTTTCGCCGGGCACCGTGGACAGGATGCGGTAGAAGTCGCCCGGGTACTTGGAATCAGCCGGTTTTTTCACTTCCACCAGATACAGGTCCATGATGACGCGTCCGTCTTCAGGGCGTATACGGGCATTCTTGATCAGTTTGGTCGTGATGGGCAACTCGCGCATCTTCTGGTTGACCGCGGCGCCGTCGAATGTGCCGGCGGCCTGCGCGGCCTGCAGATAGTGGGTGGTGGCGACGTAGCTCAGGGCCTGCACGATCGAGGGCGGGCGGGTCACGCCCATTTTCTTTTGCCAGCGACGGGTCCATTCGCGGGTGTCGTCGTCGGCATCCCAGTAGAAACCGGTGGGAAAGGTCAGGCCCTGCGCCACTGGCAGGCCCATGGCCTGCACGTCATTGATGAAGGTCAGGAAGGTCAACAGGCGCTGCTTGCCGCCGGTCAGGCCGAATTCCTGCGCCTGCTTGATCAGGTTGACCAGGTCGCCGCCGGCGCTGGCCAGGCCCACCACGTCGGCCTTGGACGACTGCGCCTGCACCAGGAACGAGGCGAAGTCCAAGGCGCCCAGCGGATGGCGCGTGCTGCCGATGACCTTGCCGCCAGCGGCCGCTACGAAGCGGCTGGCGTTGGCTTCCAGCGATTTGCCGAACACGTAGTCGGTGGTGATGAAATACCAGGACTTGCCACCGCTTTCGACCACGCTCTTGACCACCGCGTTGGCCAGCGCGTAGGTGTCGGGCGCCCACTGCGTGCTGAGGGGGCTGCACTGTTTGCCGCTGAAGTCGCCGGCAAAGCCGCCGCTGATCAGGGCGGTGCCGCCTTTTTCGCGCGCCACGCCCTGCGCGGCCAGGCCCGCCGAACTGGCGCCGCCGTCGACCACCGCGACCAGCCCCTGGGTGTCGAACCAGCGCCGCACCAGGGCCGAGGCGATGTCGGCCTTGTTCTGGTTGTCGGCGCCAATCACCTCGACGGTCTTGCCAGCCGCCTTGCCGCCGAAGTCTTCGACCGCCATGCGCACGGCCATTTCCGAGCCCAGCCCGCCAAGATCGGCGTAAATGCCGGACCGGTCGTTGGACACGCCCAGCCGCACGACGTTGCTTTGGGCGTGCGCGGCGCAGGCGGCGAGCAGGGCGGCCGCGGCCGCCCACAAGGGGTTGATACGCATCTGTCTGTCTCCACGGCCCGTCGGCGGACCGGTTATTGAATTATTTGGAATTGACACGAATACGAAGGCGGGCGGCCGGCGCTCCAGCCGGCGGAATGTGTGTGCTTGTGAAGGAATGGAAATTCCTGCACAAGAAGTTAAATTTTCATATGTGAAAGGTCAATGGGTGGATTGCCTAACTGCGGCCACGCCGAAGGCGCGCCGCGTGGGGCGCGCCGGGCCGGTTCGTTGGAAAGGGCGGCGGTTGCGGGGGCAGCGCCGCCTGGAGGGGATGGGGGGATGCGGCCAGTCAGTTGCCGCGGCGCACCAGCGTCGACTTGCCGAACAGGCTTTCGATCAGGTCCACGGCCAGGTCGGCCGTCTTGTTGCGCACGTCGAACGCGGGGTTCAGCTCGACCACGTCCAGCGAGCGCATCAGCCCGGTGTCCGCGATCATTTCCATGCACAACTGGGCCTCGCGGTAGGTCGGGCCGCCCATGACGGTGGTGCCCACGCCGGGGGCGATCTCCGGGTCCAGGAAGTCGACGTCAAAGCTCACGTGCAGGTGGGTGTCGTCGTCCAGCCCGGCCAGCGCGGCCTGCATGGTGGCGCGCATGCCCATTTCGTCCAGGTAGCGCATGTCGAACACTTCCAGGCCGGCCTGGTGCACCAGGCGCTTTTCGCCGTCGTCCACGCTGCGGATGCCGATCTGGCGCACCCAGGACGGATCGATGTCGGGCGTCTGGCCGGACATGCCGGTGATTTCCGCCGGGCCATGGCCGCACAGGCAGGCCACGGGCATGCCGTGGATGTTGCCGGTGGGCGTCAGCGTATTGGTGTTGAAATCGGTGTGGGCGTCCAGCCACAGCACGCGCAGCTTCTTGCCGGCGGCGCGGCAATGCCGCGCCACGGCGCTGATCGAACCGATGCCCAGGCAATGATCGCCGCCCAGCAGGATCGGCAGGCTGCCCTTGGCCAGCGCGCCGTACACGGCGTCGTGCACGGCCTGGTTCCAGGCGGTCACTTCGGCCAGGTGGCGATAGCCGTCCACCGGCGGCTGCCAGGGGTTGGCCGGACCGTAGAGATTGCCCTGGTCGGTGACGGTAAAGCCCTGGGCTTCGATGACCGGCCCGATGCCGGCCACGCGCAGGGCTTCGGGGCCCATCGAGGCGCCGCGCGCGCCCGCGCCGATGTCGGTGGGCGCGCCGATCAGGGTGACTTGAGTGGGCAGAGTGGGGGTATGTTGCAAGGTCTGGCTCCGTGAAGCTGGCGTCAGGGGGCGCCCAGGGCAGGCGGCGGTGCGTCGAGTGTAGCGCCGCCGGGCGGGCGCCATTGCCCTGGCGAGGGCGCAGGCTTTTCACCATGGCGCGGCGCGGCTGCTGCACAATAGCGTCCATACCCGGGTTGATGCCCGATTTTTTCCGGACGAATTCATGTTCCAGCAATCCCTGTTCCTGATTCTGGCGCGCCGCGCCTTGGCGTTTGCCCTCTGTGGCATGGTCGGCCTGGCGGCCGTCGCGCCTGCGCGGGCCGCCGACAAGCCGCTGCGCATCGGTGTCATCCCCGCCGTGGCCAACGCCGCCACCGAACTGGCCATTGCCGAAGCGCGCAAGCAGGGCCTGGAGGTGCAACTGGTGGAATTCAGCGACTGGGTGCTGCCGAATATCGCGGTGGCCGACGGGTCGATCGATGCCAACTTCTTTCAGCACGAACCCTTTCTGCAGCAGTTCAACGCGCGCCGCGGCGCGAACCTGACGCCCATCGCCTACGGCTATTCGACCACCATCGGCCTGTTTTCGAAGAAGCTCAAGAAGGGCGAGCCGTTGCCCGAAGGCGCCACCATCGCGGTGCCCAATGACCCGGTCAATACCGGCCGCGCCTTGCTGCTGCTGGAATCCGTTGGCCTGATCAAGCTGAAACCCGGCGTGGCGCATCAGGCCACGCTACAGGACGTCACCGACAACCCCAAGCGCCTCAGATTCGTGCAGATCGAAGGCTCGCAATCGGCCCGCACGTTCGATGACGTCACGGCGTCGGTCACGTACCCCACCTTTGCCAAGCAGGCCGGCCTGAGCGAGAAAGACGGGCTGGCGTTTGATAATACCGATCCGACGAACGTGCGCCGCTACGCGATCCGCTGGGTGACCCGGCCGGAAAACGCGCAGGACCCGCGCCTGTTGAAGTTCATCGCCATCTACCAGCAGTCGGCCGAGGTCAAGGCCAAGCTGCGCAGCCTGTACGGCGACCTGATCGCGTTTCCCTGGTAGGGCGCTGTCGGCGGGGCGTGGCCGGGGTTGCCGGCGGTGCAGGCTGGCGGATGTGGCGCGCGCAGACGGCCGGGCGCAAGCGGGCGGGGTGCCTTGACGATTGTTGGCAGTTGCGTTGCCGGTTGAAACGTATACTTGCCGCGCTTTGCCGCCCCGCGCCGCATTTGGCGCGGGCTGCCAACGCGGCCAGTGCGCGCCGCCTTTCCCGACTGCGAACCCATGCGACTCGTTTCATCGAATGACGCTCTGATTTCGCCGCAGCCGCGCGTCGAGACGGGCCGGCCGGACGCCGCGGCATGTGCGCCGCCCGGCCAGGGCGAGCCTGCCGATGCGGGGGATGCCCGCGATGCCGAACTGCGCCATCTGCGCGAGGTGGTCGCGCGCTACGAGGCCCTGTTCCAGAATGCGCCGGTGCTGATCAACGCGTTCGACGAGCACGGCCAGTGCGTGTTGTGGAACGACGCCTGTGTACGGCGTTTTGGCTGGACCCGCGAAGAAATCAACGCCTACCCCGAGCCGTTGGCCCTGTTCTACCCAGATCCCGAGATTCGCGCCCGCGTGCTGCGCAGCGTGGGCCCCACCCCCGTGCAGTCGTTTCGTGAGTGGCAGCCGCTCGCGCGCGATGGCGAGCGCTTGTCCGTCATGTGGTCCAACGTGCGGCTGCCGGACGGCAGTGTGATCAACATCGGCATGGACATGACCGAGAATCGCCGCAACGAGGCCGCGCTGGCGCGGCTGGCGAAGGTGGATGACCTGACCGGCTGCTGGACCCGCGCCGAAATCCTGCAGCGCATGCAGACGCTGCTGCAAGCCGCGCGGCGCGGCGCGCGCCACACGGCGTTGATGCTGGACCTGGACTACTTCAAGCAGGTCAACGACCGCTACGGCCACCTGGGCGGCGATGCCGCGTTGCGCCACTTCTGCGAGCAACTGCAAGGCTGCCTGCGCGAAGGCGATGCGGTGGGCCGGTTGGGCGGCGAGGAATTCGTCGTGCTGCTGGCCGATGCGGATGCGGACGTGGCGCTGGCGGTGTGCGACCGCTTGCGCGCCGGCCTGCGCCAGCATCCGGCCCACGTCGACGGTCATGCCGTGGTGTTGTCGGCCAGCGGCGGCATCACGCGCTTCCTGGCCACCGACGCCAGCATGTCCGACGTGCTGCGGCGCGCGGACCAGGCCCTGTACCGGGCCAAGCGGGCCGGGCGCGATTGCGCGGTGGTGTCGCCGGACTAGGGTCTGTTCCCCCTGGCCTGGCGGCCGCTACCGGCTCAGGCCGTGGCCCGGCGTGCGGCGGCGCCCCGGCCATTCAGGCGCCAATGCAACGCCAGCGCGGCCAATGCCACAGCGCCCGCGGCGGCCAGGCCCAGGACTTCAAAGCCGGCATGGGTGTACAGCGTGCCGGCCACCGCTGTGCCGACACTGGCGCCCAGGTAGGTGGTGCAGGTGTTCAGGCCCAGCACCGCGCCGCGCTCGTCCGGACGGGCCCGCGACAGCAGCAGCACCAGCAGGTTCAGGCTCAGCTGCGAGGCCGCGCCCCACAGCACCGCGATAGCCAGCACCGCCGCCAGCGCGTGCGCGGCCGGCAGCAGCCCCAGATACACGAGCGCGATCGCGGCCAGCGCCAGCGGCAAGGCGCGGCGCGGTCCCAGGCGTTCGATCAGTGGCGCGCCGGCCAGGCCCGCCAGCAAAAAGCCCGCGCCATAAGCGAAGGCGATAAAGCCCACCTGGCCCGCCGACAGGCCCAGCAGCGTGCGCACGTGGTCCGCCAGGAAGGCATACACGCCGTAGAACGCCGACGAAAACGCCAGGCAGCCCAGCAGCAGCACCGGTACGTCGCGGTACGACAGCGGCGCCAGCAGGCGCGACAGGCGTAGCGGCGCGGCATGGCTGCTGCGGCGTTCCGGCAGCTTGCGCAAGCCCAGCAGCGCTACCGCGGCGCACAGCGCCAGCACGGCGTAGGTGGCGCGCCAGCCCACGGCATCCGAGATCAGCGCCGACAGGGGCACGCCGGCCACCAGCGACACCGACCAGCCCGAGATCACGCGCCCCAGTGCGCGGGTTTCCTGGCCGGGGGCGGCCACCAGCGAGGCCGAGCCATAGGCGGCGGGCAGGATCACCCCGGCGGCGGCGCCGGCCAGCGCCTGGGCCAGGGTCAGCACGATCCAGTGGGGTGCGCAGGCCGACAGCAGCAACGCGGCGATCAAGGCGACCATCGCGCCCAGCAGCGCGCGGCGGATGCCCCAGCGGTCGATGCGGGCGGCCAGCAGGAAGGCGCTGGCCGCCGTGGCCGCGCCATAGGCGGAAATGGCCGTGCTGACGGTCAGCGCGGTGCTGCCGAACGAGCGGGCGACGTCTGAAAGAATCGGGCTCAGGGCCAGGCCATTGGACCCGACGACGCTGACGGCGAACATCAGGGCGGGAATGGCGGCGGGGAGGGCGGGGGTGCTGCGGTTCTGCATCCGCGGAATTTTATTGGAATAAAATAAGGGTTAACACCGATATTCCCTTATCTCATCAAAGTTCGAATGCCGTTAGGCAGAACCCGATTCCAATGCCCGATCTCGACGACCGCGACCGTAAATTATTAACACTGCTGGCCGATGACGCCTCGCCGAGCTATGCCGACCTGGGCAAGCAACTGAACCTGTCGGCCCCCGCCGTGCACGAGCGGGTCAAGCGCCTGAAGCGCGACGGCCTGATCAAGGGCATCGCCGCCAAGCTGGACGGCGCCCGCATCGGCCGGCCGCTGCTGGCCTTCGTGCATGTCGACACCAATAACTGGAGCATCACCCAGCAGGTGCTGGGGCTGGCCGAATTGACCGAGGTCGAAGAGATTCACACCATCACCGGCAAAAGCGCCATGCTGCTGAAAGTGCGGGTGCGCGACACCCAGGCGCTGGAGGCGCTGCTGGCGCGCATCCATCAGATCGACGGCATCACCAACACTACCAGCGACATCGCGCTGACCAGCTACCTGGAACGCGGACCGCTGCCGGATGACGCGGCGTAAAGGGCGCGCCGGGCCGCAAGCAGGGGCCCGGCGCGCCCGTTATCGCGCCGATGCGCGGCGCAGCCGCAGGCGGGTGATTTCCGACGGCGCGCCCAGGCGCTTGGGCGGCCCCCAGTAGCCCGTGCCGCGGCTGGTGTAGACCCACATCTTGCCCTGGCGGTGCAGGCCCGCGGTGAACGGCTGCTGGAAGCGCACGAAGAACCCCCATGGAAAGAACTGGCCGCCATGCGTGTGGCCGGACAGCTGCAGCGTATAGCCCAGCGGCTCGGCCGCGGCCGCGCTGCGCGGCTGGTGCGCCAGCAGGATCTTGGGCAGCGCGTCTTGCGGGGCGCCGGCCAGCGCGGCCTTGGGGTTGCTGCGTTGTTGCGGATCGAACGCGCCCGCGCTGTAGTCGGTCACCCCGGCCACCACCACGGGCAGGCCGGCGGGGTGGATCACCACATGTTCGTTCATCAGCACGCGCAGCCCCAGGCGGCGAAACTCCGCCACCCAGGGCGCGGCGCCTGAATAATATTCATGGTTGCCGGTGACCAGGTACACGCCGAACGGCGCGCGCAGCTGGCCCAGCGGACTGGCCTGCGCCGAGAGCTGTTCCACGCTGCCGTCCACCACGTCGCCGGTGATGGCGATCAGGTCGGCGGCCTGTTCGTTGACGGCGTCGACGATGGCCTGCACGTAGCGCTTCTTGATGGTGGGGCCGACGTGGATGTCGCTGATCTGCACGATGGTCAAGCCGTCCAGGTCGGCCGGCAGACCGGCGATCGGCACGTCCACGGTCACCACCCGGGCGCGCCGGCGGGCGTTGTAGAAGCCGACCAGTGTGGCCGCCAGCGCCAGCGCGGCCACGGCCAGCGCGCTACCGCGCCGCAGCCCGGTCCAGGGCAGGCCGATGCCGGCGGCCAGGTCGATCAGCCACGCGACCAGCAGCAGCACGTCGCGCAGCACCGTCAGCACGAACAGCGACGAGAACAGGCCCATGGCGATCAGCCCGACCCAGGCGATACGATCGCCCCAGGGCGGATGCACCGACGAGCGGCCCAGCATGCCCAGCGGGATCAGGATGCACGACAGGATCAGCAGCAGGATGGCGGTGGTGGTGCCCGCAGCGGCAAAACCGGCATCGGGAATGAGGCGGGCGCCGACATAGACGTGGGCGAGGGCGCCCAGGGTCAGAAAGCGCAGGAAGAATGAGGATTGGCGTAGGGACACGGGCGGCGGGGCACGGGCCGGCCAGGGAGCCGTCCCACGGGTAGCGAAGGAACTCCCATTCTATGCGTTGTGCGGGACGCCCTGCGCGCGGGGCGGCCGCCTGGCGGGCAGCCGGCAGCGGGCTTGCGGCAGCGGGCTGTCGGCGGCGCCGCCGCTCAGGCCGGCGCCAGCAGGTCGGGCCTCAGCTCGGCCAGGCGGTTGACGCCCAGCATGGCCAGGTTGCGGTCGACCTCGGCGCGTAGCAGGCCGATCGCATGCGACACGCCGGCCTGGCCGCCCACTGCCGCGGCGTAGTTGAACGGCCGGCCCACGAACACGAAGCGCGCGCCAAGCGCCAACGCCTTGAGCACGTCGCCGCCCCGGCGTACGCCGCTGTCCATCATCACCGGCATGGGGCCTGCCGCGGCCACCACGCCCGGCAACGCGCGCAGCGGCGAGAGGGCGCCGTCCAGTTGGCGGCCGCCGTGGTTCGACACGATGACGCCGTCCGCGCCGTGCTCGCGTGCCAGCCGCGCGTCGTCCGGATGCAGGATGCCCTTGATGATCAGCGTGCCCGCCCATTGGCGCCGGATGCGCGCCACGTGTTCCCAATTCAGGTGATCGCGCGCGCTGAAGTCGCGCAGCACCGAGGCCGACACGATCGGCGCGCCGCGGGTGGCGAACGAATTCTCGAAGTGCGGCATGCCGTGATTGAGCAACGTGCGCAGGAAGGTGCCGGCCAGCCAGCGCGGCCGCGTCAGGCCGTCCCAGGCCAGCCGCAGGCTGGGCTTGAGCGGGGTGGAAAAGCCGGTGCGCACGTTGTTCTCGCGGTTGGCCGACACGGGAATGTCCACCGTCAGCACCAGCGTCTCGTAGCCGGCCCGGGCGGCGCGCGCGATCAGCGCGTCGATGCGCGCGGGGTCGCCGGGCAGATAGGCCTGGAACCAGGTGCCGGGCGCTTCGCGGATCACGTCTTCCAGCGCAATCAAGGCCGTGCCGCTCAGGATGGCGGGGATGCCCTGTTCGCGCGCGGCCCGCGCCAGCACGATGTCGCCGCGGTAGGCCGACAGCGCGCTGATGCCCATGGGGGCGATGCCGAACGGGGATTCATAGCGCCGGCCGAACAGTTCGGTGTGCTGGCTGCGGCCCGATACATTGACCAGCACGCGCGGCTGGAAGGCGTAGCGGCCGAACGCCTGCCGATTGGCGAGCAGCGACTGGTTGTCTTCGGCCGCGCCGGCGACGTAGCCGAAGATCGGGCGCGGCAGGCGCCGGCGGGCGGCGGCCTCGAAATCGTCCAGCGATAGCATGCGCGCCAGCGTGCGGGGCAGACGGGCGGGTGCGGCCGGGATGGCGGGCGTGGCGAGAGGGGGCGTGGTCATGGCGGGCGGCTGAAAAGCCCACAATCTACTGGCCTGTCTCTGTCGCATAAAGCGAATAAATATGGATGATCTATTTCGCTTTTATGGAAATAGCGCAGGCAGGGGGACGGCTGCCGCGTCCCGGGGCGCCTGACCGCCCGGCCAAACAAAAGGCGCCTTGCGTCCCGGGGACGAAGGCGCCTTGGGGGCGGGGGCCGCCTCAGCCGTGCGCCGGCAGCGCCAGCAGCTCGCCCATGCGCACGGGGCCGCGCACCGACGGCGTGTCGGACCAGCGCACCTTGCCCGGCCCGAACAGCACGATGGCGGTCGACCCCAGCTTGAAGCGGCCCATCTCGGCGCCTTTCTCCAGGTGGATCGGCGCGCGCGCGGCGTCGTCGTAGCGCACGGCCTTGACGCGCCGCTTGTACGGCGTGACCAGCCCGGCCCACACGGTTTCGATCGAGGCGACGATCATGGCGCCCACCAGCACCACGGCCATGGGGCCGTGTTCGGTCTCGAAAATGCAGACCACGCGTTCGTTGCGCGCGAACAGGCGCGGCACGTTGCGGGCGGTCAGGGGATTGACCGAGAACAGCCGGCCCGGCACGTGGATCATTTCGCGCAGCGTGCCGGCCACCGGCATATGAACGCGGTGGTAGTCCTTGGGCGACAGGTAGATGGTGGCGAATTCACCGCCCTGGAAGGGCGCGGCGCGCTCGGCGTCGCCGCCCAGCAGATCGGCCAGGCCGTAGCTGTGGCCCTTGGCCTGGAAGATGCGGCCGTGTTCGATGGCGCCCATCTGGCTGATGGCGCCGTCCGCGGGACAGAGCACGCCGCCGGGCTCTTCATCCAGCGGGCGCGCATCGGGCTTGAGGGCGCGGGTGAAGAAATCGTTGAAGCAATCGTAGGCCAGCGCATCTTCTTGCTCGGCCTCGCGCATGTCCACGCCGTACTTGCGGACAAAGCGCGAGATCATCCAGTTCTTGACCGCGGGTTCCCGGCAATCGGAAGCGACGCCGAAGAATCGCGACACCAGGTGGTGCGGCGCGAGATACTGGCTGGCAAGGAATAGTTGGTCTTTGATCGGCATCTAAGAGCGCTAAAAAACGCGTCCCGCGGACAGCGGGACGTGGTTGGAGGTTGTCGCGCGAGAATCGGCCCGTGAGGGCCGGCCCGCCTGGGCGCGCGCGTGCAATCCGCGGGATTGTAACGCGTTCAACCGCGAATGGACGGCCGCTCGGGCAGGGGCGCGGCCAGCGCCTGCGATGCCGGGGCCGCTTGCCGCGTCAGGCGGCGGCCTTGGCCGCCAGCTTGGTCTTGTAGAGCCATTCCTTGTAGTCGTCCAGGTCGCCATCGAACGGGCTGACGCGGCCGTCGGCCACGATGATGAACTGGTCGGTGGTGGCGCGCAGCAGGTGGCGATCGTGCGAGACCAGCACCAGCGTGCCCTCGAACTGCGCCAGTGCGGTGGTCAGCGCTTCGCGGGTCTCCAGGTCCAGGTGGTTGGTGGGCTCGTCCAGCAGCAGCAGATTGGGGCGCTGCCAGACGATCAGCGCCAGCGCCAGGCGCGCTTTTTCGCCGCCCGAGAACGGCGCGATCGAACTGGTGGCCATATTGCCGTTGAAGTTGAAGCTGCCCAGGAAGTTGCGCAGTTCCTGTTCGCGCACCGTGGGGGCGATCTTGGTCATGTGCCACAGTGGCGATTCATCGTGGCGCAGCATCTCGACCTGGTGCTGGGCGAAGTAGCCGATCGACAGGCCCTTGTTGAACTGCGTGTCGCCGGCCAGTGATTCGAGGTCGCCCGCGATGGTCTTGATGAAGGTCGACTTGCCGGCGCCGTTGATGCCGAGCAGGCCGATGCGCTGGCCCGCCTGCAACGAGAAATTGATGCCCGACACGATGATCTTGTCGGATACCGCGCCGCTGTCCTCGTCGGTGTTGCGATAGCCGGCGCTGACCTTGTCCATGGTCAGCAGCGGATTGGGCGCGCGCAGCGGTTCGCGGAACTCGAACGA
This sequence comes from Achromobacter sp. ASV32, assembly GCF_016428805.1. Classification (GTDB taxonomy): domain Bacteria; phylum Pseudomonadota; class Gammaproteobacteria; order Burkholderiales; family Burkholderiaceae_B; genus Achromobacter. The sequence continues at coordinate 44,517 of NZ_JAELTJ010000021.1, forward strand.
GAATTCCGCGGCCGCGCGCAGCGGCGCCACTTCTTCCATGCGTGCCAGCGCCTTGATGCGGCTCTGCGCCTGGCGCGCCTTGCTGGCCTGCGCTTTGAAGCGGTCGATGAACGACTGCAGGTGCGAGCGTTGGCGCATCTGCTTTTCCATCATGCCCTGGGCCAGCTCCAGCTGGGCGGCGCGCTGGCGCTCGAACGAGGAGTAGTTGCCCGAGTAGCGCTTGAGCTTGCGCTCGTCGATATGCACGATCACGTTGACCACGCCGTCCAGGAAATCGCGATCGTGCGAAATCACGATCAGCGTGCCCGGGTAGCGCTTGAGCCAGTCTTCCAGCCAGATGATGGCGTCCAGGTCCAAGTGGTTGGTGGGTTCGTCCAGCAGCAGCAGGTCGGACGGGCACATGAGCGCTTGCGCCAGGTTCAGGCGCATGCGCCAGCCGCCCGAAAAGCTGGTCAGCGGCAGGTTCATCTGCGCCTGCGTGAAGCCCAGGCCGGTCAACAGCTGTTCGGCGCGCGAGTGCACCGTGTAGGCGTCGGCATCGGCCAGGGCCGCGTAGATATCGGCCATGCGCAGGCCGTTTTCGGTGCTTTCGGGTTCGGCTTCCAGCGCGGCCAGTTCGGCTTCCAGCTTGCGCAGCGTGACGTCGCCGTCGATCGCGTATTCAATCGCGGGGCGGTCCAGCGCGGGGGTTTCCTGCGCCACGTAGGCCATGCGCCAGCTGGCGGGGTAATCCAGGTCGCCCTGGTCGGCGTGCAGCGTGCCGCGCAACAGACCGAACAGGCTGGACTTGCCGGCGCCGTTGGCGCCGATCAGGCCGATCTTGTCGCCGGGGTTCAGCAGCAGGTCGACCTTGTCGAGCAAGGGTTTGACGCCGCGCATGAGTGAAACTTGTTGGAAGCGGATCATGAATCGTGTGGCAGGGGGGCGCGGCAAGGCACGCGGCAAGGCTCCCGCCACAGGGTGCGGCGCAAAAAAAGGAACCGGGGAGAGATCGCGCGGGCGGCGCAGGCCGTATCAGCAAACGAGCGGCTAGTGCCGGGCGCGAAAGGCGGACGAGGCAGCGCCTGTCCGATCGTGGCCGGTATTGTAGCTGGCCGCGCGCGCCGGCGCTTGGGCATGCCGTCCCGGGCGTTTGCGGCGGCGTGGGTGGCCGCGTTGTTGGCGGCGTGTCGGCGGCGCAGCGGCGCCCGTTGTCAGGCCGCCATGGCGGCGATGGCCGCGGCCAGGGCCAGCAGGCGCTCGGCCTCTTGCGCGTGCAGGTTTTCCACCAAAGCGCCGTCTACCACCGCCACCCCCAGGCCGGCGGCCCGGGCCGCGCGCCACGCGTCAAGGCGTTTGCGGGCGCTGGCCAGCTCGGCCTCGGTGGGCGCAAAGGCCGCATTGGCTGCGGCGATCTGCTTCGGGTGGATCAGCGTCTTGCCGTCGAACCCCTGGTCGCGTCCCTGGAGGCAAGCGGCGGCCAGGCCGGTGTCATCGTCCAGGTCCAGGTGCACGCCGTCCAGCACGGCCAGGCCATGGGCCCGGGCGGCCAGCACCGCCATGGACCGCGCCAGCAGCGTTTCGTGGCGCTGCGGCGTGTGGCGGGCATGCAGGTCCTTGACCAGGTCCGAGGTGCCCACCACGATGGCGGCCAACCGGGCGTGGCCGCCCGCAATGGCGTCCAGCCGCAAAAAGCCCAACGGCGTTTCCAGCATGGCCCACAGGGGCAATGTGGCGGGCGCGCCGGCCGCATCCAGGGCTTGCGCCAGGGCGTGCAGTTGCGCGGCCGACTGCACCTTGGGCAGCAGCACGGCGTCGGCGCCGGCCTGCGCGATCGCGCGGACATCATCCGGGCCCCACGGCGTGTCCAACGCGTTGATGCGCACCACGCATTCGCGCGGGCCATAGCCGCCGGTGCGCAAGGCTTCGGCGACTTGCTGGCGCGCCTGCGCTTTGGCGTCCGGCGCCACGGCGTCTTCCAGGTCCAGGATCAGCGTGTCGGCAGGCAGGCTGCGCGCCTTGTCCAGCGCGCGAGCGTTGGCGCCCGGCATGTACAGGACGGAACGGCGAGGGCGGGTGGCAAGGGACATGGCAGGCGGATTGAAGAGATCAGGGCTTGTTGTTGCCGACGACCTGCACCGGCATGGTGCAGACATAGCCGACGCCATAGACGGTGCGGATGCCCATATCGCCGCCCGCCTGCGCGCGCAGCTTGCGGCGCAACCGGTGCATGTGGGCGTCCAGCCGGTGGGTGTCGTAGGCTTCGGCGCTGGCGCCCAGCGCCTCGACCAGGCGGCCGCGCGACAGCGGCAGCGGCGCGGCCTGGATCAGCGCGCCGATCAGGCGGCTTTCCGTATCGGTGATGTCGACGTGGATGCGCTTGGGCGAGACCAGCACGCGACGGCCCGGGTCGAATCGCCAGGTCTCGGCGGCGGGGGCCTTCGGGTCGGTGGCCGGCACCACGCGCAGGCGCCGCGACAGCGACACGAGGGTCGCGCCCAGTTCGGCCAGGTTGACAGGCTTGGTCAGGTAGTGGTCGGCGCCCAGGCTCAGGCCGGACACCTTGTCTTCGCTGAGCAGACGGCCGGTGAGCATGATGATGCCCATCGACGGATAGGTGGTACGCAGATGCGACACGCGCGCCAGGCCATCGCCGTCAGGCAGCATGGCGTCCAGCACCAGGATGCCGGGCGTGATGGTCAGCAGCAGTTGGTCCAGTTCGGAGAGCGAGCCCGCGGTAAGGATGGCTTCGCCCAGGCCGAGGTCGTGGATGTATTCGGCAATGGTGTCGCGCCAGTCCCCGTGATCGTCAACGATGATGATGGTCACGGCGCCGGACTAGTCAGTACGTAAGGCGCTCCGAGGGCAAACACGCTTTCCGCTCCTTTCATGCAACGGCTTTTTATTGGTGTGGATGAGTCCGGCCGGCGCGCCATCTGGCCTGATCCCCTGGCGCCGCTTCGCGGAGAATATCATTATCGCCGTTGCGGCGGCGCAGCGAATGCGCGAGGCTTCGTTGCAGGGATCGGGGCGGTGTGCACGGCGCCGGGATTGGTCAAAAAATGACCAGCCCCTGCGGCAGCGTTGTGACGGCCAGCAGGCCTGCGCGCGCGTTGTTTTTATCCACAGAAACTGTGGATAAAAGCAACGCGAAAAGTTATGCACCGCGGGGTGTTATCGCGTGCGGCGTTTCACGCCGCGGGCGCGACGGGATCCGACAAGTATTCCACCGGCACGCCTTGCGGCACCTTGCGCACGCGGTCGCGTTCGATGCGCGGCGGCGCGAAGCGGGTCTTGCGCGCCGCCGCGTTCTGCAGCAGCACCGACAGCACCGCGCCCTTGTCCTGAATCCAGTGGGTTTTGCCGCGCAGCAATTTCATCGCGTTCTCGGCGGTTCCCAATTTGTAGGACATGGAGTTGATCTGGACCGACGTCTTGCCGTTGAAGACGGCCTCGTCCTGCTCCGTAATCGCCGCGGCATCCAGGTTGTTGCTGTCGTGGTCGATGCGGTAGACGAACTTGATGTGGCTGAACGGGTCCAGCACCACGACGAGCTTGTCCGATCCCGACACATCGGACAGCATGCCGATGACCATCGATTCGACCAACTGGTTGCCCCGTTGTTCTTCGGTGTAGATGAAGATGCTGCGGCGGTTGTGCCCGAGCGGAGCGGGGGGAGCGGGGGGAGAACGATCCATACCTGACTTGAAAAGTGCGGGACGGGCGGTGAAAAGCTTGCCCCGCTGCACTGCGTTAACGGCGCCCGGTTGCTGGAACTTGAGCGCTGGCCGAAACAAAGAACAAGGGTCGCGAAAGGGGCGCCTACGGGCGGCGCAGGCGGGCCTGCAGGCGCGCTTTGACCGAGGGCCAATCCTCGTCGAGGATGGCGAAATAGACCATGTCGCGGGTGCGACCGGACTGCGCGATCAGGTGTTTGCGGAACACGCCTTCCTCGACGCCGCCGATGCGCAGGATGGCCTGCCGCGATCGCGTGTTGGACGCTTCCGTCTTGAACACGACCCGCATGATACCAATTGTTTCAAAGGCGTGCTGCAATAAAAGCATCTTGGCTTCGGTGTTGGCGCCGGACCGCTGGCTGGCGGGCGAGAGCCAGGTGGCGCCGATCTCCAGGCGCTTATGCGCCAGGGCGATGTCCATATAGCGGGTGGTGCCGATGATCTGGCCATCGCTGCGGCGCACGATGACGAACGGCAGGCAGGTGCCTGCCGCCTGGCCGGCCAGCGCGCGTTCGACATAGCGGCGCATGTCATCGGCTGATGCGACCGGCTCGGGTTGCAGGCGCCACAGTTCCGGGTCCAGGCCGACTGCGGCCAGCGCATCGGCATGGTGCAAGGCCAAGGGGTCGAGGCGCACGATGTCGCCTTCGAGGGTGACGGGCTGCAAGGGGGCGGGCGTAGACATGCACGGGGCTCCGAAAAGACGCCGCAGCCGGTGGCGGGCCACCGTGGCCAGCCCGAGGGCGCCGCCAGATTCTACGCCTGGCGAACCGGCTTGCCGAACCCCGTGGCGGGGCGCAGAATGCGGCGCATGAAAACAGACGTGATTGTCCTGGGCGCCGGCATCATCGGCGTGAGCACGGCGCTGCATCTGCAGGCGCGCGGCCGTTCGGTGACGTTGCTGGACCGGCGCGGTCCGGGCGAAGAAACCAGCTATGGCAACGCCGGCCTGATCGAACGCGCCAGCGTCATTCCCTATGCCTTTCCGCGCGACTGGCGCAGCCTGCTACGCTATGCCGGCAACCAGACGCCCGACGTCAGCTATCACCCGCGTTTCCTGCCGCGCATCGCGCCCTGGCTGCTGCGCTACTGGTGGCATTCGGCGCCGTCGCGGCTGGCGCGCGCGGCGGCGGCCATGCTGCCGCTGATCGAGCGCAGCGTGGCCGAACATGACGCGCTGAAAGACGCCGCGGGCATCGGTCATCTGTTCCGCCGCAATGGCTGGATCGACGGCATGCGCACGCAGCAAAGCCTGGACCGCGCCGCGGCCGAGGCTGCCGCCTTGGCGCCGTATGGCCTGGACTACCAGGTGCTGGACCGCCAGGGCCTGACCGCGCTGGAACCCGCGCTGTCGCCGCGCATGGTGGGCGCGATTCATTGGCGAGATCCGGTCAACGTGTCGGACCCGGGCGCCGTGGCGCGCGGCTACGCGGCGCTGTTCCAGCAGCGCGGCGGCGTGCTGGCGCGCGGCGATGCGCGCAGCCTCGAAGCCGCGGGCAGCGGTTGGCAGGTGAAGGGCGTGACGGGCAGGGTCGAGGCGCCGGACGTGGTCGTGGCGCTGGGGCCGTGGTCGCCCGACGTGCTGCGGCCGCTGGGCTACCGCATTCCGATGGCGGTCAAGCGCGGCTATCACCAGCATTTTGCGCTGGAGGACGGCGCGGCCTTGTCGCATCCGGTGGCCGATATCGACAGCGGTTTCGTGGTGTCGCCCATGACGCTGGGCCTGCGCTTGACCACGGGGGCTGAATTCGCGGCGCGCGATGCGCCGCCGTCGCCGATCCAGATCGAGCGCACGCGCGCGCTGGCGGCGCAATTGCTGCCGCTGGGCGAGGCGGTGGAGAAAAAACCCTGGATGGGTTGCCGGCCCTGCATGCCGGACATGCGGCCGGTGATCGGCGCCGCGCCGCGCCACCGCGGGCTATGGCTGGCGTTCGGCCACGCGCACCACGGCTTCACGCTGGGGCCGGTGACCGGCAAGCTGCTGGCCTGCCTGGTGACGGGGCAGGAGCCGGAGATGGACCCGGCGCCGTATGCATTGAACCGCTAGGGCCTGTTAATACTAAAAGGAGCCCCTCGGGTTTGCGCAAGCGGCGCCGCTTCCCGGCGGGGCCGGCAAGCGGCGCGTTGCGCGCGGCAGGATCAGGCGCCGAGCGTTTCGCGGCGCTGGCGCACTGCCTGGGCCAGCGTATCCAGCACGGGCAGCGTCTGGCTCCAGCCGAGGCAAGCGTCGGTGATGGACACGCCGTGGCGCAGCGGCTGGCCGGGCTTCAGATCCTGGCGGCCTTCCTCGAGGTGGCTTTCGATCATCACGCCGGTGATGCGGCGGTCGCCCTGGGCGAGCTGGGCGGCGATGTCGCGCGCCACGTCGATCTGGCGCAGGTGCGATTTGTTGGAGTTGGCGTGCGAGCAGTCGATCATGACCTGTTCACGCTGGCCGGCCGCGCGCAGCACCGCGCAACAGGCGTCGACGCTGGCGGCGTCGTAGTTGGGGCCTTGCTTGCCGCCGCGCAGGATCACGTGAGTGTCTGCGTTGCCGCGGGTTTCGAAGATGGCGGCCATGCCCATCTTGGTCATGCCCATGAAGGCGTGCCTGGCGCTGGCGGCGACGATGGCGTCGGCCGCGATCTGGACGCCGCCGTCAGTGCCGTTCTTGAAGCCCAGCGGGCAGCTCAGGCCCGAGCTCAGCTGGCGGTGGCTGGGGCTTTCGGTGGTGCGCGCGCCGATGGCGCCCCAGGCGATCAGGTCGGCGATGTACTGCGGGCTGAGCAGGTCCAGGAATTCGGTGGCGATGGGCAGGCCCAGTTCGCTGATGTCCAGCAGCAGTTCGCGGGCGCGGCGCAGGCCTTCGTTGATGCGGAAGCTGCCGTCCAGGCGCGGATCGTTGATGTAGCCTTTCCAGCCGACCGTGGTGCGCGGCTTTTCGAAGTACACCCGCATGACGATCAGCAGGTCGTCCTGGTACTGGTCGGCGGCGGCGCGCAACTGGCGCGCGTATTCCATGGCCTGGCCGTGGTCGTGGATGGAGCAGGGGCCCACCACCAGCACCAGGCGGTCGTCGCGGCCGTGCAGCACGTCGGCGATGCGGGCGCGGCTTTGCTCGACCAGCGTCTGGATGGCCGGCGAAACGGGCAGCTCGTCCTGCAGCAGGGCGGGCGAGATCAGCGGGCGCACCGCGCTGATCCGGGTGTCGTCCGTACGGGTGTTGTCCTGGGTGGAGTCGGCCGTACCGACCTCGCGGTCGTGCAGGGGGTCGTCAATGCGGGTCAAGGGAAGCTCCATGCCGTAGATGCGGGAAAGAACGCCATTATCGCACCGGCGGCGGGCGGTCCGTCAGGGCGGGTGGCGTCCGTCCGGGTGACGGCGTGCAGGGGCCGCCCTTACTAATTAATAGGGACTAACCCGTCCTGCGTGGCGGCGCGGCCACGGAAAGTGTCTTAGCATTAGGTGAGCGCGTTCCAGCAGCCCGCCTGGAAAAGCCCACGACCCAGGATGCCCGATGCCCAAAAATGACGCCGGCGCGAACCGACGGATTCTCCTCGTGGAAGACCACCCCGTGGAACGGGCCTACCTGCAGAACCTGCTGCTGACGCTGGGCTACCGGCGGGTGGCGGGGGTGGGCAGCAGCATCGAGGCCATCGGCGCCCTGGCGCGCCAGTCCTACGACGTCGTGATCAGCGACATCGTCATGGGCGAGGGCGACGGTACCCGCCTGCCCAACGAGTTGCGCCGGCTGGTCGACGGGGGCCGGCTCAAGAGCATGCCGCCCATCATCTGGATCAGCAGCCTGACCGACGAGTTGCTGCAATCGCACGTGCGGCTGGCCTTGCAGGCCGGTTGTCCGTCATCGCAGGCGCTGTCCAAACCGGTGTCGCGCACCGCCATGCAGCATGCCATCAAGAGCGCGTTGCACAGCATCGACGATGATCTGGCCTCGCCGCGCCAGACCTCGGTGCGCCGGGATGTGCTCGAAGCCGAACTGGGCCAGGCGCTGGCCACGGGCGAAGGCATGAGCGTGGTGCTGCAGCCGCAGGTCGACCTGACAACGGGCCGCGCCATCGCGGCCGAGGCGCTGTCGCGCTGGCATCATCCCACGTTGGGCGCCATTTCGCCCGCTGACTTCGTGCCCGCGGCCCACCGGCTGGGGCTGGACCAGATGCTGTTCAACCGCGTGGCCGACCGCGTGATTGAGGTGCTGGCCGTGATGCACGCCGAGCACATCGCGGTGCCCATCGCCATCAACGCTTCCGCGTCCACCCTGTGCGCGCCGGATCTGCCCGAGATGCTTGAGCAGCGCGTGGCGCAGGCCGGCTTGCCGGCCCGGCTGGTCAAGGTGGAACTGACCGAAGATGAACCCGTGACAGACTGGCTGACGTTGTCGTCCGCGCTGAACCTGTTGCGGGTGCGCGGTTTTGAATTGGCGATGGATGATTTCGGGGCGGGCATCGCATCGATGCGGCTGTTTTCGGCCATGCCCTTTACCGAGCTGAAGATAGACCGCGATTTCATCGTGCACATGCACCGCGAGCCGGCTTCGCGAGCGGTGGTGGCGGCGGCCATCGAAATGGGCCGCGCGCTGGGCCGCCGGGTGGTGGCCGAAGGCGTCGAGCAAGAGCGCGATCTGCAACTGCTGCGCGAGCTGGGCTGCAAGGTGGCGCAGGGTTACGGCATTTCGATGCCGCTGGCCCCGGCCGATTTCATCGAGTTCTGCCGCCAGCACTAGGCGCCGGCGGCGCTGGGGCGCGTCAGAGGCCGGCGACGTCGATGTTGCCCGGATAGTCGACCGAGAACTTCAACACGGTGTCGCGCGATTTGCCCGGCTCCAGCTCCCAGTTCCAGGCCAGCACGCCGTCGTCTTCGCGCTTGATGTCGCGGTCGGCCGGCGACAACAGCTTGACTTCGATCTTCTCATTGCGCGAGACCGGCAGGCGGTCCTTGAAGGTGACCTGTTCCTTCGTGGCCTTGTTGTTCTTGACGGTGATCTTGTACTCGTAGGTCACGCGCTTGCCGTTGCCCGAAAAGCCGGTGCTTTCGGTAAACCGGTTGACCAACTGGCGCTTGATCGAAATGCCGTCGTCGGCACCCATCGACAGCTCGACCTTTTCGCCCGGCATCACGGCCTTCATGGCCGAGGCAGCCACGAAGGCGTCGTCCAGGAAGGTGTTCAGCGTGCCCGCCAGGAACGGGAACTCGGTGTTGTTGCTGGCCTGCGCGGTCAGGTACACGGCTTCGCGCAGCGACGGCGTGGACTGGTATTGCAGCGTCGCGGGCAGCTTGGCGGTCGTGATGGCCACGCGCTGCACGCTGTTGTCGGATGGCAGCGTGGCGGGGGTGCGGATCTGGAACGACGCGCTGGTGGCGGCGGACTGGACCTCGGCGGTCGAGACCTGGGCGGCTTCCGGTTCGGGCACCGCGTCGACGTAGGCCATTTCGGCCTGCGCCTCCTTGGGCGCGGGCCGGGCGCGTTCGCTGCGCATCAACGGCGCCGCGGCGGCCACCGGCGCGGGCATGGGCTGCGGCGGGGCCGCCACGTCGATGATCCAGGGATTGAGCTTGGGTGCGCCGCCGCCCAGTGACGGGCGAGCTGTGGACAGCGTCAGCTTGACGTTGTTCCAGTCTTCGCCGGTGCTTTGGCGGATGACGCCGAAGTAGCCCAGGTCGACGCTGCGGTCGGCGGGACGCAGGCGCGCGTCGTAGGCGGGCGTCCAGCGGGCGCCGGCCACGGCATACGACACGTTCAGGTCGAGCTTGCCGGCGCGCGCCAGGTTCACGCGCAGTGTGACGGTCTTGGTGCGGCGGTTCAATTGACCCTGCAACTGGCCCAGTTCGCTTTGCGCGGCGCTCAGTTGGCGCTCCAGGTCTTCGCGCTGTTCGGCCACGCGGCGCAGGCCGGCCAGGGCGCTGGTGAGCGTGTCGGCGCTGAGCGCCTGGATGGCTTTCAGTTCGTCCAGGGTGGGGCGCGGACCGTCCTTGGCGGGTTCGGTGGCGCCGCGCTGCATCATGGCCACCAGTTCGCGCTGGTTATCCAGCACCGCGGCCTGGTCGTCCAGGGCGGCCTGCTGGCCCTCGAGCTTGCGGATCTGGTCCTGCAACTGCTTGACGCGGTCGTTGGCGGCGTCGGCCTGGAACGCGTCGCGCACCTTCACGTCCAGCAGCGTGGCCTGGCCGGTGCTCTTGGCCGAGACCTGCAGCGAGTTTTCCTGCAGGCTGGCCGGCAGTTTTTCCAGCACCAGCTCGTGTTCGCCCGCGGGCAGCTCGCTGCTGGCGCTGCGGGTGACGACCGCGCGGTCCTGGTAAACCGTGACCGCACCGATGGAAGAGGCCAGGCCGGCGGCGGCAAGGCCAGGAAGCGTGGCAATGGCCAAGGCCAGGAGAGTACGTTGCACGAGAGCACCTTTGGGCAGATTGACCGGGTCCGGCCCCCCTGTGATGGAACGGCCGGTCCGGCGATAGCGCGACAATTTACAGGGCGCCGCGCCGGTCGGGTTTACAGAAGATGACAAAAGCGACAGGGCGATACTGCCCTGTTTTTCAGGCCGCCGCGGCCGGCTCGGGATGCGCCAATTGCCGCAGCATGTCGACGGCATTGCGCGCGGCAATCGAACGGTCGTGGCGGCGGTAGGCCATGTCCAGCAGCGCATGCGGCGCGTCGCCCTTGATCGGCCGGTATTCGATGCCTTGGGCGCCCATGTGACGCATGGCGGCAGGCACGATCGAAATGCCCACCCCGGCCGCCACCAGGCTGACGATGGACGCCATCTGCGGCGCTTCCTGGATGACCCGGGGGGCAAAGCCGGCGCGCAGGCACGCGCTTTGGATCGCGTCGTACAGGCCGGCGCCGATCGGGCGCGGATACAGGACGAAATCCTCGTCGGCCAGCGCGGAGATGGGCACGCTGCGTTTGCGGCTCAGCGGATGGTCGGGGGGCAGGGCGATCAGCATGGGTTCGTCCAGCACGCGTTCGGATTCGAACTCGGTGTCCAGCAGGTAGGGCGGACGCACGAAAGCCACGTCCACCGCGCTTTCGCGCAGGCCGCGCAGCAGGCTCCGGGTGTTGCTTTCGGTCAGGGTGATGCGCACGTCCGGATAGCGGTCGCGATAGGCGCGGATGGCTTGCGGCAGGTAAGGGTGGAAGACCGCCGACGCGGTAAAGCCCACGGTGATCGCGCCGCGTTCGCCGCGGCCCAGGCGCCGCGCGGTGTCGATGGCGCGCTCGGCGTTCAGCAGGATGGCGCGCGCGTCTTCCAGGAATTGCGCGCCGGCCTCGGTCAGCTCGACTCCGCGCGGCAGGCGCAGGAACAGCGGCGTGCCGATTTCGCGTTCCAGCTGCTGGATCTGCTGGCTGAGCGGCGGCTGGCCAATGCCCAGGCGGGCCGCCGCGCGGGTGAAGTGCAGTTCTTCGGCGACCACGGTGAAATAGCGCAGGTGTCTGAGTTCCATCGTTTAAAAATATAGCGAGTGCCGGTTTCATATATTGGACATATGCAGGGGAAATGTCTACCTTGAATGCACGGGCGATTGCCCGGTGTTTTCGAGAATTCCGATGTCCTCCCCCTCAGCCGAATCCGGCGCCGCTCGCGGTACCCCGTCCACCTCAGGCGCCAGCGCGCCCGCGTCCGACTATCTGGCGCGCGGCACGCCCGGTTTGCGCCGGGCCCAGTGGGCCTTGTTCGCCGCGGGCTTTTCCACCTTTTCGCTGTTGTATTGCGTGCAGCCGCTGATGCCGCTGTTCACCCATGCGTTCGACGTGTCGCCGGCGCAGAGCAGCCTGGTGCTGTCGCTGTGCACCGGCCTGCTGGCGGTGGCGATTTTCCTGGTGGGGCTGTTTTCGCAGGCCTTGCCGCGCAAGCGCATCATGGCGCTGTCGCTGTTTGCCTCGGCCGTGCTGGGCACGGTGGCCGCGGTGGCGCCCGACTGGCATAGCCTGCTGGTGCTGCGCGCCTTGCAGGGCGTGGCGATGGGCGGCGTGCCCGCGGTGGCCATGGCCTACCTGGCCGAAGAGGTGGAGCCCGATACGCTGGGCTTCGCCATGGGCCTGTACATCAGCGGCAGCGCGTTCGGCGGGCTGTCCGGCCGGGTGATCACGGGCCTGGTGTCCGACCATTTCGGCTGGCGGGCGGCCATGGGCACGCTGGGACTGCTGGGCATCGTGGCGGCCGTGCTGTTCGTCTGGCTGCTGCCGCCTTCGCGCCGTTTCGCGCCGCAGCGCGCGCGGGGCTGGGCCGGGGTGTTCGGTGATGTGCGCGGGGGCATCGGCGCGCATCTGAAAAATGGTCCGCTGTGCAGTCTGTTCGCGATGGGCGGCCTGTTGATGGGCGCGTTCGTCACGATCTACAACTATGTGGGTTTCCGCTTGCTGGCGCCGCCGTTCTCGCTGAGCCAGACCTTTATCGGCTTCATTTTCGTGGTGTATCTGGTGGGCATTTTCGCGTCCACCTACTTTGGCCGGCTGGCCGACCGGCATGGCCGCGGCGCCATGCTGATGGCGGCGACCGGCCTGGCGCTGGCGGGATTGCTGCTGACCCTGTCCGACGCCTTGCCCGTGCTGATCGCCGGCATCGTCGTCTTCACCTTCGGTTTTTTCGCCGCGCACGCGGTGGCCAGCGGCTGGGTCGGCCAGATGTCGCGCGGCTACAAGGCGCTGGCGGCATCGCTGTACCTGCTGGTGTATTACGTGGGTTCCAGCGTGCTGGGCTCGCTGGGCGGCCAGTTCTGGACGGGCGGCGCCTGGCCCGGCGTGGCCGCCATGGCGGGCAGCCTGCTGCTCGTGGCGCTGTGCCTCAGCGCGGGGCTCTACTGGCGCACGGCGCGTGCGCCGCAAGCGCCGGTCGCGGAACGCGGCGCGTCGTGAGCCGGACGGGGCGGCAAGGGCGTCAAGCCGGTGCGCGGCTGGGGACTTCGGCTGCCAGCGTGGCGTCCATGCCTTGGCTCAGCGCCGCCAGCAGGCGGTGCGGGGCCAGATCCAGCTGCGCCAGCAGCACACTGCATCGGGCCAGCCGGGTCAGGTCTTCATGTGTCAGGCCGACGAGCCACTGGCAGGCCTGGACCGATATCTGCAGACCCGCCAGCGCCTGAAGATTGCCGGTGCGGGCCAATCGCTGCAGCAGCAGCAGATACATCAGATTGGTTTCGTGGATGTCGCGCAGAAATTCGGCTGATCTGTGCATCGGGCGCCCCTTCCTTCGTTGAATCCGCGGCCCGGCGGTTGCTCGGACCAGGAACAAGCAAAGCAACAAGCTGGGCGCGAAGCGTCCTAGGGAGGGCGTCTCGTCAAGCTGTAAAAGCTTGCGGCCGGTATGTTTTGTCGATCATATTTAAGCGATCTGGCGTCGTCAGTAATGGATTTCCCTGTGCCGCGCAGGGCACCTGTCGATACAAATTAAAAACGACTCATTCTCATTTATAATGCCGGGCAGGTCGGACGGCCCGGGCATGCGCCTGCCGTCTGGTATTCACCGAACTCGAGGCCCGCGATGACGTCATCTTTCCAGGCGCCCAATTCCCTGCAGCGCGAACACGCGGCCTTGCTGGCCGCCTACGGACAGGCGCAAGCGCGTTGCAGCCGCCTGCTCAGCGCGCAGGCCCGGCGCATTGCACATCTGGAAGCCGAGGCCATGCGCCTGCGAGCCGCCGTGATCCAGCGCGACACCGCGCTGGCCTGGGCCCGCGAAGACCGCGCCGCGTTGGAAGGGGCGATTCCCGGCTTGCCCAGGCGCGTGGCGTTGGCGCGGCGCGTGACGCAATTGATGGAGCGGGTGCAGAGCCTGATGCGCGAGCGCCTGGCCTGGCAGGACCGCGCCGCCCAGGCGCGGCAGCGCCCGCTGGACAGCGCGGCCGAACCTGCCGCGCGGCCGGCGGTGATCGCGGCGGCAGCGCTGCGTGAAAAGTCCGTGCTGTGCGTGGGCGAAGATGCGATGGCCCTGATGCTGACGCGCAAGGTCGTGGAAATGGCCGGCGGCCGCTACCTGGGCCACTGCGGCGGCGAGAATGCCGACGGCGACACGCTGGAAGCCAGCCTGGTGGCGGCCGACCTGGTCATCTGCCAGACAGGGTGCGTCAGCCATGGCGCCTATTGGCGCGTGAAAGACCACTGCACCCGCACCGGCAAGCAATGCGTGCTGGTTGACAAGCCCGAGGCGCTGACGGCGCTGGAACTGGCGCGCGACCGCGTCGACGTGGACCGCTGACTGTCGCTTTGCCGAACGCCGCCTGGCGCGGCGGCGGCTCTGCGCCGGTCCGCGCTGTAGCGTCGAGTTACCGAGGGTTTCCGACACGCGGGCGATCCCGCAATACAGTCGGAGGATCCCCACGGAGAACCCATGCTGACCCAGCGAGACCGCGTATCGCACCCCTGGACCGACACGCTTGCGCGGTTGGAAGACGAACGGATCATGCTGCAGCGCATTGTCGCGGGCGAGCCGTTGGCCGAGGTGCTGGCCCATATGCTGCACTTGATCGAGGCGCAATCCAGCGTCGAGTTGCGCGCGTCGATCGCCTTGATCGACGACGCCGGCCGCGTGCTGCGCCATGGTGCAGCGCCCAGCTTGCCCGCGGCCTTCAACGACGCGGTGGACGGTGCCGCGATCGGCCCGCAATCGGCGTCCTGGGGCCAGGCCGCCCATACCGGCAGCCCGGTGTATGTGGAAGACATCGCCAGCCATCCGGCCTGGGAGGGGTGGCGCGAGCAGGCGCTGGCGCACGGGCTGCGGGCCTGCTGGTCGACGCCCATCAAATCGTCCGACGGCCGGGTGCTGGGCGTGTTCTCCAATTACTACCGCATGCCGCGATCGCCGTCGGCGCACGACATCGATGCGATCGCGGTCGTGACGCGCAGCGCGGCCCTGGCGATCGAGCGGCACCTGACGGAATCGGCGCTGCGGCGCAGCGGCGAACGTTGGCGTGCCATGTTCGAAGGCATGCAGGAGGCCTTCTTCCTGAGCGAGGCGTTGCGCGACCCGCAGGGCCGCATCATCGATTTCCGTTTCATCGAGGTCAACCCGGCATTCGAACGCCAAAGCGGCATGAAAGAGGGTGACACCCTGGGCCATACGCTGCGCGAGATGATCCCCGGCGTGCCTGGCCGGATCATGGACGCGTTTGCGCAGGTGGTCGAATCCGGCGAACCCGCGCAGTTTGAATTCGCGGTACCTGGGCCACGACTGGCCTGGTACGAGGCGCGTGCCCGCAAGGAGGGCGCCGATCGCATGATGGCGCTGTTCCTGGACGTGACCGCGCGCAAGACGGCCGAGGTCGAACTGTGGGAGGGCCAGCATCGCAAGAATTTCCTGATGGCGTTGGGCGACCGCCTGCGGGAAATCCCCTTGCAGCCCGCCATCGAGCAGACGGCGTGCGAAAGCCTGGGGCAGCATCTGGCGCTGGGGCTGGCCGCGGTGGTGGATTGGCCGGACGAAAGCGCCGAGCCCGTGGTGTCGACGTGCTGGCGGCACGCGGCCGGCCGCGATGCCGTTGACGCCGGCCTGGGGCCGGCGCTCTACACCGACGCGTTCTACGAAGCCATGCGCACCGGGCGCACGGCGTTTCTGGAACCCTTGCTGGCGCAGGCGGATGGCGATATCCTGCCGTCCGCGATCGTGGTGCCCACCGCCCGCTGGGGCCGCCATGGCGGCGCGCTGGTGGTCCGGCCCGCCGCCGACAGCCGCTTCAAGCGCGGCGACGTCGCCTGCATCGAAGAGGTGGCCGAGCGCATGTGCGGCGCGGTGGAACGCTCACAATACGCCCGCATGCTGGAGCAGCGGGTCGAGCAGGCCATCGCCGAGCGCGACCGCATCTGGCGCCTGTCGCCGGAACTGCTGGCGGTGATCGATGGCCAGGGCCGCTACGTCAGCGTCAATCCGGCGGTGCAGCCGATCCTGGGGTGGACGCCCGCCCAATTCCTGGCAATGGGCTTGCGCCAGCTGATCCATCCGGACGACTACGAGGCGACCCGCCGCGCGTTGGCGCAGGCGCGCCGTACCGACGGACCGCAAGGCGTACGCCATCTGGAGAACCGGGTACTCAAGCGGGACGGCGGTTATGCCTGGATCACCTGGAGCATGGCCTGGGCGCAAGACAGCCTGTACATGACCGGCCGCGACGACACCGACATGAAGCAGCAGGCCGCGACGCTGCTGGACACCGAGAACGCGCTGCGCCAGGCCCAGAAGATGGAAGCCGTGGGCCGGCTGACCGGCGGCATCGCCCATGATTTCAATAACATGCTCCAGGGCATCACCGGGGCGCTCTACCTGATCCAGCGCAAGCTGGCGGCCGGCACGCCGGAGCAGGCCGGGCGCTTCATCAACGTGGCGATGGAATCGGCCAATCGCGCGGCCCATCTGACGCAGCGGCTGCTGACGTTTTCGCGCCGCCAACCGATCGACCCGCAACCGTTTCGGGTCGCGCCGACGCTGCAGTCGATGGCGGATCTGTTCCATCGCTATACCGGCGAGGGCGTGTCGTTGGCATTCGATCTGGAACCGGGCTTGTGGCCGGTGCGATGCGACCGCAACCAGTTCGAGAACGCGTTGCTGAATCTGGTGATCAACGCCTGCGATGCCATGCCGGATGGCGGCGTACTGACGGTGGCCGCGTTGAACACGCGGTTGGACGCGGCATTCCTGAGACCGTACGCCGGCGTGCAGCCGGGGCCTTTCGTGGAGGTGTGCGTCACCGACATCGGCTGCGGTATGTCGCCCGACGTGCTGGCGCATGCCTTTGATCCGTTCTTCACTACCAAGCCGCTGGGCCAGGGCACCGGGCTGGGCCTGTCGATGATCTATGGGTTTGCCAAGCAGGCCGGCGGTATCGTGACGCTGGACAGCAAGGTGAACCAGGGCACCTCGGTCAGGATCTTCCTGCCGCGCTATGACGGTGCGTTCACGGACGCGGCGGCGCCGGGGCCCAGCGCCAGTCCGCCCGCCGAACACGCCCGCCAGGCGGTGGTCGTACTGGTCGAAGACGACATCAACGTGCGCGAGATGGTGCGCGAATGCCTGGTCGAGCTGGGCATGCGGGTGGTCACCGCCAACGATGGCGATGCGGGGCTGGAGTGCGTGCGTGCCACCGCGGACATCGATCTGCTGGTCACCGATGTGGGCTTGCCCGGCCTCAATGGCCGTCAGTTGGCCGATGCGGCGCGCGCTGCCCATCCGGGCCTGAAGGTGCTGCTGATGACCGGCTATGCCGAGAGCGCCGCGCTCGGCTCGGGCTTTCTGGACCATGGCATGGCGCTGATCGTCAAGCCGTTTGCGCTGGATGTGCTGGCGGCGCGGGTGCAGCGCATGCTGGAGGCGGGCGAGGCGGGGGATGTGGCCGCGGTCCATGCGCCGGCCCTGCCGGCGGGGTAACCAGGCTTCAAGTACCGGTAAAAATTGCCTGCCGGGCCGGCCGCGCCCCGAGGGCAGGGGGCCGGGCATGGGGATTGCTGTAAGGAAACGGCAATCCAACAAGGAGTCTATCCATGAACATCCGTGCTTTGACCTATGCAGTGGTAGTCGCCGCCAGCCTGGGCGCTTCGGGCGCCGCCTTGGCCCAGTCCGCCAGCCCGACGGCCCCGTCCACCACCCCCAACGACGGGACGGCCGTGCAGCCGAACCGGCCCGTGCCGCCGGGGCAGGCCGTGCCGGCGCCCAATGCCGCGCCCAACACGATGACCACGCCGCCGAACCTGGACAAGAGTAGCGCCACGTCGTCGGACAAGCGCAGCGGCGAGATGCCCGCGCGTCATCGCGAGGCCAACGATAATGTGCCGCGCACGCCGGCGGCCGGCGCTGCGCCGCCTCCGGGATATCCGAACTCTGGCGGCAGCAAGTAGAAAAGCCCCGCCACCGCGCGCCTCATGCGCGCTTGCAGCCCTCGAATGAGGGCTTTTTCTTTTGCCGGGGCCGCGGCCTGTCGACCGGCCCTAGTGCGCCCGGCGGAGTTCGGCTGGCGGAAGGCGCAGTTGCCCGCGGTACTTGGAGACGGTGCGGCGGGCCAGGACGATGCCGCTGCTGGCCAGTTGCTGGGTCAGGGCCACGTCGGACAA
>NZ_JAELTJ010000220.1 GCF_016428805.1 Achromobacter sp. ASV32
CTACCTGATCTGGGCCTTCCTGCTGGTGGCCATGTGGTCCACCAGCAACCTGCTGGACTCGCGCGAGGGCCGCGCGATCCGCGCGCTCAAGGGCGGCCGCGTGATGGCCGAATCCATGGGCGTGGACACCGCCCGCTCGCGCATGGTGATCTTCATCATCGCGGCGCTGCAGGCCTGCGCATCGGGCTGGCTGTATGCGCACATGCAGCGCTTCGTCAATCCGAACCCGTTCGGACTGCAGATGGGCATCGAATACCTGTTCATGACCGTCATCGGCGGCGCGGGCCAGGTCTGGGGCGCACTGGTCGGCGCGGGCGTCTTCACCGTGCTCAAGCAATGGCTGCAGGACTGGCTGCCCAAGCTGCTGGGGCAAACCGGCAACTTTGAAGTCATCATCTTCGGCTTCGGCATGGTGCTGCTGCTGCACCGCGCCCGCGGCGGCCTGTGGCCGGTGCTGGCGCGGCGCTTTCCGGTGAAAAAGCGTGTGCGCCGGATCGACGCGCAGGCCGAACCGCTGCCACGCAAGCCCATGCCGCCGCGTGGCGAAGTGGTGCTCAAGGCCGTGGACGTGACCCGCAAGTTCGGCGGCCTGGTGGCCAACAATGCCATGAACCTGGAGATCCGTGCGGGCGAGATCCTGGCGCTGATCGGCCCCAACGGCGCCGGCAAGAGCACCATGTTCAACCAGATCTCGGGCGTGGACACGCCGACCTCGGGCCAGGTCACGCTGCTGGGCCAGCCCGTGGCCGGCGCGGGCGCACGCAAGATCGCGCGCCTGGGCCTGTCGCGCACCTTCCAGCACGTGCGCCTGCTGGGCCGCATGAGCGTGCTGGAAAACGTGGCCATCGGCGCGCACCTGCGCGGCCACCGCGGCGTGCTGCCGGCGGCCTGGCGCCTGGACCGAGCCGAAGAGACCCGCCTGCTGGCCGAGGCCGCCCGCCAGGTCGAGCGCGTCGGCCTGGGCAAGCATCTGCACGACGAAGCCGGCTCGCTGGCGCTGGGCCAGCAACGCATTCTGGAAATTGCGCGGGCGCTGGCGTCAGACCCCTGCATCCTGCTGCTGGACGAACCGGCCGCGGGCCTGCGCTACCAGGAAAAATGCGAACTGGCCGAGCTGCTGAAGAAACTGCGCGCCGAGGGCATGGCCATTCTGCTGGTCGAACACGACATGGATTTCGTGATGGGACTGGTGGACCGGGTCGTGGTGATGGACTTCGGCGAAAAGATCGCCGAAGGGCTGCCGGCCGAGATCCAGCACAACCCCGCGGTGCTGGAAGCCTATCTGGGCGGAGTGGAACAATGAGCGCAAAACTGCTGGAAGTGCGCGACCTGCGCGTGGCCTACGACAAGGTCGAGGCCGTCTCGGGCGTCAGCCTGTCGGTGGACGAAGGCAAGATCGTCACCGTCATCGGCCCCAACGGCGCCGGCAAGACCACGCTGCTGTCGGCCATCATGGGCGTGCTGCCCTCGCGGGGCGAGATCGTCTTCGGCGGCAAGCGCCAGGAACACGCCGAGATCGAGGAAATGGTGGCGGCCGGCATGAACCTGGTGCCCGAAAAGCGCGAGCTGTTCGCCGAAATGACGGTGGAAGACAACCTGGCGCTCGGCGCCTTCGACCGCTTCCGCCGTGGCCTGCGCGACCAGGACAAGACACTGGCCGAGGTCTACACGCTGTTTCCCCGCCTGCAGGAACGCCGTGCCCAGCTGGCCGGCACTTTGTCGGGCGGCGAGCGCCAGATGCTGGCGGTGGGCCGCGCGCTGATGGCCAAGCCGCGCCTGCTGATGCTGGACGAACCCAGCCTGGGCCTGGCCCCGCGCATCGTGCGCGAGGTCTTTCGCATCGTCGCGCACCTGCGCGAGATGGGCGTTTCCATCCTGCTGATCGAACAGAACGCCCGCGCCGCGCTGCAGGTGGCTGACTACGCTTATGTCCTGGAAACCGGCGCGGTCACGCTGGAAGGCCCGGCCGCCCAGGTCGCCGAAGACCCGCGCGTGGTTGAGGTCTACCTGGGGTTGGGACACGCGGCGCCGGCGGCGACTTGATGGACCCGTGCCAGGGCTGGCGCGGCTAAGGCCGGCGCGGCGGTCCAGCCGGATCGGCGCGCCATCGCCGCTCCCTTCGGATCAGGCCACGCCCCGCCGCCGGTCACGCCGGTACAGCGCATAGCCCAGCGGCCACATCATCCCCACCATCAACCGCGCCCACGGCTGGGTCAGGCGGTATGCCTGCACCGCCGTCGGCACGCCGGAATGCTTCAGGTGCAGCCGGAACCGCGTATAGCGCGCGGCGGCCATGATGAATTCGCGCGGCCGGAAACGGAAGAATTCCAGGTGGTGCTGCAACATGTCCCAGGCCAGCAGATACAGCCCCTGGGCATTGTTGGCCACCGATACCGCGCCCTGGCTCAAGCCGCCCGGGGTGTCGTGATACGTGCGCACGACCTGGTTGATGAAGCGGCTGAGATACCCCGCCCGCGCGATGGCCCACCACACCAGGCTTTCGGGCACGAAACCGGCCACGTCTTCCGGAAAGGGATACTTGCGCAGGACATCGGTGCGCATGCAGCCGAACTTCTCGCCCTTGATGCGGTAGCGGAAGTAGATGTCCACCGCGGTGCTGTCGAACACATCCTGCGGATAACGGTCGCCGACGATGCTGCCGTCGGGCCGCGCACAGAGCCCGGTAATGGCCACGTACGAATCGCGGCGCGCGGGCGGAATGGCGTCCCAGGCGGCCTTGAAGGTAGCCAGCGAGTCCGGCGGCATCTCGTCGTCGCTGTCCAGCCCGACGATCATCTGTCCCCGCGCTTCGCGCACGCCACGGTTGAAGGCGGTTTTCTTGTGCTGGTTGTTCTGCCAGATGTAGCGGATCGGAAAGTCGGCCCGCTGCTGCCATTCAAGCACCGCTTCGTGGGTGTTGTCGGTGGAGCCATCGTCCACGACAACCCATTCGAAATCCCGGAAGGTCTGGCGGGATAGCGATTCATACACCCGGTGCAGTGTGCCCGCCCGGTTGTAGGTAGGCGTCAGAACGGTAAAGAACGTCGACGTGTCGGTCATGCCTGCTGTGCCCTTTTGCGATTTCCGGATAACCGCTGCGGTCTTGGTATGCGTGTTTTCGCCTGAAGTGTAGGGGATATGCCTGCGCCAACCCATGGCATGGCATGCAAATTTGCAATCAAATCTGACAATGGGCGGCGCCCAGGCCAGGTTCACTCTGCCGCGGCGCCTGTTGGGGGGAGGACCGGAGTGGCGTAAACTCGGGCGGCCCCAACCGGAATGCCTATGGAAGCTTCGACCGTCCAGCTCAATGACATCGCCCTGTTCGTAGAGGTTGCCAAGCGCAAGAGCTTCAGCCTGGCCGCCCGCGCGCTGGACATGCCCACGTCCACGCTGTCGCGCCGGATCAACGAGCTGGAACGGGCGATCGGGCTGCGCCTGATCAACCGCAATACGCGCCGCCTGGACCTGACGGAAGCGGGCGCGGCCTACATGAGCCGCTGCCAGGGCCTGATCGACGAGGCCCGCCTGGCCCACGAACAGCTGCAATCGCTGTCGGGCGGCCCCTCGGGCAACCTGCGGGTATCGATGCCCTACAGCCTGGCGATCTGGCTGCTGCCGGAAACGATCAACGATTTCACGGACCGCTACCCCGAGGTGGAGTGCGAATTCGACCTGAGCATGATGACGGCGTCGGACGCGCAAGGCACGCCTTTCGACATCGTTCTGCGTTTCGGCCGCAATAGCGATTATCCGACGGCCAATATCGACAACGGCAATGGCAACGGATCACTGACGCCGCGCAGCGACGGCGCGGTGGTGCAAGAGCTGGTGTCGCTGGACAATTACCTGTATGCCTCCGACCGCTATCTGAAGCGTTTCGGCGAGCCAAAGACGCCCAGCGACCTGACGCAGCACCAATGCCTGCGCACGACGATCGACGAGGCGCATTCCCACTGGACGCTGCATAACGGCAAGGTGAGCGAACTGGTTCCGGTCAGCGGGCATCTGGCCGCCAACAATATGAGCATCGCGGGAACGCTGGCGGGGCTGGATCTGGCGATTACCCGGATGCCGCACTGCCAGGCGCTGGATCCGATCATCAAGCGGAACTCTCTGCGACGGGTGTTGCCGGGGTGGTCGGTGGATCCTATTTCGATCTATGTGGTGTATCCGTCGAGTATTCAGCCGGCCAAGACTCGGGCGTTTATGGATTTCATTCGGCCTAAGTTGGGGCCGTCTGAGTAGTTTTTGTTTGCGGCGATTTGAGTTCTTGAGCCGCGCGTGACGGGGTGGGTGTAGGGTGGGCGGGGCTACGATTGCGGTCCGGAGCCTTCGCTCCGGACTACCCCGTCCTCATCGTCGTCCAGGCCTTCGGCCTTCCCTTCCGATTCCGTCGGGCGCATCTAACGCCCCGCCCACCCTACACCCACCCCGCCACGCACTCTTGATGAGGATTAACCCCGGCCTCTGGGGCGAGTTGCGTGCTTGTCATATTGGTGAAGATCAGTGCGGGGGTGGAGCGGGGTGCGAGGCCCGTCTCGTGCCGGCCGCGCGGGCGGCCTTACGAGACTTACGCGCCGTCTTGCGTACACCGATGCCGCTATCGCGCTTGCGGAGCACGCGCGCGCTTTGGTCACCCGTTGAATTGACGCCCGACTGGCCCCAGTCTTCCAGCGGCGCGGATGCCGTGGCATGCCAAGTCAACGTGCAGCGCCCGATGGGCGGCGCGCGAGACCGTCGTCACCCGCAAGCCAGCCCATGCCGCGCCGCCCATCACCGCCCCCCAAAATAATTGCGTAACCTTAAGAACCCCTACCTCCACCAGCGCGAAGCGCCCCCGCAACACTGTCCAGCAATGCAATGCCAAACGTGGCCGCCCGCGCGGCCGCGGCTTGGCGGCCCTGCAGATTCCATTCCCGAACACGGGTCTAGCAGCGCGGCAATTCTCGAAACCCGTAGCCCCTGGCGGCGGTGGCTTGCGGAGTGGGCAACCTCGATGCGCCCGAGGGAATCGGAAGGGAGCCGAAGGCGTACGACGATGACAACGGGGAAGTCCGGCGCCCGCGCGCCGGACCGCAATCGTGGGCGCCCACTCCGCAAGCC
>NZ_JAELTJ010000221.1 GCF_016428805.1 Achromobacter sp. ASV32
GTGACGAAGATGACGACGGGGCAGTCCGGCGCCCGCGCGCCGGACCGCAATCGTGGGCGCCCGCTCCGCAAGCCACCGCCCCGAGGGGCGACCTACGAAGAACTGACACATCCCCCCAGCATTACAATACCAACTCCCCCAAAAAACCCACACCGGACCCCCAACCATGGCAATGCTCTGGGTAAAGACCTTCCACATCGTCTTCATCGCCTCCTGGTTCGCCGGCCTGTTCTACCTGCCCAGAATCTTCGTCAATCTGGCCCAGCAATCGGATTCCGCGGTCCAGGCCACCCTGCTGGGCATGGCCCGCCGCCTGTATCGCTTCACCACCCTCCTGGCCATCATCGCCGTCGTCCTGGGCATGTGGCTCTACCTGGGCTACGGGATCGGCGTAGGCCCCGGCAACGGCTGGATGCACGCCAAACTCTTTTTCGTCCTGCTCGTCATCGGCTACCATCACGCCTGTGGCGTCATGCTGCGAAAATTCGAACAGGGCAAGAACACCCGTTCGCACAAGTTCTATCGCTGGTTCAACGAAGTTCCCGTCTTGCTGCTCTTGGTGGTGGTGGCGCTGGTCGTCGTCAAACCCTTCTGATTCCCCCCTACCTTTTGCACATTCGCCAGGATTCGTATGTCCGCTGATGACCAGGACCGCCCGCGCAAGACGCTGACGATCAAGAAAACCGCTCGCGACGCCCACGCCGAAGCCGCGCCCAAACGCGTGCGCACCGGCGCCCGGGCTCGCCTGGTCGCGCAGAACGAGCGGACCAAGGACAGCATCGAGCGCCAGAAAGACCCGGAAGGCTATCAACGCCGCCAGGCAGAAGAGGCCGCGCGCTACGCGCGCAAGCCTGCTGCCGGCGGCCGTGGTGCTGCGGACCGCGGCGCCTCGGACCGCAATCCGCCCGCCCGCGGCCAAGCCTCGCGCGGCCAGGATGCGCGAGGCCCCGGCAGCCGCGCCCCTTCATCCGACCGCAACCGAGGCGACAGCCCGCGCCGCGACGCCGCCCCTGGCACGCGCTCCGGCCGCCCGCCGCAGCGCGCGCCGCGTCTGGATGACCAGTACATCGCGCCGGCCACCCCGGCCGGCCGCTTCTACGATCCCTTCGAAGACGACGGCCCGGCGCCCGACTTCGCACCCGAACCCGACTACGATGACGCCTCCGACGCGGGCCACGCCCCGGCTGGCCGCCACCAGGACACTCACGATCACCGCGAGCGCGAACCTGTTGTCGAAGTGCGCAGCCGCCGCCCCCGCGAAACCCGCCAGGCGGAAGTCTTCAAAGTATTCGCGCCCTGCCCACAGGGACTGGAAGAAGCCCTGACCGCCGAAATGCAGGCGCTGGGCTACGAAGACGCCCAGGCCGGCCGCGCCGGCTGCTCGTTCACCGCCGACTGGTCGGGTGTGCAGCGCGCCAATCTGTACTCGCGCCTGGCCACCCGCATCCTGGTACAGGTCGCCCATGCCGAGATCTCGCATGAAGACGACATCCTGGACCTGGCCCGCGACACCCCCTGGGAACGCTGGTTCGGCGCCGAGCAGACCTTGCGGGTCGACACTTCGGCCATCAAGAGCCCGGTGCAAAGCCTGCAGTACTGCAACCTGCGCGCCAAGGACGGCATCTGCGACCGCCTGCGCGAATTGGAGGGCGAGCGCCCCAGCATCGACACGGTACGCCCTGATGCGCGTGTGCACCTGTTCCTGACCGGCCACACCGCCACCCTGTACCTGGACACCTCGGGCGAATCGCTGTTCAAGCGCGGTTGGCGCCTGGACAAGGGCGAAGCGCCGCTGCGCGAGAACCTGGCCGCCGGCATGCTGGCGCTGGCAGGCTGGGACCCGGCCGCGCCGCTGCTGGACCCCTTCTGCGGTTCCGGCACCATCCTGATCGAAGCGGCCTGGATCGCCCTGGGCGTGCCTCCCGGCATCTCGCGTCCGTTCGGCTTTGAACGCCTGCGCGACCACGATGCCTACCGCTGGCGCGACCTGAAGGAGGATGCCCGCTCGCGCATCCTGCCGCAGCTGGATGCGCCGCTGGTCGGCTATGACCTGGATCCCCAGGCCATCGAATTCGCCCGCAACAACGCCGAACGCGCCTGGCTGACGGCCGACTCCATCCGTTTCGAGGTGGGCGATGCCCGCCAGGTGGAGGCCCCGGCCGACCACGGCTGGATCGTCACCAACCCGCCCTACGGCGAGCGCATGCTGACCGAGCCGGACGCCGACCTGTGGCGCGACTGGGCCGCCTGCCTGAAGCGCAATTTCGCGGGCTGGCAGCTGCATGTCATCACCAGCGACATGACCCTGCCCAACCAGATGCGCCTGAAACCGAAGCGTCGCGTGCCCCTGCACAACGGCGCGCTGGACTGCCGCCTGTTCGGCTTTGAACTGGTCGCCGCCGGCTACCGCGACGCCTGACCGTCCTCCCCCCGCCCGGGGCGCTCCCCCGGGCGGCGGCATGATTTTCCCCCGCCCCCACACGTTGTAAAAGCGCCGCAACATGGCATCCGTATCTTTGCTTATGGTGCCCGGCGGCGCTGATTTGGGGCATCATCAGCACCAAGGTGTTGCCGATATGCACCGGACACTTGCACAGGTTAAGGGATAACCCTATAATTCGGGTTATCCCTAGTAGCTAAACAAACTGTGCAAGCCCGTGGAGGCTATTGTGATCAACCCGAACAACACCATCCGCCTGACCGACGAACTCGAGCGTCAACTGATGCTCCAGGCTATTGAAGAACAATTCCGCCCGCATCCGATGCGTGCGTTGGCCGCAGGCCTGCGTAAGCTGGCCCAAGGCGTCCGTGCCCTGGCTGGCAAGACGAGCGCCAAGAACGCGCACTCCGCCGCCTGAGCAGGACCCCAGGCCGCTGGCCTGAAAGTTTTCCCCTTGGGGGCTGCATAGCCCCTTTTATAGACCCGCCCTTACCGGCGGGTTTTTTTTATGGGTCGGCCGCTTTATCGGATAATACCGGCCCATGACAGACGCCCTCCTCGACCAGACCCCGAACCGGCTGCGCCGCTTCGCCTGCATGATGTACGAAGCCGTGCTGCTGTTCGGCGTGGTTTTCCTGGCCGGCTACCTGATGGACACCCTGACCCAGAGCAAGAACGCCCTGGACCTGCGGCTGGCCCGCCAGGCCTGGCTGTTCGTGGCCATCGGCGCGTATTTCGTGCTGTGCTGGCGCCGCCGCGGCCAGACCCTGCCCATGAAGACCTGGAACATCCGGCTGGTCGACCGCGACGGCAACACCCCGTCCACGCCGCGCCTGATCCTGCGGTACGTACTGGCCTGGCCCCTGGTGCTGGCGGGCGCCGCAGTCGTCTGGGCAGCCGCGGGCGCCACCGGCTGGTCTTCAGTCGATATGTTCATCGTGGCCGCGCCTTTCACCATCTTCATCTGGTCCTGGTTCGACCCCGACGGCCAGTTCCTGCACGACCGTATCCTGGGCACGCGGCTGCGCAACGCGCCGCAACGCAAGAAAGCCGCTTGAAACCCGCGGTTGGCGGGCGCTGAACGCGCGCTGAACATACCTGCTTACAACTAGCAAAATCGTGCGGCGAATTCGACGATTGCTTTCAGAAAGTTGAAAGTCAGTCGCAAAGACAATGAGGCCCCTTTCATCGACGCCTCAATAAAAATCATGCGCGCTTTCCTCTCCCGCCTGTCGCTGGCCGCCGCCAGCGCATTGTTGTTCCTGCCGCCAGGCGCCTCCGCCCAGAACGCCGCTGCGCAGCAGGAAATCGAAGCGGCGATGAAAGCCGCCTATGCCGCCGCCCAGGAAGGCCCAGCCGATATCAAGTTGGGCGATCAGGCCGTGGTGGCCTTGCCTGAGTCCATGTTCTTCGTCCCGCGCGCCCAGGCGGACCGCCTGATGGCCGCCTATGGCAACGGCAAAGACCCTTCGCTGCTGGGCGTGGTCATGCCCAAAAGCGACGATGACGACTGGGTCATCACCGTGAACTTCGACAAAGCCGGCTACATCAAGGACGACGACGCAAAGAACTGGAACGTCAACGAGCTGCTGGACAGCCTGCGCGAAGGCACGGACCAGTCCAACGAAGAGCGCAAGAAGCGCGGCTTTCCCGAGCTGGTGATGGACGGCTGGGTCGAAGCGCCCAAGTACGACAGCAACACCCAGCGCCTGGTCTGGTCGGTGGCCGTCAAGCACAAAGGCGAGGCCGGCAACGACAACCCCACCGTCAACTACAACACTTATGCGCTGGGCCGTGACGGCTACATTACGCTGGACCTGATCACCCAGAAGAATCTGGTGCCCAAGGACAAGACCGCCGTGCTGACGCTGCTGGACAACCTGAAGTATGTCGAAGGCAAGCGCTACGCCGACTTCAACTCGTCCACCGACAAGGTGGCCGAGTACGGCCTGGCCGCGCTGGTCGCGGGCGTGGCCGCCAAGAAGCTGGGCCTGTTCGCCGTGATCGCCGCCTTCCTGGCCAAATTCGCCAAGGTCGGCATCCTGGCCGCGGCGGCCCTGGGCGGCGGCCTCTGGAAGCGCATGCGCGGCAAGAAGGCCGACCAGCAGCAGCCCTGATCGCTACCGCGCGGGTCCTGGGCGATGAAACTGATCCTATTGCTGCTTTCCGGCTTCAAGTACCTGAAGTTCGGCAAGCTGCTGGCGACCGGCGGCACCATGCTGCTGTCGGTGGCTGCGTACGCCTTCCTCTTCGGCTGGCGCTACGCGGTGGGCTTTGTCGTATTGCTGCTGCTGCACGAAATGGGGCACTACATCGCCGCGCGCCAACGCGGGCTGGATGTGGGCGCACCAGTGTTCATCCCGTTCGTCGGCGCCTGGATCCAGCTCAAAGAGATGCCGCATGATGCCGACACCGAGGCGTATGTGGGCCTGGGCGGCCCCTTGGCCGGCACGGTGGCCTCGCTGGCCTGCTATTTCGCCGCGCGCAGCACCGGCAGCGACCTGCTGCTGGCGCTGTCGTACGCGGGCTTTTTCATCAATCTGTTCAATCTGATCCCGCTGTCGCCGTTCGACGGCGGGCGCATCACCGCCGTGCTTTCGCCGCGCATCTGGCTGGTGGGCGTGCCGATCCTGGTCGCGATG
>NZ_JAELTJ010000222.1 GCF_016428805.1 Achromobacter sp. ASV32
GAGCAAGGCGGTGGCGGCCGATTTCGTGGCGCGCGGCATCCGCTGCAATGCCATCTGCCCCGGCACCGTCGAATCGCCGTCGCTGCGCGACCGCATCGCGGCGCAGGCCCGCCAGCAGGGCAACGACGAGGCCGCGGTGCGCGCCGCCTTCGTGGCGCGCCAGCCCATCGGCCGCGTCGGCCGCGTGGAAGAAGTGGCGGCGCTGGTGGTCTATCTGGCCAGCGACGAATCCGGCTTCACGACCGGTACCATCCAGGTTATCGACGGTGGCTGGTCCAACTGACCGGCCGGCAGCTTTTCAATTCATTCCAAGGATTACGCATGAAACTCGTACGCTACGGCCAACCCGGCCAGGAAAAACCCGGCCTGATCGATGCCCAGGGCGCCTTGCGCGACTTGTCCGGCGTGGTCGGCGACATCGATGGCAGCGCCATCGCCCCGGCCTCGCTGGCCCAGCTGGCCAAGCTTGACGCGGCCTCGCTGCCGCGCGTGGACGGCGCGGTGCGCTACGGCTGCCCCGTCAATGGCGTGGGCAAGATCGTCTGCGTCGGCCTGAACTACGCCGACCACGCGGCCGAGTCGGGCCTGCCCGTGCCGGCCGAACCGGTGCTGTTCCTGAAACCCAGTTCGTCCATCACCGGCCCCAACGACCCGGTGATCATTCCGCGCAATTCGGTCAAGACCGACTGGGAAGTCGAGCTGGGCATCGTGATCGGCAAGAAGGCGTCCTACGTCGAGGAGAGCGAGGCCCTGGACTACGTGGCCGGCTACACCGTCGTCAACGACGTGTCCGAACGCGAATACCAGATCGAGCGCGGCGGCCAGTGGGACAAGGGCAAGGGTTGCGACACGTTCGCCCCGATCGGCCCCTGGCTGGTCACGCGCGACGAAGTCGCCGATCCGCAGAATCTGGACATGTGGCTGGAGGTCAACGGCCACCGCTACCAGAACGGCAGCACCCGCACCATGGTGTTCGGTGTGACCACGCTGGTCAGCTACATCAGCCAGTTCATGACGCTGCAGCCCGGCGACGTCATCAGCACCGGCACGCCGCCCGGCGTGGGCCTGGGCCAGAAGCCGCCGGTGTATCTGAAGGCGGGCGACGTGATGCGCCTGTCCATCGCCGGACTGGGCGAACAGCGGCAGGTTCTGCAAGCCTGGTCCCGGGTCGAATAAAATCCGGTTCCAACCCTGAGCCCGCCATGACCGCAACCAAGAAATCCGCCTCTACCCGCGCCACGCCCAAAGCCGCTGCGCCGGCCGATGTATCGGCAGACCTGTCGGCCGAGTCGTCGGCCGACGCGCCGGGCGCGCAACGCTATGCGGCGCCCGCCCTGGAAAAGGGGCTGGATATCCTGGAAGCGCTGGCGGCCAGCCCGGCTGGCTATACGCTGGCCGAGCTGGCGCAAAAGATCGGCCGCAGCGTCAGCGAGATTTTCCGCATGGCCGTGACGCTGCAGCGCCGCGGTTTCGTGCAGGTCGACGAGAACGACCGCTATTCGCTGACGCTCAAGATGTTCGAGCTGGCGCACCGCCAGCAGCCGCTGAAATCGCTGGTCAGTGTGGCCCTGCCGCTGCTGCGCGAGCTGGCCAACCGCGCCCGCCAGTCGTGCCACCTGGCGGTGTACCAGGGCGGCCGGGTGGTGGTGATCGCCCAGGTCGACAGCCCCGAACGCTGGTCGTTCGGCCTGAAGGTGGGCGTGATGATGGGGCTGACCGACACCTCGTCCGGCCACGTGTTGCTGGCGTTCCGCGACGAGGTCGAGCGCACCCGCATGCTGGCCGCGCACATCAAGGTGGAGGGCGAGCTGGAGTCCGACCCCGGCGAGCTGTTCTCGATCCTGGCCGACGTGCGCAAGGATGGCTGCGCCTGCATGGCCAGCCGCCAGATCCGCGGCATCACCAACGTGGCGTTTCCGATCATGGGCGTGGGCAACCACGTCATCGCGGCGATCAACGTGCCGCATATCGAGCGGATCGACCAGAAGGAATCGCCCAGCATCGCCCAGGTGCAGGACATTGTGGGCAACGTGGCCAAGCGGCTGTCGACGCTGATGGGGTACAGCGGGTATCTGCCGGAACAGGCGTAGGCGGTTGCGGTATCGCGGCCCCGTTCTGCGGGCCGCGCTTCATTGACGAGGACGCCGCCGTATCTTTGGCGTGCGATGCAGAACGGTGCCACGCCGTGGCATGGCACCGTCCGCGGATCGTGGACCGCTCAGAACAGATAGCGCGCCGAGAGCACCGCCGAACGACCGTCCCCATACTCGATGGCCGAGGATCTCGAATCGCTGCCCAGGGTCTGCCGCACGCGTTCGACGTAGGCCTTGTCGGTCAGGTTGTCGACGTTCAGTTGCAGCTTGAGATTGCGGTTAACGTCATACGAGGCCATGACCCCATGGACCCAGTAGGGGGCTAGCGTGCCGTTGCCTTGCGAGGTGACATTGCGCGACCCCACGTAACGCGCACCGTATCCGACCGTCCAGCCTGCCGGCAGCCTGTAGCTGGTCCACAGGCTGAACGAATGCCGCGGCGTATTGCCCAGGGCCTGGCCCACGCGGGCAGGTTGGGAAACCGACTGGCGTGTTTCGCTGTCCAGCAGGGTGTAGTTGGCGAACACATCCCATTGCGGCGTGACCCTGCCGGAGGCGTTGAGCTCCAGTCCCTTGACGCGCTGGGCGCCCGCGAGCAGATAGGTGCCATCGCTCATGGATTCGCGGGCATTGGTCTTGTCGACCTGGAACAGCGCCCCGCCCAGGGCCAGCCGCTGGTCCATCAGTTCCCATTTGGTTCCCAGTTCCACCGTGCGGTTTTTCTCGGGCGCCAGGCTGCTGGTGGCCTGGTTCAGGCCGCTGCCGGTGGACACCAGGAATTCTGCCGAGGGGTTGAAGGACGTGCCGTAGGCGATGTAGATGCGGCCATGATCGGTGGGCTTGAAGGTCAGGCCGGCGCGGGTACTGAGCTTGCGGTCAGTGCTGCTGTTGTCGACGCGGGTCCCCTTGACGGGCCGATTCGAGGCTTCGCCGTCGATCCAGTCATACCGTAACCCCGCGTTGACATCGAACATCGAGCCCAGCGCGATGGTGTCCATGGCATAGAGTGCGCGGGTTTCCAGGCTGGTCAGGGTTTTGCCGGACGTCCGCTTGTCGGTGGGGCCGTCCCAGCGGCCTGGCGGGTTTGCCAGGGAATAGCCATTGGCCGGGAAGCGCGAGTTGATGTTGTAGGAATAAGTGGTGCGGTCGTAGGTTTCGCGCGAGAGCTCTACGCCCGTGACCAGGATATGGCCCAGTCCGAAGGTGTCGAACTTGCTGGTGAGGTTGGTCTGGTTGATCCACATGTCGGTGACCGAATCGCGGCCATAGGCCTGGGGGCCTGCCGGCTTGTAGTGGCCAGGCGGCAGGCCGCGCTGGTTCGCGTGCGATGCCGACACGACCGTGTTGCGGTCAAGGCGGGAGTAGCGCGCCAGGTTCTCGATCTTCAGCTTGGACGAGAAGTCGTGTTCCAGCCGGGCCGTGATCGCATCGGATTGGATCTTGTCCTGGTCAAGATTGCGCCAGCCGAAGTAGGCCGAGCGCGAGACGCCGTCCAGTTTCTTGCCGTTGAGCGCTGGCACACCGTAGTCGGGGAGGTTGTCATCGGCTTGATGCAGATAGCTCAGGGTCAGCCGGGTCGGCCCGTTCATGCCCAGGGTCAGCGATGGCGCCACGCCCCAGCGCCGCTTGTCGATCCGGTCGCGCCCGGGCACGTCGTTGCCGTGGCCCATCAGGTTCAGGCGGAAGGCGGCGAATCCGTTGGTGTCCAGGGTCTGGTTCGTATCCAGCGTCAGCCGCTTGTAGCGGTCGGTGCCCAGGCCCGCGTCGATCTGGGTGAAGCTTGACGCCTTGGGCCGCTTGGTCACCATGTTGATGCTGCCGCCCGTGGTGCCGGCGCCGCCGAAGACGGAATTCGGACCTTTGATGACCTCGACCGATTCCAGGTTGAACAGGTCGCTGCGGCTGGTCTGGGCGCTGTCGCGCAGGCCATCGAGCTGCATGTTGGCGTTGGCGCTGAAGCCGCGAATGTTGATGGAGTCGCCAGAGCCGCCGCCGCCTTCGCCCGCATTGAAGGTGATGCCCGACACGTTGGACAGGGCCTGGCGCAGGCTCAGCGCGTTCTGCTCGTCCAGGACCTGGCGCGGCACCACGGTGATGGTCTGCGGCACGTCCAGCAGCGGTACGGCATATTTGGCCGAACTGGCGTTGTCTGTCTTGGAGCTATCGACGGCCTGGCCGGTGACGGTGACGGGCGCCAGCTGCACGCTGGGCTGGGCGTCTGCCGCCACGGCCTGCGCGGATGCGGCGAGCGTGGCGGTGGTTGCCAAGGCGGAGACAAAGCAGAAGCGGGGGGCCAGCGTGCTTGTCCTGATGTCAGACGGTCTCATGAAGCGATCCTTTAAATAATAACAAGTTGCATTCGCATTGTTATTAACGGATCAATCAAGCGAGCGGGCAATCAGATCATTCTGATTTTTCTGGAGCGTTGGCAAAACTATTCAGTTTGCGGACTGATCCTATGTTCTGAACCGATGCCGACGGGGCGCCCGCGCGTTCCCGAGCGCGGGTTCGGGGGGGCGCAAGGCGTCGGCATATTCCGATTCCTGAACGCGCGCCCCTCCCGGCAATGCATGCAGGCCGCCGCTACAGCCGCGTCACCTGCAACACCGCATCGGCAAACGCCTTGGGCGCTTCCTGCGGCAGGTTGTGGCCGATGCCACCGGTGATGTCACGGTGCTGGTACTTGCCGGTGAACTGCCTGGCGTAGGCCGCGGGGGGCGGATGGGGCGCGCCGTTGGCGTCGCTTTCCAGCGTGATGGTGGGCAGCGCAATCGTGGGCGCCACGGCCAGGCGGCGCTCCAGGTCGTCGTAGCGCGCCTCGCCCTGCGCCAGGCCCAGGCGCCAGCGGTAGTTGTGGATCACGAT
>NZ_JAELTJ010000223.1 GCF_016428805.1 Achromobacter sp. ASV32
GGCCCTAGTGCGCCCGGCGGAGTTCGGCTGGCGGAAGGCGCAGTTGCCCGCGGTACTTGGAGACGGTGCGGCGGGCCAGGACGATGCCGCTGCTGGCCAGTTGCTGGGTCAGGGCCACGTCGGACAAGGGCATGGCGGGGTCTTCGGCATCGATCAGTTCTTTGATCAGCGCGCGGACCGCGGCGGCCGAGCAGGTGCCCCCGGAATCGGTGTGCAGTTCGCGCGAAAAAAAGTGGCGGAATTCGAAGACACCGCGCGGGGTCACCATGTATTTGCTGACCGTGGCGCGCGAGACGGTCGATTCATGCATGTCCAGGTCGTCGGCCACTTCCTTGAGCATCAGCGGACGCAATGCAACCTCGCCGTACTCGAAGAAGGTCTGCTGGCGCTTGACGATGGCCTCGGCCACGCGCTGGATGGTGGTGTAGCGCTGCTCCACGTTGCGCACCAGCCA
This sequence comes from Achromobacter sp. ASV32, assembly GCF_016428805.1. Taxonomy (GTDB): domain Bacteria; phylum Pseudomonadota; class Gammaproteobacteria; order Burkholderiales; family Burkholderiaceae_B; genus Achromobacter. The sequence continues at coordinate 455 of NZ_JAELTJ010000223.1, forward strand.
GCGCGCTTCCTGCAGTTCCTGCGCCATGGGGCTGCGGTCGTCCAGCCGGGCGTGGCGGAACAGGTCTGCGTAGACGCGATGCAGCCGGGCCTGCGGCATGGCGCCGCGATTGGGCACGACGCGCCAGCGCGAATGGTATTTGTCCACGAACACGTCGGGCACGACATAGGCTGGTGCCTGCACGTCGTAGCGCCGGCCCGGCTTGGGGTCCAGCCCGCGGATCAGCGTACACGCCTCGCGCAGGCTGTCCTCCGAACAGTTCAACGCCCGGCGCAGGCCAGCCGCGTCATTCCTGGCCAACCGTTCGATCTGTTCGCAGACGATGCGCAGCGCCAGTTCTCGCAGCGATGCGCTGACGCCGGGCATGGCGTCCAGTTGCAACGACAGGCATTCCTGCAGGTCGCGGGCGCCCAGGCCGGGCGCATCCAGTTGCTGCACCAGGCGCAGGGCGGCCAGCCATTCGCCTTCTTCGGGCGGTGGCGTGAAATCCGGGCTGAGTACGCTGCACAGGCTGGCCAGCGGCGTGCGCAGGTAGCCGTCTTCGTCCAGGGCATCGATGATGAATTCGGCCAGCAGACGGTCGCGCGGCGCCAGCCGGTAGTTGCCCAGGTCCAGTGACAGCTTTTCGCGCATCGACACGGGCGCGCTGGCCCATTGGCCCAGGTCGTGGTCTTCCCCGTCGGCCCGGGAGGCGGTGGGATAGTCGCCCGAATATTCCGGTGCGGCCGGTGCCTGCGCCTCGCCCTGCGGATCGGACGGCTCCGGAGCGACAGCCTCGGAGGTGCCGGTCCCGGCGCCGGACAGCGCAGCCGGGCCCGCGTCATCGGCCGGGGGCGAAGGCGGGTCCGCCGCTTGCTCATCGCCATCCTCAAGAAAGGGATTCGTGGCCATTGCCAGTTCGACCGCCGTCGTGAATTCCAGCGCCGACATCTGCAGCAGCTTGACGGATTGCTGTAGCCGGGGCGCCAACGTCATCTGCTGGCGTAGCCGCAGTTCTTGCATGGGATGTCCCAATCTCGTCTCCTGGAGCGGGCGCCGCCGGAAGGCGGCTCATCCTTATGTCCATGCAAGAACCATGCCCGCTTTTCGGCAGGGCGGCGCGGCGCCCGGAAGCGGTACCGGTTCGCCCAGCTTTACAAGGGGACGGTAAAAACTGCGCAGGGGCAGGCTGCCCGCGATCAGGCGGCGGCCGGGCCGCCTTGTTCCTTTTCGTAGACGTCCAGGCGGTTGTAGAGGGTCTTCAGGCTGACCCCGAGGGTCTCGGCGGCCAGGCGCTTGTCGCCGCCGTGGTGGGCCAGCGTGGCCAGGATGAAGTCGCGCTGGGCATTGCCCAGCGCGGTACCCACCGGCACGGTCAGGGCGCCGTCCTTGAATTCGGTGCGCTGCGCGGCACGGGGGCGCGGCAAGGCAATGTCCAGGACGTCGTCGCACAGGATGTAGGCGCGCTGCACCGCATTGCGCAGCTCGCGCACATTGCCAGGCCAGTCATGCCGCGCGATGGCGTCGAGCATCGGTTTGGCGAAGGCCTTGCGGGTGCCATGCTGGCGGTTGAGCGTATCCAGAAACCGCTGCGCCAGGATCAGCGCGTCGCCGGTACGTTCGCGCAGGGGCGGCACGCGCAACGGAATGACCAGCAGCCGGTGCAGGAAGTCCTGCCGCAGCCGTCCGTCCGCCACCGAGGCTGCCGGATCGCGATTGCTGGCGCAGATGATGCGCACGTTGGCGCGCAGCAGGTCGGCGCCGCCCACGCGTTGATAGGTGCCCACTTCGAGCACGCGCAGAAAATGCACTTGCATGTCGGGCGGCATTTCGGTGACTTCGTCCAGAAACAGCGTGCCGCCGCTGGCGTATTCGAAATACCCCGCATTCTGCGCCACCGCGCCGGTGAAACTGCCTTTTTCGTGGCCGAACAATTCGGCGTGCGCGAGCGATCCGCTGATGGCCCCGCAGTTGACCGCCACGAAAGGCCGGTCGCGGCGTTCGCTGGCGTCGTGGATGGCGCGGGCCACCACCTCCTTGCCGGCACCGCTTTCGCCCACGATGAATACGCTGGCGTCGGTGGCGGCCGCCAGCCGCAACTGCGTGGCCAGCTTCTGCATGATGGGGGACAATCCGGAGACATCCATGGCGGCGGGGTCCGGCGCCGCGGTCTCTCCGCGGTCGCTGGCGGAGCGATCAGGCATGCGTTCTTCCTCGGCCCGTCCGGGGCGTGAGCGATAGACCGATGGTAGCGGCTCTGGACGGGGCGGATGCGACCAGTTGAAAGTATTAGAAAACTTTAGTGGATCGTATCGAATATTTACGTCCGTGCGCCGCAGAGTGGCTATGCTCGAAGCTGGTTAGAGCAAGCCGGGGCGCCGCCCTGGCTGTCGTGCCAGGGAGCCTGCATGCCTCACTTGTTGATCGTCGAAGACGACGACGCCATTCGCGAAACACTGGCCGAATTGGGCCGCGACAGCGGCTTCACGGTGGCCCAGGCGGCCAGCGTGAAGGACGCATTGATCCAGCTTGAGCGCCAGGCGCCCGATCTGGTGCTGACGGATGTGCGCCTGCCGGGCGGCAGCGGCATGGATATCTTCAAGAACGTCGCCGTGGCCAGCGCCGAAGTCGTGGTGATGACGGGCCACGGCACGGTCGACAACGCCGTCCAGGCGCTGCGCCTGGGCGCGACCGACTACCTGGTCAAGCCGATCTGCATGGAGCGCCTGAACGAGATCCTGGCGCGCATCATGACCAACGCGGGCGGCGAGCTGCCCGGCACGCCCTTCGAAGAGGCCGGGCGCTTTGGCAAGATGTACGGGGCCTCGGCGCCCATGCGCGAGCTGTACCGCCAGATCGGGCGGGTGGCGCCCACCAATGTCACGGTGCTGCTGATCGGCGAAAGCGGCACGGGCAAGGAGCTGGCCGCGCACGCCATCCACGAACTGAGCACGCGGCGCCAGCGTCCCTTCATTGCCGTCAACTGCGGCGCGATTTCTCCGCATCTGATCGAAAGCGAGATGTTCGGCCACGAGCGCGGCAGCTTCACGGGCGCCGATCGCCAGCACAAGGGCTATTTCGAGCGGGCCGACGGCGGCACGTTGTTCCTGGACGAAGTCACCGAGATGCCGCTTGACCTGCAGGTCAAGCTGTTGCGGGTGCTGGAAACCGGGCAATTCATGCGGGTGGGCACCAACCGCGAAATCGCTTGCGATATCCGCATCGTCGCCGCCACCAACCGCAACCCCGAGCAGGCGGTGCAGGAAGGCAAGTTGCGCGAAGACCTGTACTACCGGCTGAGCGTGTTTCCGCTGGAATTGCCGCCGTTGCGCGAGCGCGGCGAAGACATCGCCTTCCTGGCCGATCGGTTCCTGCAGGCACAGAACCAGGAAACGGGCAGCGCCAAGGCGTTTTCCGCGCGGGCCCTGGCGGCGCTGGGACAGTATGAATGGCCGGGCAACGTGCGCGAGCTGAAGAACTTCGTGCGGCGGGCCTTCATCATGGCCGAAGGCGACGAGCTGGATGTTGATCTGCTGGCGCCGCAGGTCTCGCCCAGCGGTGACATGCGTGGCGGGCAGGTCAGCGTGCCCGTGGGTGAAACCCTGGCCGATGCCGACCGCCGGTTGATCCTGGCCACGCTGGAGCGCTGCAAGGGCGTCAAGAAGCAGGCCGCGGCGGTACTGGGCATCAGCCCCAAGACACTTTACAACCGTCTCGAGGAATACGCGGCGGCTGGCTACAAGCTGCCGGGCGAGCAGCCGCCGTCGTCCCACTCCTCGAACTGACGCGCCGCCGGGGCGGCGCGTCGTTTTTACTTGCCGTAGCGCGTCTTCAGGTCGGCCATGCACGCGTCCTTGGCATTGCCCGACATGGCGTCGCATTTTTCCTTGCCCACCTTGTAGTCGGCGTCGTTGCGCGCCTTGGCCGCGTCATGATTGGCTTCGGCCTTCTCCTTGCCGGCCTTGGCGTCAGCACGGGCCTTATCGCGCGTGGCTTCGGCCTGTTTCTGGCAGACGTCCTTCTGGTTGCCCTTCATGGCGTCGCACTGCTTTTTGTCCATCTTGTATTGATTGTCGATCTGTTCGCTGCTGCGCACCTGCGTGGTTTGCGCGGTAGCCGGCAGCGCCAGGAACGACAGGCACAGGGCCGCGGCGGGAATGAGCGTCGTGGACAGACGGGGCTTGGACAGATTCATGGATGACTCCTTTGGATGAGGATGGCCGGAAGGTTGGCCGTCCCTCGCGGTTCCTTCAGCAAGGGCCGTTCCCGGGTTGTCCGGGCATGCGGCTTGCGCGGGTTGCGGCTGGGCGCCGGCCGGACGGCAGGGCGCAGCGCAAGGAGAGGAAAATGAACCATACCGATGCAAAAACGGCACGCGCCGGCAAGGCGGATGCACCCGGCACGACAGGCGGCAAGGCGAACACGCCGCAGGACGAAACC
>NZ_JAELTJ010000224.1 GCF_016428805.1 Achromobacter sp. ASV32
GTCTATGCATGAGTGACAGATCGACCGGTTTTGTTCGGTACTTTCTGTCTATGCATTGCAAGTTGTCGATAGCGCGTCTTGATCAGGCGCGCCAAGAGTGGCTCACGCGGCGCGCATGACCAGTGTCAGGCGGTTCTCGTCGCCATGACGCGCGTAGCGCAGTTCGTGCAGGTAGTGCTGCATCAGCCGCACGCCATGGCCGCCGATTTCGGCCTCATCGAGCGTTGCGGCCAATGGGGGAGGCGGAGTTTGGGTGGGATCGTACGGCCGGCCATTGTCGATTATCTCCAGCGATATCCATTCGCCGTCCTGGCGGCAGGCGAGGCTGACGCGGGCGGGGTGGGGGGCAAGAAGGGGATCGTCGAAGGCGTATGAAACGATATTCGTCAGCGCTTCGTCCAGGCTCAAGGACAGACCGAAACTCAGCTTGGGCGACCAGGCGTCGCGCTCGGCGATGGCCTCGATCCATTGCATGGCGGAGGCGACGGCGCGGGCGTCGGGAGCGAGGTCAAGCGTATCGGGCTGAGAGGGCATGGTCGCCTTGCGTTCAGTGGTACACGTGCAGGTGCAAGTATGCCCGATTGCAGGCGGGTGGCGTAACGGGGCGGCGATGCGTCGCGCCGAAGGAAGTTTGCTTGGCAGCGCGGAAGGCTCGCGTATCATCTCGGCATCGCGCCGCCACCCGCATGGGCCGGGATCGGGGCGCCGGTCATTTATCGGGAACCACTATGAATCTCGCAATCGAGAAAGTCGGGGAAGTGCTGGTTGTCTCGCCCGAAGGCCAGATCAACAGCGGCAACGCCGCCGGCATCGAAGCCGACTTGCTGTCGCACGTGGAAAAGGGCGAACGCCGTTTCGTGCTCGACATGTCCAACCTGAACTACATCTCCAGCGCCGGCCTGCGCGTGGTGCTGGTGCTGGCCAAGCGCCTGAAGCAGGGTTCCGGCGCACTGGCCCTGTGCGCCATGCAGCCGCATGTGCGCGAAGTGTTCGACATCAGCGGCTTCCTGGCCATTCTGACCGTCGTCGACACGCGCCAGGAGGCGGTGGCCAAGGTCGGTTGAACGGCCAGGTTTCGCGCCGCGGCGTCAACGCTTGTGGTTTTCGTAGGACGTATCCAGCACGTCGTCTTCGGGCGTGATGACGCCGGGGTCGCCGGGTTCTTCGATGGCGCGGCCGCGTCGCGGCATGCCGGCCACCGTGTCGCTTTGCGCGGGCATCGGCAGGATGCCGGTGCCCTTGCGCGGATCGACCGGGTTCGGGTGCTCGATGGTGCCGTCCGGCACGGGTTTGGCGGGGGACGAATCGTTGGCGGTTTTCAGCATGATCGCGGCTCCGGTTGCGGGCGCCCCAGGATGGCGGCGCGCCGGGATTCACGTTCCATCTTAGGACGGCGGCGCGCTCGCAAGGCGCTTTGGGCTGTCACGTTTGCAAGGGGCTGTTGCAGGGCCCGAACCTTATAATGCCGGGCGCTTCGCGGCGTGGTCCGGCGCCCTGATCGGCGTGCCGGTTGTCTTCCTTTTTCCAAGCCTACCTTGACCGAATCCGTCCAACGCTCCGTGCATGCCGAACTCGTCGCCGTCCTGGTCGCCGTCACCAACGGCGAGCCGCGGGTGTTGACGACCGACGACGCACGGGCCTTGCCGGCCGGGCCGTTCGAACTCTCGCACCGCTCGTTGCAGGCCGGCCTGCGTGCCTGGGTCGAAACGCAGACGCATCATCCGTTGGGCTATGTCGAGCAGCTCTACACCTTCGCCGACGGCGACCGTTCCGACGAATCGGGCGGTCGCGTCATGTCGGTCAGCTATCTGGGCTTGACGCGCGAGGCCGGCGAGACCGGCGTGGCCCAGGTGGGCTGGCAGGATTGGTACCGCTATTTCCCCTGGGAAGACCGCCGTGCGGGCACGCCGGCATTGGTCGACGAGCAGATCGTGCCGCGCCTGCAAGCCTGGTGCGATGACACACCCGATGCCGCGGCGCGCAGCCGCCGGCGCCAGCGCGCCGCCATCACCTTCGGGTTGGAGGGCGCTGCCTGGAATGAAGACATGGTGCTGCAACGCTACGAGCTTTTGTTCGAGGCTGGCTTGGTGCCCGAGGCGGCCCGCCGCCAGCCGGGTGCGGCGCTCGCGGCATTGCCAGGCGAACCCATGCGCCACGACCACCGCCGCATCCTGGCCACCGGCATTGCGCGGTTGCGCGCCAAGATCAAGTACCGGCCGGTGGTGTTCGAACTGATGCCGGCGCAGTTCACGCTGCTGCAACTGCAACTGGCCGTCGAGGCCTTGGCCGGGCGTGGCCTGCACAAGCAGAATTTCCGCCGCCTGATCGAACAGCAGGCGCTGGTGGAAGAAACCGGCGACATGGCCACCGGCACCACGGGCCGCCCCGCCAAGCTGTTCCGCTTTCGCCGCGACGTGCTGCTCGAGCGCGCCATCGCGGGCAGCAAACTGCCTTTGTCACGCGGTCTGTAGGGACGAGCACGTCCAGGCCGGGCGGGCCTGCGGCTTTGTGCAGCGCAGCTTGACAAGCAATATGCTCATCTCTAGCATAAGTAGTGCGCATTCCTTGCGCGCCTTTTTTTAACTACTAAATACTCAAAATGAGCATAAAAGGTGTAGTTCCTGCTCCCGCCCGTTTGGCCATTGCCCCCTTGCCGGATGTGATGCTGGAGCCGCTGGTGCGCTCGGCCTTGCTCGAGGATCTGGGGCGCGCCGGCGACCTGACCACCGACGCCATCGTGGCCGCGGACGCCGTGGCCGAGACGCGCCTGGTGGCGCGCCAGGAGGGCGTGCTGGCCGGGCTGGACCTGGCCCGCCTGGCGTTTCGCGCCATGGATCCCACCATCGAATTCATCGTGTCGCAACGCGACGGCGCCGCGCTCGAGCCGGGCATGGAGATCGCGCGCATCCGCGGCAATGCCCGCGCCATGCTGTCCGCCGAACGGGTGGCGCTGAATTTCCTGTGCCACCTGAGCGGCGTGGCCACCGCCACGGCGTCCATCGCCCGCGCCATCGCCGGCCATGGCGCCCGCGTCACCTGCACCCGCAAGACGCTGCCGGGCCTGCGCGCCGTGCAGAAGTACGCGGTGCGCGTGGGCGGGGGCAGCAACCATCGCTTCGGCCTGGACGACGCGGTGCTGATCAAGGACAACCACATCGCTCTGGCGGGCGGGGTCGAGGCCGCGGTGCAACGCGCTCGCGCCGGTGTCGGCCACATGGTCAAGATCGAACTGGAAGTGGACACGCTGGCCCAGCTGGAAACGGCGCTGGCGCTGGGTGTGGATGTGGTGCTGCTGGACAACATGAGCCTGGACGAACTGCGCCAGGCCGTCGCCATGGCGCGCGGCCGCGCCATCACGGAAGCCTCTGGCCGCATCACCCCCGACACCGCCGCGGCGGTCGCCGCCACCGGTGTCGACCAGATCGCCGTGGGCTGGTTGACCCACAGCGCCAAGGTGCTGGACATCGGCCTGGACGCCTGAGCCCGGCCCCGCCACGACAGGCAGACATCATGAAACGCGCGCGCTTATTCTCATCGTTGCTGTTGGCCCTGGCGCTGGGCGCTTGCGGCAATCCGCCCTCGGGCGACACGCCGTCCGACGCGACCTATCCGACCCACCCCATCACGATCGTGGTGACCTTTCCGCCCGGCGGGGGAACCGACCTGCTGGCCCGCCGGCTGGGCGCCAGCCTGCAAGAGCAGTTCGGCCAGCCCGTCGTGGTCGAGAACCGGCCTGGGGCCAGCGGCAATATCGGCGCCCGCATCGTGGCGGAATCGCCGCCCGATGGCTACACATTGCTGATGGTCAACAGCTCGTTCGCCATCAATCCGGGCGTCTATCGCAACCTGGGCTTCGCGCCCAAGCGCGATTTCACGGCGGTGATCAACGTGGCGTTCGTGCCGTCGGTCTTCGTGGTGCCGGCCGTGTCGCCCCTGCACAGCCTGGACGACGCGCTGGCCGCCGCGCGGCCCGACAAGCCGCTGCCGTTCGCTTCATGCGGCAACGGCACGCCGCAGCATTTGGCCGGCGAGATGCTGGCCCGCGCCACCGGGGCCTCGCTACAGCACGTGCCCTACAAGGGTTGTGGGCCGGCCCTGACCGACGTGGTGGCGGGCCAGGTCGGCATGGGCGTCGTCACGGCCTCCAGTGCGGCGCCGTTGATCGCCGCAGGCAAGCTGCGGGCCCTGGCCGTAACGTCGCCGCAGCGTTCGCCGCTGTTGCCCGCCGTGCCCACCGTGGCCGAGCAGGGCGTGCCGGACTACGCGCTGGACCAGTGGCACGGCCTGCTGGCGCCGGCTGCGACGCCACCGGCGGTGGTGGCCAAGCTGAACGCCGCGGTGACCCGGATCGTGCAGCGGCCCGACGTGCAGGCATCGCTGCGCGAGCAGGGCTTCACCCCGACGATCAGCTCGCCGCGTGCGTTCCAGGACATGATCAATGCGGATATCGACCGCTATACCGCGCTGACCGACGCCATCGGGTTGCGGGCGGATTGACGGCGGGTCATTGCCTGCAAACGGCCGCCCATTTCGGGCGGCCGTTTGCAGGCGTGGGAAGAGGCGCTGGCCGTCAGGCCACCGCGGCCCGGGCGTGCTGTTCCAGCTGTTCCTTCAGGCCGGGCTGCAATTGCAGGCGGCGCGCCAGTTCGTCCAGGTAGGCGCGTTCCATGTAGCTTTCCTCGTCCACCACCAGCAGGCTGGCCAGGTACATTTCGGCCGCCATTTCCGGCGTCTTGGCCGACTGCGCGATCAGGGCGGGGTCCAGCGGCCGCGCCAGTTCGGCTTCCAGCCAGCGATGGTCTTGTGCGTCGGCGGACAGCTTGCTCATCTCCGTTTCCAGCAGCGCGCGCTCCTCGGGGCC
>NZ_JAELTJ010000225.1 GCF_016428805.1 Achromobacter sp. ASV32
TCACCGAGAACCTGACGCTGAACGACGCGGCCGCGGCGGCGTTCCTGTCGCCCAACTACCTGGCGCACCTGCTGAAGAAGGAAACGGGCAAGACCTTCACCGAGCTGGTGGCCGAGCGCCGCATGGCGTTGGCCCGCGACCTGCTGGCGCATTCGGCGCGCAAGGTCAGCCAGGTGGCGCATGCGGCGGGTTTTGCGGACGAAGCGTATTTCTCGCGCCGTTTCCGGCAGTTGGAAGGCATCAGCCCGACCGAATACCGCGAACGCCTGCGGGCGGGCGCCACGGACGGCTGAGGCTGGCACGGGCGATGGGCCACGTGGCAGGCGCCTGACCCGCCTCCAGCCCCCGTTGGCGCCGAATACCCGGAATCGTCCAGGGATTGCGTAATCGCCTCCAGTCGCCGCGCGCGTGGCCGCCGTAAGCTGGCTGCCACCCTCGCAACGATCAGGAGACCCGCGATGAGCCAGCCCGTCCAAACCCCGTTCACCGTCGCCCAGACCACGGTGCCGATCGCCGGCAGCGCGCAGCGCTTTCCGGTGCGCCGCATTTACTGCATCGGCCGCAACTACGCCGCCCACGCCATCGAGATGGGCTCGGACCCGACCCGCGAGCCGCCGTTTTTCTTTCAGAAGCCCACGGACGCCATCCAGGTGGTGCTGCCGGACGGCGTGACGGACCATCCCTACCCGCCGTTGACCAGCAACTACCACTACGAGGTGGAGCTGGTCGCGGCGCTGTCCAAGGGCGGCCGCGACATTGCGCCCGAGCAGGCGCTGGCGTGCGTCTACGGCTATGCGCTGGGCCTGGACATGACGCGGCGCGACCTGCAACGCGGCATGGGCGACCAGAAAAAGCCCTGGGAAATCGGCAAGAGCTTCGACCACGCGGCGCCGATCGGCCCGATCCATCCGGTGGCCCAGACCGGCCACTACCAGGAAGGCGAGATCTGGCTGTCGGTGAATGGCGAACGCAAGCAACAGGCGACGCTGAGCCACATGATCTGGTCGGTGGCCGAGCAGATTTCGCGGCTGTCGCAGGCCTTCGAGCTGTTCCCCGGCGACCTGATCTATTCGGGCACGCCCGAGAACGTGGGCCCGGTGGTGCGCGGCGACGTGATCCGGGCACACGTGGATGGGCTGCCGGAACTGAGCATCCGCATCGTCTGACGCGCAGAGCCGCGGGCGGCCTGCCGGCCGCCCCGTATCTGAGAGTAAGATTTACGCCATAACAAACGAACCGCCCGCGAGGCAGGAGCAGTGGAAGATGGCGAATATCGGTATGGTTGGCATCGGCCTGATGGGTCATGGCATTGCAAGCAATCTGGTCAAGCATGGGCACGCGTTGACCGTGCTGGAACATCCGGGCAACCAGCCGCTGGATACCCTGAAGGCGGCCGGCGCCACCAGTTGCGCCGATGGCGCGGCGCTGGCGGCGCAGTCGGACGTGATCATCCTGTGCGTCACGGGCAGCCCGCAGGTCGAGGCCGTGCTGTTGTCGCCGGGCGGCGTGCTGGAAGGGCTGCGCCCGGGCACCGTGATCATTGATTGCTCGACGGCGATCCCCTCGTCCACTCTGAAGGTGGCCGAGGCGGTGATCGAGCGCGGCGGCCGTTTCCTGGACGCCCCCATGACCCGCACGCCCAAGGAAGCCGCCGAAGGCCGGCTGAACCTGCTGGTGGGCGGCGACGCCGCGCTGTTCGCGGAGTGCCGGCCGATCCTGGCCTGCTTTGCCGAGAACATCACCCATGCCGGCCCCATCGGCGCGGGCCACCGCATGAAGCTCCTGCACAACTACGTGTCGCTGGGCGCGATCGCGCTGCTGTCCGAAGCGGCCGCCTGCGCGCTGCGCGCGGATATCGACCCGGCGGTGTTTGCCGAGGTGCTGACCAAGGGCGGCGGCGGCGGCGTGGCGCTGGAGCGCCTGAAACCCTACCTGCTCGACCAGGATCCGTCGTCGCTGCGCTTTTTCATGTCGAACGCGCAGAAGGACCTGTCCTACTACAACACGATGGCTGCCGAGACGGGCGCGGTGCGCGAGATCGGCGCGGCGGTGCTGCACACCTACGACCAGGCCGTGGACCAGGGCGGCGGTGACCGCTATGTGCCCGAGCTGGTGTCGCTGCTGAAAGACCGTTGAGGCCAAGGCGGCCGGCCCGGGTGCCAACCCGGGCCAGGAACGCGACCGGCGCGCCGGGCCTGATTTGCCTGGCGCTCACCTGAAACGCCGCGGCCCTACGACCGGCCCGCCGCCATGGCCGGCACGGCGCGCAATGCGCCGCGCCGCGGCAACTGCATCGAGATGATGGCCGCCAGCAGCAACAAGGCGCCGGCCGCACCGAACGCCACCCAGTGCGTGTGGAAGCGCTCGAAGGCCCAGCCGCCCAGCCACGAGCTGATCATGCCGCCGACCTGGTGGCCCAGGTACGTCAAGCCATACAGCACGCCCACCAGCCGCACGCCATAGACGTCGGCCAGGATGGCGGACGACAACGCGATGCTGCCGGCCCAGACGATGCCGCCGATGGTGGCGGCCGCGTACAGCTCCCAATGCGCGCCCACCATGACCAGCGCGAAGAATCCCAACCCGCGTACCAGGTAGATGGTGGCCAGGATGTTGCGCCGCTCGATCTGGTCGGACATGCGTCCCAGCACCAGCGTGCTGAAGATGGCAACCAGGCCGATCAGGCCGATGCCCAGCGAACTGGTGGTGGCGTCAAAGCCGTGGTCCATCAGCATGGGCATGCCGTGCGTGCCCAGCAGGTTCATGCTGAAGCCACAGGCGAACAGGCCCAGCGCCACCTGCCAGAACGGCAGCGTGCGCACCGCGTCCTTGACCCGGGTGTCCGGCGCCTTGGCGGCGGCCTTGCCCGAGGATTTTTTATCCACGATCTGGTGCGGCAAAAGGTCGGTGTGCTCGGGCGCCGTGTCGCGCATGACGAACAGCGCCACGGGCACGGTCAGCAGCGCGAACAGCACCGCGAAGCCCAGCAGGGTTTCCCGCCAGCCCACGGCCGAGATCGCGAAGGTCAGCGTGGGCGTCATCAGGGCAATGCCCGCCATGGAACCGGTGGACAGGAAGAACAGCGCCATGCCGCGCTGGCGGGTGAACCAGCGGCTGATCACGGGGGTCAGCGCGACCGGGCTGGTAAAGGCCAGGCCGATCGACAGCGCCACCCCGAAGGCCAGCAGGAATTCGATGGGGCCGCGCGCGAAGACGGTCCAGATGGACGAGGCCACCACGATGGCGGCGCCGGTCAGCAATACGAAGCGGGTGCCGCGCGTGCTGACCAGGTAGCCGGCCAGCGGCATGCCCAGGCCATAGCACAGCATGCCGACCGCGACGATGCCCGACAGCAGGCTGCGCGAAAACCCCAGGCCGTCGGCCATGGGCAGGAAAAACGGCCCGATACCCATGCGCAGGCCTACCGTCAGCAGGGTGAGCACCGTGGCGGCGCCCACGATGTTCCAGCCGAAATACCAGCGGCCTGGTGCTTGCTTGTCCACTTGCCTCGCTCCTTGATGTCTTTTTATTGGTGATTTCCTGCCGTCGCCCGGGACGCTTCAAGAGGCAGACACCACAAGGGATGCGCGCAAACGGAAGCCGGCCGCCAGCCGCGCCATATTACTCCCGGCTATATGAGGCGGACGTGGCGGGCGCAAGAACCTGTCCGGTGACCGGTCGGCCGGGCCACCGTTCGCAATTTCCGGCGGAGCAAATATAATTGATAGCTATTTTCATTACCGAACCGCTGCCCTGGCGGCTTTCTCCCCTTCCGCCTTTTGCGCGTTTTCGATGCCCACGGCCGCGTCCCGCCCCGATCCCGACCTGCATGCCTGGTATGTCGACCACGGCGGCTGGCTGCTGGCCTGGCTGAAGAAAAAGCTGGGCTGCCCGCATACCGCCGCCGATCTGGCCCACGACACCTTTGCGCGCATCCTGGCCTCGCGTGATGCGCTGGCCGCGGTCAACGAACCGCGCGCCTATCTGTCGGTCACGGCCAGCCGGCTGATCATCGACCAGGCCCGGCGCCGCGAGGTCGAAGCCGCCTACCTGGCCGAACTGAGCCTGGCGCTGCGCGATCAACCCGGCGCGCCGTCGCCTGAACAGATCCTGATGACCTCGCAGGCGCTGGCGCAGATCAGCGCCATCCTGGACGGGCTGGCCGAGCGCCCGCGCCAGGCCTTCCTGCTGCACTACCTGGATGGCGACACGCATGCGCAGATCGCCGCCAGGCTGGGCGTGTCCGACCGCATGGTGCGCAAGTACTTGGTGGCGGCGCTGGTGCACTGCCACGAGCAGGTGCAGGCATGAGCGCGGCCGGCGCGCCATCGATTGCGCACGAGGCCGCCCAGTGGCTGCTGCGCCTGACCGAGGATGGCGCCAGCCCGGCCGAACGCGCGCAATTGCGCGCCGGCTTTGACGCCTGGAAACGCGAGAACCCGCAACACGAGGCCGCCGCGCTGCGGATGGAGTCGGTGCTGGCGCAACTGGGCGCGCTGCGCGACGACGCGCAGGGGCAGACGCTGCCGCTGCATGCGGGCATTGAGGCCGGCTGGGCCGCGGGCCGGCGGCTGTCTCTTATACACATCTCCGAGCCCACGAGACCTAATAACCGATCTCGGTTGCCGTCTTCTGCGTGAAAAAGGGGGGGGGGGGGGGGGGGGGGGGGGGGGGGGGGGGGGGGGGGGGGGGGGGGGGGGGGGGGGGGGGGGGGGGGGGGGGGGGGGGGGGGGGGGGGGGGGGGGGGGG
>NZ_JAELTJ010000226.1 GCF_016428805.1 Achromobacter sp. ASV32
GGGTCAGGGCCGGGCCGCCACGCGGCCCCGGCCTGCCCGCCGCGCCATCAATCCACCGAAATATTCTTCTGCCGGATGACGGCGCCCCAACTGGTGTATTCCCGGTGCGCGTAGTCGAAGAACGCCTGCGGCGTGCTGCCCATGGGCTCCATGCCCTGCAGTTTCAGTTGCTTGATCACTTCGGGTGACTTCAGCGCCGCCTCGATCGCGCGGCTGAGCTTGTCGACCACCGCCTTGGGTGTGCCGGCCGGCGCCACCACGCCTTGCCAGGCGGAGGCTTCCAGCGGCGGGCCGCCCGATTCGCCGAACGTCGGCACGTCGGGCAGCTGTTCCGAACGCTGGATCGCGGGCACCGCGATGGCGCGCAACTTGCCCGCCTGGATCAGCGGCCGCGCCGCGGCCAGGTCGGCCATCATCAAGGGCACCACGCCCGCGGCCACGTCCTGCAATGCCGGCGGCGTGCCCTTGTAGGGAATGGCCACGGCCTTGCCGCCGAACATGGACAGAAACAGCTCCATGGCCAGATGGTGCGGACTGCCCACGCCCAGCGAGGCATAACTGGCCTGCTTGCCCCCGGTCAGGAACGCCATCACCTCGGGCATGCTGTCCAGGTCGGAAGCGGGCGAGGCGACCAGCACGATAGGCAGCGACACCAGGGTCGACACGGGCTCCAGGTCCTTCCAGGGATCGTAGGGCAGCTTCTTGTACAGCCACGGGTTCAGCGCCAGCGTGCTCATGCCCGCGGTCATCAAGGTGTAGCCATCGGGCGCGGCCCGGGCGGTTTCCTGGGCCGCGACAATGGTGGCCGCGCCCGGGCGGTTTTCCACCACCACGGGTTGGCCCAGCGTTTCGCCGACGTGCTTGGCCACGATGCGGGTGGCCAGATCGCTGCCGCCTCCTGCGCTGAATGGCACCAGCCAGCGGATCGGATGATCCGGAAATTCGCCGGCCGCGGCGGACCCGGCGCCGGCGGCCAGCGCCACGACGGCTGCGGCGCCCAGCGCGCGGCGGATAAAGCCTCTTCTGGACATGCGGTTGTCTCCTGATGTCTTTATATAGTTAACACATTAATTATATTTCGGCAGACCACGCCGTTGGCATCCGGAAAGACCATTACGGGCGCATCGGACCGGGCGGTCTACCCGCGCGCGGCGGCCAGCCAGCGCAGGCCGGCCGAGGTACCTGCGGCCGGCCGGTATTCGCAGCCGATCCAGCCGCTGTATTCCAGCTCGCGCAGCACCGAGAAAATCCAGCCGTAGTCCAGCTCGCCACGGTCGGGTTCCTGGCGCAGCGGCACGCCGGCGATCTGCAGGTGGCCGACCCGCCCGGTGGGCAGGTACTGACGCAATTTGGCGGTAATGTCGCCTTCGACGATCTGGCAGTGGTACAGGTCCATCTGCACTTTCAGGTTGGGTGCATTGACCGCCAGCACCACGTCGTGCGCCTCGTCTTGCCGGTTCAGGAAATAGCCCGGGATGTCGCGGGTATTGATGGGTTCGATCAGCACCGTCACCCCGGCCGAGCGCGCCTGGCGTGCGGCCCAGTCCAGGTTTTCCCGGTAGCAATCCAATAGTTCGGCGCGCGCCACGCCGGCGGGTGCCAGGCCCGCCATGACATGAACCTGAGCGCAGGACAGCGCGGTGGCGTAGCTCAGCGCCTGCTCGATACCCGCCCGGAATTCGTCCTGCCGGCCCGGCAGCGCGGCCAGCCCGCGTTCGCCGCGCGAGGCGACGCCTGGCGGCGCATTGAACAGGACTTGTGACACGCCGGCGGCATCCATGCGCTCGCGCACGAAGGCGGCCGGCGCCTCATAGGGAAACATGCATTCCACGCCCGCGTAGCCATCCGCCGCAGCGGCCGCATAGCGGTCCAGGAACGCGTGTTCCGTGTACATCATCGACAGGTTGGCGGCGAATTTCAGCATGGCGGTTTCCGTAGCGGGCGGTATGCGTGGAAATTAGCACACCTGCCCGCCATGCTGGACCGCGGACCCGCGGGTCCGCCACGCGCCGCGGCCATCGCCGGGCGCATGGCCCGGCGGTATCGCCTAGGGCCTGTTCACGCTAGAAGAAGCCCCTCGCAGTCAAGCCTAGTACGTCAGGCGCATGCCCAGCATCACGCTGCGGCCCGGCAGCGGCGCCACCGACGAGATGAACGACGCGTGGTTGTACGCCAGCTTGTTCAGCAGGTTGGTACCGCGCAGATAGACTTCGTAGCCCGTCGCGCCATAGCGGCCGCGGTAAGCCACCACGGCGTTGACCAGGTTGTAGCCCGGCGTGCTGCTTTCGTACGAGGCGATGTCCTTTTGCGAGAACACACGCGCATACTCGAGGCCGCCCGACCACTGCTGCCACTTCACGTTGCCGCGCAGACCCGCGCGCGCCGCCGGAATACGCGGCAGATTGCCGTCGCCGCCGGTCAGCTTGCCGCGCACGTAATCGCCGAACACCGCAGCCGAGAACACCGGCGTGAACTGATGGCGGATTTCACCTTCGACGCCGGTGAATTCGGCATCGCGCTGCGTGTATTCAATCAGGCGGAAATCTTCATAGCGATCCAGCGTGTCCGCATAGATGTAGTTCTTGACGCGGTTGTGGAACACGCTGGCCGACAAGGTCGTGTCGCCCGAGTGCTTACGCAGGGTCAGGTCGATGTTGCGCGAGGTCTCGCGGCCCAGGCCGGCGTTGCCCAATTCATAGGTGTTGGTGGCCAGGTGCACGCCATCCGCGTACAGCTCCTGTGCGGTCGGCAGGCGTTGCGAGCGCGACAGGGACAGGGCGATCGAGTACTGCGGCGCGAAATCCCAGATGGCGGCGGCCGACAGCGACGTGCCCGACAGGCTGCTGCGCGACGCGCCGCCGGACGGCGAAATGCGCTGCCAGTCCTGGCGCGCGCCCACCTCGAAACGCCAGTCGTTCAGCTGGTATTCCTCCAGCACGAACAAGCCATTTGAACGGGTGCGGCTGCGCGGCAGGAAGGCTTCCTCGCCATCGGCGCGAAAGTCGCTGTAGGCGTTCTGCACACCGATCACGCCGCGCCAGCCGGCGATCGGCTTGTGCTGCAGCTCGACCCGCAGATCGTACCCTTTGTTCTTGAAGCGGGTGCCGACCTCGCCGCCTTCGATTTCCTCGTGCTGATAGTCGGTCAGGCCCCCGCGCACACGGATCTTCTCGAAGCCGGCGAACGGGTCCTGATATTCGGCGCGCAGGTCCAGACGGTCGCTGCGCAGCTTCACGTAGGGCACGCCGCCGTGCTCGTGTTCATGCTCGTGATCGTGGCCTTCTTCCTCGTCGCCGTGATCATGGCCGCCGCAATGCAGGTGCGTGCCGTGCGGGTGGCAGCCTTCGTATTCGTGGTTGTGGCCGGGCAGGCCATACTTGCTTTCCAGGTGCGTGAACGCCAGGCCGACATAGCCGCGCGGCGTGATCCACGACAGGCCCACGGAGCCCTGCGTCGATTCGCTGTACGAGCCGGCCAGCTTGCCGCCGGGCCAGTCCGGCACGTCGTAGTCGCTGGTGCGCCGCTTCATGCCTTCCACCCGCACCGCGAACTGGCCTTCGCCGGCGGTGATGCCGATGGCGCCCGCGCGCTCCTTGGTGCCGGTGGCGCCGCGCAGTTCCGCTTCCATTTCCACGCCCTTTTCCGGCACGGCGGTGGGAATCTTCTTGTCGACCACGTTGACGACGCCGCCGATCGCGCCGCCGCCGTACAGCAAGGTGGCCGGGCCGCGCAGCACCTCGATGCGTTCGGCCAGCAGCGGTTCCACCGTCACCGCGTGGTCGGGCGAAATGCCGGACGCGTCCATCACCTCGGAGCCGTCGGACAGCACTTTCACGCGCGGCGCCGTCTGACCGCGGATCACGGGACGGCTGGCGCCGCCGCCGAACGTATCACTATTGACGCCCGGCAGGCTTTTCAGGGACTCGCCCAGGGTGCCGGCGCGGCGTTCGATCAGTTCATCGCCTTCCAGCACGGACGCCGGCAGCATGGTGCTGTTCAGGTCCAGCCCCAGCGGGTTGGCCGAGACGGTAATCGGCGCCAGGGTCTTGGCGCGGTTGGAATCCGCCTCGGTTTCAGCCTGCGCCATCGGCGCGGCCAGCATCAAGGAACACATCAGGGGCTTGAGCGTGCCCTTGCGGCCGATGCGCCGCGTCTTCGCCTTGCCGCTTTCCCGTTTGCCGCCTTCCCTTGCGGTCCCCAGCATTTTGCCTTTCATCGTCACTCTCTTGGATGTTATATCATTACAAATAGCTGAAGGATGATATAACATTCTGAAAGTAAATCAAGCCGATCCGCAGGATCGGCTCGCTTCGGCTTCAGGGCATCAGGCGCCCGAGGATTCCAGGCCGGACAAGGCTTGCAGCACCGCCACGCGGCTTTGCCCCAGGATGGCGCCGTGCCAATCCGGCGCATCGCAATAGAAGGCCTCCAGCGTCGTCCGCAAGATCGCGTCGCGCAACGCGGGATCGGCATCGGGATGCGCGCGCAGCCAATTGCGCCCGCGCAGCGCGTCCACCACGTCTTCGGTGGGCAACGTGCCGAACTCCAGCGCCATCAACGTCGGTTCGGATGCCGGGCAAGCGTCGTAGATCAACCCCGCCAGATGGCCGGTGATATCGACCGATGCAGAGGTGCCTTGGTAGGGCACGGCGATATCCGCGCCCCACCAGCGGCGAGCGCGGGCCACTTCGGTCTCGTCGCGACGGCCGGCGTAGATCTTCTCGCCGTGGCCACGGGGCCCCAGGCCC
>NZ_JAELTJ010000227.1 GCF_016428805.1 Achromobacter sp. ASV32
ATCCAGGGCCACGCCATGCGCCACCACCAGGGCATGGCCTGCGCCACGGCAGGCTCATCCAGCAGCAAGGGCCGCAGGACGATCCATGCGCCCCAGGCCGCGCCCAGCGCCGCCAGCGCCATTCCGAGATGCAGCCACATTGATCATCTTCCTTTAGAAATCGATCCGGACGATGCGCCGGATCAGCAGCACGCCCGCGGTTTCCAGCACTGCCACCACCGCCAGCACCGCCCATCCCAGGGGCGTGCGCCACAGCAGTCCCATGATCTCCGGCTCCAGCCGGTCCAGCACGACCAGCAGCAGCAAGGGCAAAGCGCCCACGATCCAGGCCTGCATCCGCCCCTGCGACGTCAGAGCCCGCAGCTTGGCCTGCAACTGCAGCCTGGCACGCACGGTCTGGGCAATGCTCTCAAGCGCTTCGGCAAGGTTGCCACCGGTCTGGGCGGCGATGCGCATCGCCGCCACGACCAGCGCGGTCGAATCGGCCGCCATGCGCGTGTTCAGATTTTCCAGCGCCTGATCCCAAGGCACGCCCAGCCGTTGCTCGCGCAACATCAGTCCGAACTCCTGGGCCAGCGGCGCACTGCCCTGCTCCACCATATGGCGCAGGCCGGTCGGCAGCGCCACGCCGGCTCGCAACGCAGATGCCAGCATCAGGAGCGCCATGGGCAATTGCTGTTCAAAGCGCCGAGCCCGCCGTCGGCGCAAGCCGTCCACCAGTATGCGCGGCGCGCGCAGGGCGGCAGCCCCCGTCGCCGCGGCGAGGATGCCGCTGGCGGTTGCCGCAAAGGTCAGCGTCGCCACCATCACGGCACCCGCGACGGCGCCTACCCATAATTGCGCGGGATCGATGAACAGGAACAACTCCCCCAGTCTGACGCCCGCCTCCTGCGTGTAAAGCGCGCGATAACGCCGCAGCGCTGGCGTGAACCAGCTTTGCGCCTGCCAGGCCAGCACCATTACGCACACCATTGTGCCGCCCGCGGCCAGCCAGATCATGCCAGCCCCGCCGCATAGCCGGGCGCAGCGCCACCGGCTTCGCGCGGCCCGGAAAACCAGGCCGCGTCCACCCCTGCCCCCGCCTCGCGCCATTGCTGCACGAAGCTGGGCACGGCCCCGCAACCCGTGAAGCCACCGGTCCGCTCATGCCGGAACAGCTCCTGCAACTGTATGCGGCCGCTCTCCATGCCCGTGACTTCCGCCACCGAGGTCACCACGCGGCGTCCGTCCGCCAGACGCGCCTGCTGCACGATGATGTCGATGCTGGCCGCGATATGCTCGCGCACGACCGCCAGCGGCAGATCCAGGCCGGCCATCAGAATCATCGATTCCAGCCGCGCCAGCGCATCGCGCGCAGAGTTGGCATGCAGCGTGGTCAATGAGCCCTCGTGGCCGGTATTCATGGCGGTCAACATGTCGAAGGCTTCGGCGCCACGGCACTCGCCCACCACGATCCGGTCTGGCCGCATGCGCAAGGCATTGCGCACCAGCTCGCGGATATCGATGCGCCCCCGCCCCTCCTGATTGGCGGGGCGCGCCTCCAACGCCACCAGATGCTCGTGGTTCAGCCGTAGCTCGGCGGCATCCTCGATCGTGACGACACGCTCGCCGTCGGGGATTTCATTGGACAGGATATTCAAGAGCGTAGTCTTGCCGGATCCGGTGCCCCCCGACACCACCAGGTTCTTGCGCATGCGCACACACAGCGCCAGGAACTGTGCCATGGCGTCACTGAGCGAACCCGCCGCCAACAGATCAGGCATGCCGGGCCGGCGCTGCGGAAACTTGCGGATGGTCAGGCTGGCGCCCTTTAGCGCAACCGGCGGAATGATGGCGTGCACGCGCGAGCCGTCAGGCAGGCGAGCATCCACCATCGGCGAACTTTCGTCGATACGGCGTCCCAATGGCGTGACGATGCGTTCGATGACCCAGCGCACCGATTGCTCGCTGGTGAACGCGGCCGGGTGACGCCACAGTCGCCCGTCCCGCTCAACGTAGATCTCGTCGTACCGATTCACCATGATCTCGGTAATGCCCGGGGCCGCCAGCAAGGCCTCCAGCGGCCCCAACCCCACGGCCTCGTCCAGGACATCCCGGCACAGCGCCGCCCGGTCCGCGCCGGGCGGCAGATCGCCGTCATCGGCCACGATCTGCGTCAGCAGCCGCTCGGCTTCGGCGCGCAGCATCGCGTCGCTCATGCCAGCGACATCCCGGCGGCGCAAATCCAGCGCGCCCAGCAGCGCGGTATGCAGGCGTCGGCGCTGCTGCAAGGACGGCAACGATGGCGCGGTCGACGTCGGTGGTCCATCCTGCCCCTGGGCCAGGAGCGCCGCCTGCTGCGGCGCAGCGGCAGGATGCGGCGGCGCCTGGCTCGGCTCGTTCGGCTGCGCCAACGTCACCCGCAGCCGGCAAGGGCCGATCAGAATCTCGTCGTCCGGCAACACCGGCGCATGCCGCACCACCCGCTGACCGTTGACGAGCGTGCCGCCTAACGTGCCCAGGTCCTCGAGCACGATCGTGGACTCCTCGCGCAGCAGTTTTGCGTGTTGGCGTCCCACCCGCCAATTTGGAATGCGCAGGCCGCACTGCGCGCTGCGGCCGATAAGAATGGGCGCCGCCACCGAGATCTTGCGGGTGACCGCGTCTTCGAACGTCATTTCGATTTCAAGCATGGCGCTACTCCTGGTTGACCGTGCCGGTCAGGGGGCTGCTCGTCCACTGGGACCCGCGACCCACGTAGGGGTCCCAGCCGGTCGCGGGCACGGCCGTGCCCAACCTGGGCGGTTCGGGAAAGGCCGTGTTCACCAGTTCGCGGCCACGCCGTACCCGGTCCGCCATGGCGGGCTCGTGACGCGACACGATCTTGGGCGTCACGAAAATGGCCAACTCGGTTTCGCGCAGCTGATAACGACGCGAAGAGAACAAGGCGCCCAGAACCGGAATGTCCTTGAGCCAAGGCAGGCCGCTGGTTTCGTCGGCGCGCTCGCGCGACAGGAATCCGCCGATGACGAGCGTGTCGCCGGACCGCACGTTGAACTCGGTCGATGCCCGCCGGGTTCGCAGTGCCGGGCCGCTGGGCGCGGTCAACGCCAGGTCCACCGAGCTGGCCTCGACTTCGATCAAGGACCGGATGACGCCATTGCGGTCGATACGGGGCGTAATCCGCAGCGAAACGCCATAGGACTTGAACAAGGTGGTGGGATTGCCGCGGGAATCGGTCGACGCATACGGCACTTCGCCGCCCGCCAGGAAGGTCGCGCTGGCACCGCTGCGGGCCAGCAGTTGCGGCTGCGCGAGCATGACGGCTTCGCCGCTTTGGGCCAGGGCGGCAATACGCGCCGACAACAGCGCATTGACGCCAAAATAGCCCGCTGCCGACGAGGCGGGCGCGGAGGTTTCGATCACCGCTTCTCCCGGCCGCCTCATCCTGCCGCGCGAACCGCCATCCCATGCCATACCGGCGTTCAGCCCACCCTGCGTCATGCCATCCCAGCGCACGCCGAACTCACGCAATCTTGAGCTGGGAATCTCGACCACCTGCACGTCCAGCAGCACCATGCTGTCCCAGCCCACCTGCCCCGTGAAATCCACAACCGCCGGATAACGATCCGCCAATGCGGCGATGCGGGCCCGGTCGTCGTCGGACAGGTCGTCACCTTCGATAACGATGCGGCCTCCGACCAGCGTGCTGCGGGCCCCGGAAATGCGCGCCAGCAAGGACTCGACCTCGGCTCGCAGACGCGGCGCGCCGGCCGGCACCACCCGCACGTCGTAGGCCTTGACGCGGCCCCCCGCCCACACATGCACCGACGACACGCCTTCGGCACGCGCAAAGATCACGACCTCGCGGCCTTCAGTGGCTACCGCGCTGAGCACCTGGCCGTTGCCGATCGCAACCCGGCTCACGCCAGGCTGGGCCAGGACGCGGGTTTCGCCGACCTGCATTTCCAACGGCTCGTCGGCAGACCATGCTGGCATGCCGATCAAACCCAGGCACAGGGCCGACAGTGCTGCCATCCATTGGATATTCATGGGCGCTCCTTCCCGAAACCCGTAAGGGCCGTGCCCGATGCGCCGTCCTGGCCGCCCAGCCGGTCGCCATACAGGATCACCACGCCAGGCTTGCGCCGCGGTTCGCGGTCAAGGCCGATCAGCGAGGCCAGATCGCTTTGCGGCGCCGCGCTGACGGCAACCGCATCGTCCCGGTTACGCAGCATGGCCGTCAGCGTGCCGGCCTGCCTGGCCGCGATATAGCGCATGGCCTGCTCCGGACTGGCCGCCAGCGTAATGCTGGCGCCTCCTTCCCCGCCCGGCGCGTCGGCGGCCGTCAGCACCCGCATGCCTTGCAACAACGGCACGGTTACCTCGCGATCGCGATGCGAGAAGGACACGTAGATATCGATGGCATCTCCCGCCCGCAGCATGTCGGCCAGCCCACCCAGATCGGCAGCCTCGACCATGAAGGCGCGCTGCCCCGGTTTGAGCCGGGATGCCAGCGCCGGCGCGGGCGCGACGAAGGTCAGGAAAGCCATCAGCACCGGTTCCCCGCTCGCCAGGTCGGCGCTCAGGCGCGCGCCCAGCACACCATCGATGCCCAGCGGATCGACACTGGTCACGGGCGCCCATTGCGCGGGAATCTCGCGCACCGCCAAGTGTGACTCGTCCAGGAGGGTGCCCGCCGGCAGATCATAGGCAGCCACCAGCCGGCTGACCACCGGCGTGCGGGCCTGGGC
>NZ_JAELTJ010000228.1 GCF_016428805.1 Achromobacter sp. ASV32
AGCCAGGCGCGCGCTTGCAGGAACAGCGGCGAGAACGCGCGGCGGGTCCAGGGCTGGTCGGGCAGCGTGAAGCGCGACAGCGCTTCAACGCGGGCCCACAGGCGTTCGGCGTTCAGGGGCGGAAAGGAGACGGGGGCGGCAGAAGAGGCAGGGGAGGAAGAGGGCATGGCGTGAGGCGGGGGACGTTCCGGGAAATGCATCGGCGATTATGGCATGCAGGGCAATGCGGGCCGAAGGGTGCTGCGACACGATTCGCCCTCGCCTGGATGCGGAAAAAGGGCGGGGCCGCGCGACGAGGGGCGCATCACGCGGCAACCAGTCCCAGGCGCGTGCGCCGGGCCCAGCGTTGCATCATCAGCACGGCGACCACCGCCAGGCCGATCGCCAATCCGCTCCAGATGCCCACGCCGCGCCAGCCCGCCTGGAAGGCCAGCCAGGCGCCGCAGGGCAGACCCACGCCCCAGTAGCCGATGGCCGCGTACACCATCGGCACGCGGGTATCGTGCAGGCCGCGCAGCATGCCCGCGCCCAGCACCTGTGCGCCGTCCACGATCTGGAACACGGCGGCCACGGCCAGGTAGCTGACCGCGAATGCCAGCACCCGCGCGTTGGCCGGGTCGTGCACGTCCATGAAGACCGACACCAGCGCGTAGGGCATGGTCACCATCAGCACGGCGGCGATCACCATGGCGCCGATGCCCAGGCCGAATGCGCTCCAGCCGGCGCGCGTGACGGCGGCGGGATCGCACGCGCCCTGGGCGCGGCCGACCCGCACCGTCGCGGCTTGCGCCACGCCGTAGGGAATCATGAAGGTCACGCTGGCGATCTGGATGGCGATGGCGTGCGCGGCCAGCTCGGCCTCGCCCAGCCAGCCGATCAGGAAGGCTGCGGCATTGAAGATGGTGACCTCCAGCGCGGTCGTCACCGCGATCGGCAGGCCCAGTTTCCAGAACGCTTTCAGCCGCTTCCAGTCGGGCTCGAACAACTCGCCGAACAGCCGGTAGCGGCGAAAACGCCGATCGCGCAGCACCACGATCACCATGCCCAGGAACAGGCTCAGGCTGGCCAGTGCGCTGGCCACGCCCGCGCCAATCAGGCCCATTGCCGGAAAGCCCAGATGGCCGAACACCAGCACCCAATTGCCCAGCACGTTGAACAGGATCGCGCCGACCGCCACGATGAAGGCCCAGCGCGGCTGCTGCAGTGCGGCGATGAACGAGCGCAGCACCAGGAACCCCAGGAAGGGCGGCATGGCCCACAGCAGCGCGCGCAGGTATTGACCGGCCAGCGCGGCCAGCTCGGGCGGTTGGCGCAAGAGGATCAGGATGTGCTCGCCGTACCAGAGCGCCACGCACCCGGGCACGGAAATCAACACGGCGCTCCAGAAGCCCTGGCGCACCGTGCGACGCACGTCGCGCACCGAATTGCGCCTGGCACCCTCGGCACGGGCGGCCATCGGCGCGGTGGCGCTGACCAGGCCCAGCGCGAAGAAGGCGATGGCCGAATACAGGTTGGCGCCCAGCGCGCTGGCGGCCAGCGGCTGCGATCCCAGATGGCCGATGAACATCACGTCCGTCACCGTCATCGCGATCTGGGCAAGATTGGTCAGCACCAGCGGCAGGGCCAGCAGCAGGGTAGCGATCAGTTCACGTTTCCAGGCGGCGCGGCTGGTGGCGGGCATGCGGGGTCTCTTGTTGTCAGAGTCCGCATCTTAAACGTGGATTGGGGGTTAACCCGGAGATTCCCCCAGGCCTGTCCGGGGCATCAACGCTTGCGCCAGGCGGGCTCGCGCTTTTCCAGAAAAGCGCCGACGCCTTCGCGCGCCTCGTCCGAACTACGCACGGCCGCGATGCGTTCCACCGAGTCGGCGATCAGCGTGGCGTCCAGCGGCCGGCCGGCGAAGTCGCGCACCAGCCGCTTGCTGGCCTGCACGGCCTGCGGGCCGTTGTCGCACAGGGCGCGGCAGACTTCCTCGGCCTCGTCGTGCAGGTCGGCTGCCGGCACCACGCCATGCAGCAGGCCCATGCGATAGGCCGCTGTGGCGTCGAAACGCTCGGCGGTCAGGAAGTAGCGGTTGGCGGCGCGCTCGCCCATGGCGCGGATCACGTAGGGGCTGATGGTGGCTGGCAGCAGGCCCAGGCGGGTTTCCGACAGGCAGAAGTGGGCGTGGTCGGCGGCGATGGCGATGTCGCACGCGGCCACCAGGCCCAGCCCGCCCGCATAGGCATCGCCGTTGACGGCCGCCACCACCGGCTTGGCGCAGGACCACACGGCGCGCAGCATCTGCGCCAGGCGGGTGGCGTCGGCGCGGTTGTCGGCGTCGGTAAGCGTGGCCATCTTGCGCATCCAGTTCAGGTCGCCGCCGGCGCAGAACGCTTTGCCCGCGCCGGTCAGCAGCACCACGCGCACGGCGGGATCGTCCGCCGCTTGCCGCAGGGCGGCGGTCAGGGCGGCGATCAGGGTGTCATCAAAGGCGTTGCGCACATCGGGGCGGTTCAGCGTCAGGCGCGCGATGGGGCCGTCGACAGCGACCGCCAGCGGGGCTTGCGTGTCCATGCGGGTCTCCTGGTTATTGAATTTTGCTCAATTAATAACCTGAATGCAGGGGTGGAATCCATAGGGTCTTACGCTATTCCAGGATATTCTTTCCAGAAATATTGAGCTATCCTCAAAAAAAGATGGAGCGAGACATGAGCCTTCCCCCTGGCGGCGATGCCGCCGCACGCTATGCGTCGGTGTTCCGGCCCGGCCTGTTCGACGGCAAGACCGTCATGGTGACCGGCGGCGGCAGCGGGCTGGGCCGCTGTACCGCGCACGAACTGGCCGCCTTGGGCGCGGGCCTGGCGCTGGTGGGCCGCAAGCCGGAAAAGCTGGAGGCCGCGCGCGACGAGATCACGCGCATCTACCCCGAGGCGGCCGGCCGCGTCACCCTGCACGCCTGCGACATCCGCGGTGAAACCGGTGTGCGCGGCGCGGTGGCCGACGCGCTGGCCGCGCACGGCGCGATCGACGGCCTGTTCAATTGCGCGGGCGGCCAGTTTCCGGCGGCGCTGCAAGACATCAGCTTCAACGGCTGGAACGCGGTGGTGCAGAACAACCTGCACGGCACCTTCCTGGTGGCGCGCGAGGTCTATGTGCAGCACATGCGCCAGCACGGCGGGGCCATCGTCAACATGCTGGCCGACATCTGGGGCGGCATGCCCGGTATGGGGCATTCGGGCGCGGCCCGCGCCGGGGTCTGGAACCTGACCGAAACCGCGGCCTGTGAATGGGCCCATGCCG
Source organism: Achromobacter sp. ASV32 (assembly GCF_016428805.1). GTDB lineage: Bacteria > Pseudomonadota > Gammaproteobacteria > Burkholderiales > Burkholderiaceae_B > Achromobacter. The sequence continues at coordinate 3,283 of NZ_JAELTJ010000228.1, forward strand.
GCGTGCGGGTGAACGCGGTGGCGCCGGGCTGGATCGCCTCCAGCGGCATGGACAGCTACGACGAGGACTATCGCCAGGTGCTGCGCGAACTCAGGACCAAGGTGCCGCTGCAGCGTTTCGGCACCGAGGCCGAACTGGCGGCGGCCGTGGTGTTCTTGTTGTCACCCGCGGCGGCGTTCATCAACGGCAGCGTCATCCGGGTGGATGGCGGGGTGCCGAACGCGCGCCATTCGTGGACGCTGCGGCCGGCCGAGAGAAGCCAGGCCTACGACGGCTTTCCTCAGTATTCGCCGCCGTCCTTGTTCTCGGAAGACTGAAGCCGATGCAGGGCGTCTTGCACCTCGCCGCGAAACCGTGCCAGGGCCAGCGCGTCGCGCTGCGGCGGTTGCAGGGCCTGCCACAGGAAGTCGACCAGCTGGTCGGCGGTGGCCGCCACGTCGACCCGCGCGTCGCGCAGGATGGCGTCCCACAGCACGTGTTCCATGGGGCCGTACACAGCCGAGCGCAGGAGCCGCAGCGGCATGTCCTGGCGGATGTGGCCGTCGGCCTGGCCCTGCGCCAGGATGCGCATCAGCGGCGCGGTGTAGCGGCGCTGCAGGCCGGCGTAGACCTCGCCGAAATCGTCGTTGCGGGCGCGGCCTTCGGACAGGATGAAGGCGCACAGCCCGGTGCCTTCGGCCAGCAGGTGGCGCAGATGGGCGTGCACCAGGTAATGCAGCTGGGCCCGCGGGCCCTGCACGTGCGGCAGCCTGTCTTCGACCTTGGCGATGATTTCGTCGTACCAGTCGCTGATGACGCGCACGCACAGCTCGCGTTTGCCGCCGAAATACGTGAACACCGTGCCTTCGGATACCCCAAGGCGCTGCGCGATTTCAGTGGTGGTGGCGGCCTGGAAGCCCGCCTCGGAAAACACCTGTCGCGCCACCCGCAGGATGTCCCGGATCCGTTGTTCGGACTTGGCGCTGGCCGGCAGGCGGCGCATCGGGACGGGAGCGGTTTTTTCCATGGGTGCGGGGGTGAGCGGACGGATTCGGGTGTGATCGACGCCCACTATCATAACGACACGAACACAAGAATAACGACACGGAGACCCAATCATCATGCTGTCCAGAACCGACACCTACGCGCAATTGACATCGTCCTTCCAATGGCGCGTGCCGGCGGCCTACAACATCGGCGTGGACGCCTGCGACAAGTGGGCCGACGGCAGCGGCCGCCTGGCGCTGATCCACGAAAGAAACGATGGCGCGCAGACGCGCTACAGCTTTGACCAGATCAAGGCGCGCTCCAATCAACTGGCCAATGCGCTGCGGCGCCAGGGCGTGGGCCGCGGCGACCGGGTGGCGGTGTACTTGCCGCAGGCGCCCGAGACGGCCGTGACGCACATCGGCGTCTACAAG
>NZ_JAELTJ010000229.1 GCF_016428805.1 Achromobacter sp. ASV32
GGTAATTCCCGCCACCGCGCCAAGCGCAGAAACCGCCGCGCAACCATGAATTAAAGGGACTGCCGCGATCATGACCGTGGCCGCCAAGCATCGCGATAAATTGAGATGTTTTGACATGGCTCTTTATACCGGATCATGGAGACAACATACAGATAGCGGCACGTTGAACGACATTTCGTGGCAAGTTACATGACGTAATGCACTGTAGTGGTGTACTAACAAAAAGTTGTTGAAATACGCGGCCCTTGGTTACATCAGACACGTGCCCAAAAAATGCAACTTTCCCGGTATTTCCTCATTGGCGCTGTAGCGGCATTAATGGCGGGTTGTGCGGCGACGAACAAGCCCCAATCGGACGCCGAATACAAGCAGTCGATCGCTCAAGCTACCGAGACGCTGGCCGCCAAAGGCAGCGATCAGGCGGTGGCCCAATTCCAGGAAATCGCGCTGCGCAATCCCTCGCGCGGCGAGCCCTGGTCGTACATCGCCAAGATCCGCTTTGATGAGCAGAAATACGGGGAAGCGATCGTCGCGGCCGACGAGGCCCTGAACCGGGATTCCGAGGACTTCACCGCCAAGACGGTGCGCGCCGTCGGCGGCCTGCGTGTCGCCATGCAATCGCTGGCCGACCTGCGCGCCGACGCGCTGCTGGCGGGCAACGCCCGCACCGATGCGGTGGCATTGGCCGCCGCCATGCGTGAAACGCTGGGACAGGACGTGCTGTTCCCCGAAGGCCGCAAGCCGTCGCGTGGCGGCGGCACGCGCCCGCCGCCCAAGCGTCCCGATGCGCCAGCCGCCGGCACCACGCCGTCGTCCTCGGCCGCGCCGGCCGCTTCGGCAGGCAGCCCGGCTGGGGCGAACGTCGCACCGGCCAACCCCGCATCCGGCGTGCCCGCCACCAAGCCGGCGCAGACCACGCAACCGGCCACGTCCACGCAATCGGCAGCACCCGGTCAATCCGCCACGCCCGCCGCTGGCGGCCGCGCGCCGGATCCGTTCGGCAATCTTCTTAAACCCTGATCGGCCCGCCGGCCCCGGCAGGCCGGGTCCGCTCGCCTTCGTCAATTCGCATCCCGCTTGGAGCCCCCATGGCTAAGAAAGAAAGCGTTCAGAAAAGACTCCAGAAAGTACGCCCGCCGCGCGTTCAACTGACCTACGACGTCGAGAAGGGCGACGCAATCGAGCAGAAAGAACTGCCCTTTGTCGTGGGCGTGGTGGGTGACTTCAGCGCCCAGTCCGAAGCCGAACTGCCGCGTCTGAAGGACCGCAAGTTCGTCAACATCGACGTCGACAACTTCGACGACGTGATGCGCGGCCTGGAGCCGCGCGCCGCGTACCGGGTCAAGAACCGGCTGACCGACGAGGGCGGCACGTTCGGCGTGGACCTGAAATTCCGTTCCGTCGAGGACTTCCGCCCCGAGGCCGTGGTGCAGCAGATCGAACCGCTCAAGGAACTGCTGGACATCCGCACCAAGCTGGCGGACCTGCGCAACAAGCTGGCCGGCAACGACAAGCTGGAAGACCTGCTGGGCGAGGTGCTCAGCAGCACGGAAAAACTGCAGCAATTGACCAGCGAAGCCGGCAAGAACGGCAAGGGAGGCAGCAATGAGTAATTCCGCCGCCGCGCACAACGCATCCGCTCCGGCCGCCGCCGACTCGGGCCTGCTCGATCAGATCGTCGAACAGAGCCGTGTCGCCAAGTCCACGGCCGAGCACGACCGCGCCAAGGACCTGATCGGCGAACTGGCTCGCGAAGTCATGAAGGGCACCGTGGTGGTGTCCGACAACCTGTCCGCCATGCTGGACGCCCGCGTGGCTGAACTGGACCGCCTGATCTCCGCCCAGCTCAGCGAAGTGATGCACGGCGCCGAGTTCCAGAAGCTCGAAAGCACCTGGCGCGGCCTGCATTACCTGTGCCAGGAAAGCAACACCGGGCCGATGCTCAAGATCAAGGTGCTCAATGTCACCAAGCGCGACCTGGTGCGCGATTTCCAGACCGCCATCGACTTCGATCAGAGCCTGATGTTCAAGAAGGTCTACGAAGAAGAATTCGGCACCTTCGGCGGTTCGCCGTTTGGCGCGCTGCTGGGCAACTTCGAGATCACGCGCCAGCCCGAGGACATGTACTTCATCGAGCAGATGTCGCACGTGGCCGCGGCCTCGCACGCGCCGTTCATCGCGTCGGCCTCGCCCGAATTGCTGGGGCTGGACTCTTTTGCCGACCTGGGCCGCCCGCGCGACCTGGCCAAGGTGTTCGACACGGTGGAATACACCAAGTGGCGCAGCTTCCGCGATTCGGAAGACTCGCGTTATGTCGGCCTGACCATGCCGCGTTTCCTGGGCCGCCTGCCGTACGACCCGAAAGAGGGCACCTCGGTCGAAGGCTTCAACTTCGTCGAAGACGTGGACGGCACCGACCATTCCAAGTACCTGTGGTGCAACGCCGCCTGGGCTTTTGGCGCGCGCCTGACCGCCGCATTCGCCGACTTCGGCTGGTGCGCGGCGATCCGGGGCGTGGAAGGCGGCGGCCTGGTCGAGAACCTGCCGACCCACACCTTCAAAACCGATGATGGCGAGATCGCGCTGAAGTGCCCGACCGAAATCGCCATTACCGACCGGCGCGAAAAGGAACTGAGCGATCTGGGCCTGATCCCGCTGGTGCATTGCAAGAATTCCGACTACGCCGCGTTCTTTGGCGCCCAGTCGGTGCAGAAGGCCAAGAAATACAACACCGACAGCGCCAACGCCAATGCCGTGCTGTCGGCGCAGTTGCAATACATCTTCTCCGTGTCGCGGGTGGCCCACTACCTGAAGGCCATGATGCGGGACAAGATCGGCAGTTTTGCGTCCGCGCAATCGGTCGAGAGCTTCCTGAACCGCTGGGTCTCGCAGTACGTGCTGCTGGACGACAACGCGAGTCAGGAGCAAAAAGCGCAGTTCCCCTTGCGGGAAGCCTCGGTGCAAGTGGCCGAAGTGCCGGGCCGTCCTGGCGTGTTCCGGGCCGTCGCGTTCTTGCGGCCTCATTTCCAACTCGACGAACTGTCGATTTCGCTACGCCTGGTCGCGGAACTGCCCGCCCAAGCCCAGAAATCCTGATGCTCGTCTGCTACGCGGTTTTTAACTGGAGAGAACTTTAATGAAGGACATCTACGTCAAATTCGGCAATCCTGCGCTCAAGGGCGAGTCCCAAGACAAGGACCATCCGGACTGGATCGAAGTCGATTCCTGGCGCCACGAGATCATCCAGCCGCGATCGGCCACCGCCTCGACCTCGGGCGGCCATACCGCCGAACGTACCGAGCACGGCGAAATGGTCTTCACGAAAGATCTGGACGTGGTCAGCCCGCTGCTCTACCAGCACGCATCGGGCGGCACGACCTTTGACGAAGTGACCATCGATTTCCTGCGGGCCGACGGCGAAGGCAACCGCGTCAAGTACCTGGAAATCAAGCTCAAGTACGTGATCATTTCGCGCGTGGCGCCGGAAGTGGTCAGCGAAGGCCTGCCGCACGAATCGTTCTCGCTGAAGTACGCCGCTGTGCAGTGGAAGTACACGCAGCAGAAGGTCGGCGGCAACCAGGGCGGCAACGCCCAGGGCGCCTGGAGCCTGACCAAGAACGACAAGACCTACTCGGTCTGATCCGGCCGCGCGCCAACCTGAAGACCGCGGCTCGTCCCCGGGCCGCGGTGTCTTCCGAGAGAGGTCCGTGATGAAGGGGTTCGAGCCGAGTCTGTTCGACAAGCTGTTTGACGGGGACGGCCCGGCGCCGCATGCGTTGCGGCGGCTGTCGGTCGAGGAAATCAAGGAAACCGTCGCGCGCGACATCGAGGCCCTGCTCAATACGCGCATGGTCTTTACCGAAGCGTCGCTCAAGCGCTATCCGAACTGTCAGCGGTCCATTCTGACCTACGGGCTGTCCGACTTTTCGGGGCTGAGCCTGGCCAGCCATTACGACCGGGAGTTCATCTGCCGGTCGCTGGAGCAGGCCATCGCCCGCCATGAACCGCGCCTGACGAACGTGCGGGTGGTGCTGCAGGTCGACAGCCGCGCCACCTCGGTGCTGTATTTCGCGATCACGGCGATGCTGGACGTGGGGCCGGCGCACGAACCGGTGACGTTCGACGCGACCTTGCAGCCGTCGACGCTGCAGTATTCGGTCAGCAAGGGCTGGGCCAAGGCCGCGGCGGCCGCCTGACAAACATAAACGCACGCGGGCGCCGGCGGCTTGCGGCCGGCGAGGAAGGGAAAGATGGAAGAACTGCTGCCGTATTACGAACGCGAGTTGGGGTTCCTGCGCGGTTCATCGCGCGATTTTGCCCGGCGCTATCCCAAGATCGCGGCGCGCCTGGGGCTGTCGGGGGAAACCTGCGAGGATCCGCACGTCGAGCGGATGATCGAATCGTTCGCGCTGCTGGGCGCGCGCATCAACAAGAAGCTGGACGACGACTATCCGGAGTTCACCGAAGCGCTGTTCGAGGTGATGTACCCGCACTACCTGCGGCCGTTTCCGTCGTGTTCGATCGCGCAGTTCGACATGGGCGGCGTGGCGGCCCAGCTGACCGCGCCGGTGCACCTGGCGCGCGGCACCGAACTGAAGTCCCATGCGGTGCGCGGCGTGGCCTGCCGCTTTCGCACGGCCTATGAC
>NZ_JAELTJ010000022.1 GCF_016428805.1 Achromobacter sp. ASV32
GGTTGCGCGCCATCGTGCCGGGTTTTGCCTATGATGAAGGTAGGCCACGGCAAGAAAGGCCATGGCACACAGCCCTGGCGGAAAGCCCAGCCTTTCGGAGACCGTCATGCATCCCAGCACCAACACCATGTTGATCATCATCGTCACCGGCGTGGCGCTCATGCTCGTCGGGTTTGGACTGCGCGACCGCAATATCGGCATGGGCCTGATGGGCGTCGGCCTCATCACGGCCATCGGCACCATCATCTACAAGGCGTACATCACCTTCTATTGATGCGGGCGGGCAGCGCGGTCCCGACGGCGGCTCAGTCCTTGGGCGGGGCCTGCCGCGCCACGCGTGCCAGCAGGGTATCGAGCTGGTTGGCGAAGGCCTTGCGGTCCGCCTGGCTGAACGAGGGCGGCCCGCCCGTGTCCACCCCGCTGGCGCGCAATTCTTCCATCATGTCCCGCACCGCCAGCCGTTCCCGGATGGTTTCCGGTGAATAGCGCTCGCCGCGCGGATTCAGTGCCATCGCGCCTTTTTCCAGTACCTGCGCGGCCAGCGGGATATCGCCGGTGATCACCAGGTCGCCCGCCGCCGCCCGTTCGACGATGTGGTCGTCGGCCACGTCGAAGCCTCGCGGTACCTGTACCGCGCGGATGAGCGGCGACGGCGGCGTGTACAGCGGCTGGTTGGCTACCAGGGTCAGCGGCACCTGCCAGCGCTGCGCGGCGCGGAACAGGATGTCCTTGATGACCCCGGGGCAGGCGTCGGCGTCGACCCAGATGTGCATCAGCCCAGGGCCTTTTGCAGGGCCTCGGCCACCAGGTCGTTGGTGGTGACGCCGCGTTCGGCCGCCGCCGCGCGCAGCTGGTCCGCCTGGGCCTGCGACAGCTTCAGGGGAAAGGGCACCAGGCCGGCGGCTTGATCCAGCTTGCGCTGTTCGCGGCGGTCAGGCGCCTGCGAGGCCACGCCAAAGCGGTCGGGCGTGGCGGATTGCTTGAGTTGGCCGGCCAGTTTCAGCGCCTGGTTCTTTTGCAGATCGAATTTGTTCATGAAGATTCCTGATTGGGAGCGCCATCATAAGCGCAAGCGCCGTTAGCGGGGTTTGGGGTGCTCGAGCGCGGCCAGGCCTTCTTCCGCGCCGTCGTGCAGCGGCACGGTCAGGCCGCGCCGGGCGGTAGCTACGCTGACCTGGGCGCCCTGGGCCGACCCGGCGGCCAGGAGGTCCTGCCCCGTCTGGTAGACCGCGCGCACGACCTGCAGGGCCTCGTCGCGGGTCAGGTCCGAGGTGGTCAGCAGCAAGGCCGCCATGCCGACGGTGGCAACCGGCTCGGCTTGATTGGGGTAGGTGCCGCCCACGATATTCATGGCCATCAGGGCGCTGTCCGTGGCGGCCAGGGTCTTGATCGCGGCGGCGTCCAGCGGCAGCAGCTTCAGGTGCGCCTGGGTCAGCGCATCGCGCAGCGGCGCGGCGGGCACGCCGATCACCTGCGCGGCGGCGTCGATCAGGCCCGAATTCAGCGCGGGCAGCGAGCCGGCAAATGGCGTGGGCACGGCCTCGTAGTCGCGTCCGGCCTGCAGGCCGTGAGCCGCCAGCACCGTTTCCAGCGTGGCGCGCACCGCCGAGCCCTCCGGGCCCAGGGCGATCTTCTTGCCTTTCAGGTCGCGCACGCTGCGCAGCTTGGCGTCGTCGCGCACGACGATATGCACCAGTTCCGGATACAGGCTGCCCAGTGCGCGCAGACCCGTGAACGGGCCTTGCGCCGCGAACGGGCCGCGGCCTTCGTAGGCCAGCTTGGCCGTGTCGGCCTGGGCCAGCCCGACGACTGCGTCGCCGCTGCGCAGCAGGGCGATGTTCTCGGCACCGCCGCCGGTGATCAGTGGCGTGACGCGGATCTGGCGGGCCTGGCCCACCGCGCTCAGCGCCCGCGCGAAGTTGACGTACTCGCCGCGGTCCGGACCGCCGGCCAGCGGATAGCCCTGCTGCATGCGCGCCAGGCGGCCGTTGATGCGGGCGACCGAGCGTTCCAATTCTTGCTGCACCACGTGCTGTGCGGTGCTGGATGCGCTGTAGGCCACGGAATGTGTGATCTGGTCCAGTGTTTCCAGCAGGCGCTGCGTGACGGGCGGGGGCGCGCCGGTGTCCAGCGACGGGGCCTCGGCGGCCTTGAAGCCGGCCGGGGTTACCAGCGACCAGCTATCGCCGTCCTTGCGGTAGATGGCGCTGGCGTGCGCCACGATGCGGTCGCCGGCCTGGTTGCCGCTGGACTTCACGCCGCTGATGCTGCGCGGACCGGCGCCCAGCAGCGTCACCAGGGCGGCAGCGCCGGGCTGGTCCCAGGCGCCCAGCGAGATGTCGCGGGTCACTTCCAGCCGCAGGTCGTAATAGACCACGCGGCGGGTCTCGCCGGCCGGCGCGCTGCTGTCGTTGGCCGAGCCCATGCGTTTGATCTCATCGATGCGGAACAGGCCCGCGCCGTAGGTGGCGGTCAGGCTGCGTTCGACGTCCGCGCGCAGCGCATCCGTCCCGGGCGCCCGGCCGCAGGCGGCCAGCACCAGGCACAGGGCCATCAGCAGGAAGCGTTTCAGCATGCTCACATCCCCCCCACGAACGGCAAGGAAATCAGCGAGGTCAGCACTATCACGTTCAGGATGTCCACCAGGAAGGCGCCCGTCACGGGCACCACGATGAAGGCCTGCGGCGCGGGGCCGTGGCGGCGGGTCAGCGCCTGCATGTTGGCGATGGCGGTGGCGGTGGCGCCCAGCGAGAAGCCGCAGAACGCCGCCGACATGACAGCGGCCTCGTAGTCGCGCTTGAGCAGGCGGAACACCACCACGCTCGCATAGAGCGCGCAGAACAGCGTCTGCACCGCCAGGATCAGCGCGAGCGGGCCGGCCAGCCGCGCCACGCTGGACAGGTCCAGCGTCATCATCGTCATGGCCAGGAACAGCGACAGCGTGATGGTGCCGATGATCTCGGTGGCCCGGTCGTCCAGCTTCAGGCCCAGGCGCGCGCCGCCGTTGCGGATCAGCACCCCGGTCGCCAGGCACCACAGGAAGTTGGGCAGGCTGACCGGCGCGCCTTCCACCAGCGTCGCCAGAAAGCCGCCCGCGACCAGGCAGACGAAGGCCGCGGTCATGGAGGTGATGAACGAGGCCGAGGTCGACGGCGCCTGTGGTTCGGTCAGGTCCGGCGCGTCATGGCCGCCTTCGGCCTGCGGATCGAGGCTGCCGCGCAGCTTGTGGCGTCGCATGATCCATTCGGCCACCGGGCCGCCCACCACGCCGCCCAGCACCAGGCCGATCGTCGCGGCGGTCATGGCCAGCGCCATCACGTCCTGGATATTGTTGATGTCGGCAAAGCGGGTGGCATAGGCCGCGCCCGTGCCATGGCCACCGACCAGGGTGATGGTGCCTCCCAGCAGGCCCACCAGCGGATGCATGTCCAGCAGCCAGGCCATACCCAGTCCCACCGCGTTCTGCAGCACCAGAAAGGGGATCAGCGCCAGCAGGAACGCGATCAGCCGCGGGCCGCCCTTGGCCAACAGCTTCAGATTGGCCGTCAGGCCGACGCAGCCGAAGAACAGCAGCAGCAACGTCGGCTTGATGCTGGTTTCCAGCGCCACGGCAACGCCACCCCAGGTCGACAGCAGGTAGGCGGCGATGGCGAACAGCAGGCCGCCCACGATGGGGTCCGGAATGCTGTAGCGGGCAAGCACGCCGATCCGGGTGGTCAGCACGCGGCCGATGGCAAGCACCAGGCAGCAGGCCAGCAGGGATTGGACAGGGGAAAGCGAAATCATGGAGACCTTTGCGCCCCGCGGGGCGCGGCAAAAATTCAGAGCGGAAACGCACGCGCCATGTAACTGGCGTCCTGGCCGTAGCCTTCGAGCTTGGCGGCCAGGGCCTGGCCGCCGGCGGCGACCGGCGCATAGCCGTGGCGCAGCCAATATCCCACCGCCGAGCCCAGCGACACCAGGCTGGCGCGCCGCAAGCCTGACTGCATGGCGCCCTGAGCCGCCGCGCGCAGCAGCGCCTGGCCCACGCCCAGCCCCTGGGCCGTCGGCGCCACGGCGCAATCGTGCAGGAACCAGTGGTCCGCGGCTTGGGGCAGGGCGGTCAGCGGCGCATCCAGCGTCGGCGGCAGGCCCGCGTCCCAGGGATACGACACCAGATAACCCAGCAAGGGGGCCGGCTCGCGCGGCCCGGCCGCTTGCGCCACCCAGCAATGGGCCGGCGCCAGCGCCAACCGGTTCAGGAAGAATTCAGCGCTTTCCAGCAGAAAACCCGGGTAGGCCTGGGCCTGCACCTGCAGGATGCGGTCCACGTCGCCGGTCAGCATGGGGCGCACTCGGTATTGCATAACCACCTTTGAAAACAAGAGCTTCGCGCATTTTACCGGTCTCGGGCGGGTAGGCCGGCCAGCCTTGCTTTACGTCATTTCACATATCGGGGACAGAGCTTCACCGGGCTTTATACATTTGCGCCCTTCGCTTTCTAGAATCGGTTCAATTCCTGCCGATCCGGCAAGCGTGCCATTTCATGAAAATTCGACGAGGGCCTGCGCATACTCCGTCCCATAACGTCCCGTACTCCCGTTTCAAAGCCTTGGTTCCAGAGCCTTATGCACATCCAATTCCGGTCCGAGCCCATGGGGCAGCAAGTCCTGAGCAAACCGCTTTCCACGGAAACGGTCTGGCAGACGGCTGCCGCCAATGTGCCCTACGACACCTGCGTCACTTGCGTCATTCCGTGCCTGAATGAATGCGAGAACCTGCGCGTGCTGCTGCCCTTGCTGCGCAGCCGCCTGGCGGCGCTGTGTGCGGGCTGGGAGATCATCGTGGCCGACGACGGCAGCACCGATGGCACCGAAGCGCTGATGGCCGAATGGACCCAGTACGATGGTTTCCGCTACGTGCAGCTGTCGCGCAACTTCGGCAAAGAGGCCGCGCTCAGCGCTGGCCTGGAAAGCGCCACCGGCAACGTGGTCATCTGCCTGGATGCCGATATGCAGCATCCGCCCGCGCTGATCGAACAGATGCTGGCCCGCTGGGCCGCCGGCGCCGAAATGGTCTACGCCGTGCGCGAGACCCGCAACGACGAATCCTGGATCAAACGCACCGGCGCGCGCTGGTTCTACAAGCTGCTCAGCGGTGCGCGCGGCGTGGACGTGCCGGCGCATGCCGGTGACTTCCGCCTGATGGACCGTGGCGTGGTGGACGCGCTGAACGCATTGCCCGAACGCACCCGCTTCATGAAAGGCCTGTACGCCTGGGTCGGCTTCAAGAGCGAAGCGCTGCCCTACACGCCGGACGAGCGCATGCATGGCGACAGCCGCTTTGGCAGCATGCGCCTGGCGCGGCTGGCGCTGGACGGGCTGACCGCCTTTACCACCTGGCCGCTGCGCCTGGTCAGCCTGGTCGGCGTGCTGTTCGCCGTGCTGGCCATGGCCTACGCCACGTACCTGGTGGTCGAATACCTGGTGTCCGGCAACGAAGTGTCGGGCTGGACCACCATCGTGACGGCCGTGCTGTTCTTCGCCGGCGTCAACCTGATTTCCCTGGGCGTGGTCGGCGAATACGTCGCTCGCATCTTCGACGAGGTCAAGGGACGCCCGCTGTTCGTGGTGCGCCGTCGCCAGGGGCAAGCCGCCCGTAACGACAAGGCAGCACACTGATGACCACTGCAACGCAACGCCCGGCGCGCTCCGATTGGATCCCGCCGGCAGGGTGGTTCCTGCTCGCGATCGGCTTCTGGTTGATCTTCCTGGCTTGGGTGCGGCCGCTGACCCTGCCCGATGAGGGCCGTTACGCCGGCGTCGCCTGGGACATGCTGCGCAGCGGCTCGCATGCCGTGCCGCTGCTGGACGGCATGCCGTATTTCCACAAGCCGCCGCTCTACTACTGGCTGACCGAACTGTCGTTCACGATATTCGGCGTGCATCCGTGGGCCGCGCGCCTGCCGTCGCTGCTGACCTCCTGGGCCGCGATCGCCGCGCTCTATGGCTTCGTGCGGCGCTACCGCGATGCCGCCAGCGCCACGATGACCGCGCTGGTCCTGGCGACCCTGCCGTTTTTCTACGGCGGGTCACAATTCGCCAATCTGGACATGCTGGTCGCCGGCATGATCACGCTCTGCGTGCTGGCCGCTGCCGACACAGTGCTGCGCGCCGAGCGCGGCCAAGCCTATCGCTGGATGTCCCTGGCCGCCGCGGCGTTGGCCGGCCTGGCGGTGCTGGCCAAAGGCCTGATCGGCCTGGTGCTGCCCGGCGCCATCCTGTTCATCTGGCTGGTCTGGAGCCGTCGCTGGCGTGGCCTGGCCGCCCTGGTGTGGCCGCCCGCGCTGCTGGTGTTCGCCTTGGTGGCGGTGCCGTGGTTTGCCCTGATGCAGATCCGGTACCCGGGCTTTTACGACTATTTCTTCGTTTATCAGCACTTCCAGCGCTTCGCCGAGGGCGGCTTCAACAACGCCCAGCCGTTCTGGTTCTATCTGCCGGTGGTGGTGGGCCTGTCCCTGCCCTGGTCGCTGTGGGGCGGCGGCATCCTGCGCAAGGCCTTCTGGGCTGACGGCCCCCAGCGCGACCTGCGTCGCCTGGCGCTGGTCTGGCTCGTGGTGGTGGTCGGCTTCTTCTCGCTGCCCAATTCCAAGCTGGTCGGGTATGTGCTGCCGGCGTTGCCGCCGCTGGCCTTCCTGTTGTCCGAGGTCATCATCGCCGCGTTGCGCCAGAAAGCCGATTCGCTGACGCCGCGCCTGGTGCGCATCTGCGTCGGGGTTGGCGCCGGCATTTGCGTTGTGGCCATTGGTATCGCTGCCCACAGTGCCCGCGGTAGCGCGGGGCCGCTGGCCGCAGTGATCCGGCCGCTGGCCCAGCCCGGAGACACCTATGTGTCGCTGCACACTTACCCGTTCGACCTTGCGTTGTATGCACAGGCGCCCCAGCCCGCTTGGGTGGTGGACGACTGGCTCAACCCGGAAGTGCCCAAGCGGGACAATTGGCGCAAGGAACTCTACGACGCCGCGAAGTTCGAGCCTGAGCTGGGCAAGCAATTACTGGTCAGCCCAGAAGAATTCGAGACCCGTCTTTGCGCGGCGCCTGACGGTTCCCGTTACTGGGTGTGGGGCACACGCTCGGATGGCGGCAAATATCTGCAGGGCCTGCAGCCGGTGGCGACCAGCGTGAAATACGTGATCTGGCTGGTCGTGTCGGATGCGGCCTTCAAGCAGCGGGTTTGTGGCGGAATGCCCAAAGCCGGCTCGTGATGAAGGTGCCGACCGCCAATGCGATCAGGATGAGTGCCAGGAGAACGTCGTAGCGTATGGCCGTTGCCCGCAGCAACCACGCGTAGGCGGCCTCATTGATCACGAAGCCAACGGCTGAAATGAAGAAGAAACGGCGGACTGCTATGGTCCAGGGTGTGTGGGAATGTCTGAACGTAAGCCGGTAGTGCCCGCTGAAGGAAACCACGAATGCCACCAGCCAGCCGATCAGATTGGCCAGGAGCGGCGCGGCGCCCAGGGCTTCCACGCAGGTGACGGCGACTCCCCAGTGCGTGGCGGCCGCTGCGCATCCGACGGCGATGAACAGACTGACTTGTTGAAGCAGGGCGCGCATGTGAGGCGTGTCGAGGAAAAATTGCGGGGTGAGGACATGACCAAACGGATAGTGGTCTGCGGTGATGATTTTGGCATGAATGCCGACATCGATGAAGGCATGATTGCGCTGGCCGCCATGGGCCGGCTCAGCGCCGTCAGCTGCCTGGCCCAGGGCCCGACCCTGGCCGCCAATGCGCCTCGCCTGGCCGGCCTGGATGCCGATATCGGCCTGCATATCAACTTCACCGAAGCGATGGACGCCAGCGATGCCGGCCTGCCGTCCCTGTCCCGGCTGATCCTGCGCGCCTACGCCCGCCGGTTGGATCCCGCCTGGGTCGACCAGCGCCTGGCGCGCCAGTTCGATGCCTTCGAAGCCGCCTTCGGCCGCGCGCCCGATTACGTCGACGGGCATCAGCACGTGCACCAGCTGCCCATCATCCGCGAACGGCTGGTGCGACTGCTCAAGCAACGCTATGGCGCCAGCATGCCGTGGGTGCGCCAGACCTCGCCGGGCATGCTCAGTGGCATTCCGCTGAAAGAATCGATCAAGGCGCGCATCATCGGCGCGCTGGGCGCGGGCGAGTTTGGCCGCCAGGCCGGGCAGGCCGGGTTGCGCACCAATCGCCGCCTCTTGGGCGTCTACGGTTTTGAAGGCGGCAGGCGGCGTTACGCCGACCTGCTGCAGAACTGGCTGTTCAATGCCCGCGATGGCGACCTGCTGATGTGCCATCCGGCCAAGGACTGCCAGGAAGGCAGCGCCATGGCGCGTCAGCGCCGGGCCGAATACGACGTGCTGGCCAGCCCCAAACTGGGCGACTGGCTGGCCGCCAACGGCACGCGCATCGCGCGCCTGTCGACTATGCCGGCTGGCGCGCAGGCGCGTCCAGGCGTGACCCCGCGGCGCCAGGCGGCAGCCAGCTAAGCCTGCGTCAGGTTCTGCAGCAGCCAGGCGCCTGCCGGTCCCAGCGGGCGTCGCGTCGACCAGACCGCGTCCACCCGTATCTGACGGGGCCAGCCTGGCACCGTCAGCTCTACCAGTTGCCCTCGCCCGAAACGCTGCAGCATCCAGCGCGGCAACTCGGTCCAGCCAAATCCCAGGTTGGCCATTTCCAGCAGCATCAGATAGCCCGGCGCCGACCAGGTTGAATGCGAGGGGGCGGGCGCTTTGTCATCCAGCTCGTAGGTGCTCAGGCGCAGCTCGCGTTCGGTCTTCAGGTGGTCCGCCGTGATGCCGGACAGGGCCGCCAGCGGATGGCCGCGGCCCACGCACAGCACGATCTCCGAGGCTTCGCGCAGCGTGGCGTGTGCCACGTCGGGCGGGTAACTGTCCTGCGCCGCCATCAGGCCGAGGTGGGCACGGCCCTGCTGCACCAGCGCCACCACATCTTCGTATTCCGCGATCAGGCATTCAAAGCGCAGCGCCGGATAGCGCCGGTCGATCTGGCTGAGCATGTTTTCAAAGGTTTCGGACTGAAACGTGTCCGACAGCACCACCGTCAGGCGCGGTTCCAGTCCGGCCGATAACTGGCTGGCGCTGCGGTTCAGGCGGTCGTTGGCCGCCAGCACCTGCAAGGCCTGGCCCAGCAGCACCTGGCCCGCCTCGGTCAGCGCCGGCTGACGCTGGCTGCGGTCGAACAGCGCCACGTTCAGGTCAACCTCCAGGTTGGCAATGGTTTCGCTGACGGTGGATTGGCTCTTACCCAGCTTGCGGGCCGCCGCGGAAAACGTGCCTTCGGCGGCGACCTGGGCGAAGGTGGCCAGGGATTCCAGGGAATGGCGCATGGGCAAGTTAGGTTTTTATATCGGATTTTCCGATGGATATTATCTTTATCGTACCGGAAATATCGTCGAAAATCGCCCGGTTACTCAAGCAACCGGCCTCAGGTGGGTCATGACGCAAGCCAAGAAAACCCTCAAAGAACGCTTTTTCCACGCGTTCCTGTTCGAAATCCTCGCCATCGGCCTGTGCGCGCCGGTCGCGGCCTGGGCCATGGGCAAATCCCTGTTTGAAATGGGCGTGCTGACGGCCGTGATCGCCTGGATCGCGCTGCTCTGGAACATGGTCTACAACGCCGGCTTCGACCGCCTCGAAAACCGCCTGGGCTTCACCCGCAACCTGCGGGTGCGCATCCTGCACGCGTTCGGCTTCGAGCTGGGGCTGATCCTGATCGTGATTCCGCTGGCGGCCTGGTGGCTCAGCATCAGCCTGTGGCAGGCGTTCGTGCTGGACATCGCGCTGGTGCTGTTCTATCTGCCCTACGCGTTCTTCTACAACCTGGGCTACGACCGGGCGCGTCCGCGCGTCATGGCCTGGCTGGCGCGCGGCGCCAAGGACGCGGCCGAACCGGCTACGGCCGCCGCTACGCGTCAATGACCTTGCGCGTGAACATCTCGAGGTAGTCCATCAGCGAATCCGCGCCCCGGATGGCCGCGGCTTCGTCGCCGGTGGCGATGCCCTCGGCCATGGCCATGTGGCGCCGGGCACCCTCGGCGATGTCGCCTTCATGCTGGTAGGCGTACCAGAAGCGCCGGCACTGGATGATCAAGGGTTCCACGGCATTCACCGCCGACGCGTTGCGGCAGGCGTTGTGGCAGACGTGGTCCAGCGACTGGTCGGCCTGCATGTAGTCGTCCAGGTTGCCGCCGTCCGCGGCGCGGATCATCTGGGCCGCGCATTCGACGATCTGGCTGCGCTGCGCCGGCGTGGCGCGGCGCGCGGCGCTGGCGGCGATCAACTGTTCCAGCGCCCGGCGGGTCTGGATCAGGTCCATGTGGTCGGCCAGCTGGATCATCGACACGCGCAGGCCGCGGCGCGGCTCCTGACGGATCAGTCCGGCGGCCACCATGCGCAGCAGTGCTTCGCGCAGCGGGGTGCGGCCCAAGCCGGTTTTCTCCACCAGGTCCGCTTCCACGACCGCGCTGCCGGGCTGCAATTGCAGCGTGGCGATCATGCTTTCGATCTGGTCGTAGGCGACGTCGGCGGCGCGCCGTTTGGGTTCTGCTCCGGCCATCAATTATTGTTTTCCTTCGTTCTGCGCCACTGCGTGTAGGCCAGCCATTCGCCGACGAACCCGCGCCGGAAGAACGACACGCACAACACGAAAATCAACCCGATGACGATGGTGACGACATCGCCCAGGGTGGCAAGGTAGTTCTGCAGGCTGACCACCAGGGTGGCGCCCACGACAGGGCCCCACACGGTGCCGATGCCGCCCAGCAGCGTCATCAGCAGCACCTCGGTGGAGGTGGCCAGCGACACATCGTTCAGGGCGACCAGTTGCAGTACCAGCGCCTTGAGCGAACCGGCCAGGCCGGCGACCGAGGCGGACAGCACGAATGCCAGCAGCTTGCACCGATCCGTATCGTACCCTAGCGAAATCGCGCGCGGCGCGTTGTCGCGCAGGGTCTTGAGCACCTGACCGAAGGGCGAGTGGATCACCCGGTACACGAACAGGAATCCCAGCACGAAGACCCCCAGCGTGAAGTAATACATGTGGGTGTCCGAGCTCAGGTCGACCAGGCCCAGGAACTTGCCTCGGGGGATGCCCTGCATGCCGTCTTCGCCGCGCGTCCACCGCACCTGTACCGCCATGAAGTACGCCACCTGCGACAGCGCCAGCGTGATCATCGCGAAATAGATGCCGGTGCGGCGGATGGCCAGCCAGCCGATCGCATAGCCGATGGCGGCGGCCATGGCCACGCCGCACAGCATCGCGATTTCCGGCGGCAGGCCGGCCGCGCCGTACAGGATCATCATTTCGCCGGCGGCATAGCCCGCCCAGCCGAAGAACGCGGCATGGCCGAACGACACCAGGCCGGTGAAGCCGGTCAGCAGGTTGAAGGCCAGCGCGAACAGCGCAAAGCACAGCACCTTCATGACGAACACCGGATAGACAATCTGCGGAAAGAACGGCACCAACAGGGCCGGCACCAGCAGCAACGCCAGGATGCGGATCGAAAGGGGGAGGCGCGACACTTATTTCTCCTTGCCGAACAGGCCCGCGGGGCGCATCAGCAGCACCACCGCCATCACGATGAACACGACCACGGTGGAGGCTTCCGGGTAGAACACTTTGGCCAGGCCTTCCAGCAGGCCCAGCGCCAGGCCGGTGACGATGGCGCCCATGATCGAGCCCAGGCCGCCGATCACCACCACCGCGAACACGATGTTGAGCAGGTTCGAGCCCATCAGCGGATTGATCTGCATCACCGGCGCCGCCAGCACGCCCGCCACCCCCGCCAACGCCACGCCGAAGCCGTAGGTCAGGGTGATCATCACCGGCACGTTCACGCCGAACGCCTGCAACAGCTTGGCGTTTTCGGTGCCGGCCCGCAGCATGGCGCCCAAGCGGGTGCGCTCGAACAGGTACCAGGTCGCGATGCACAGCGTCAGCGAGGCCACCACCACGAATGCCCGGTACGCCGGCAGGAACATGAAGCCCAGGTCGAAGCCGCCTTGCAGGCTCTCGGGCGGTTCATAGCCCACCCCCGAGATGCCATAGAAATAGCGGAAGCCACCTTCCATCATCAGCGCGATGCCAAAGGTCAGCAGCAGGCCGTACAGATGGTCCAGGTGGTAGAGCCGCTTGAGCAGTGTCTTCTCGATCACCACGCCGACCGCGCCCACGACCAGCGGCGCCAGCACCAGGGCCGCCCAGAAATTGATCTGGACGCCCGGCCCCAGCAACTGCGGCAGCTGGGTGAAGCCGATCCACGCCAGGAATGCCGCCATCATGAACTGGGCGCCATGGGTGAAGTTGACGATGTTGAGCAGGCCGAAAATGATGGCCAGCCCCATGCTGAGAATGGCGTAGAAGCAGCCGTTGATCAGCCCCACCAGCAGTTGGGCCAGCAGGGCGGGTAGCGAGATGTCGAACATGGCGGCCGGCTTAGGACTTGTTCAACGGGCAGGCGGCCTGCGGCTTGGGGAAAACCTCGTCGCCCTTCAGGACCGACTTCACGTGGTAGTAGTCCCACGGCGCCTTGGACTCGGCGGGTGCCTTGACCTGCAACAGCAGCATGTCATGCACCAGCGCGCCGTCCGCGCGCAGCTTGCCATTGCGGATCACGGCATCGTTGATGGTCATCTCGCGCAGCTTGGCCATGACGGCGGGCGCGTCGTCGGTGCCGGCCGCCTCGATCGCCTTCAGGTACGACAGCGTGGCCGAATACACACCGGCCTGCGATGCGGTCGGCATCTTCTTGGCCTTGTCGAAGAATTTGCGGGCCCAGGCGCGCGAGGCGTCGTCGAAGTCCCAGTAGAACGCTTCGGTCAGGTACATGCCCTGTGCCTTGGGCAGGCCCATGCTGTGCACGTCCGAGATATAGGTCAGCAGCGGCGCCACGATCTGTTTCCTGGTGATGCCGAATTCGTTGGCCTGCTTGACCGCGTTGACCGTGTCGTTGCCGGCGTTGGCCAGCGCGATCACGTCGGCCTTGGACGCCTGCGCCTTGAGCAGGAACGACGAGAAATCGTTGCCGGGGAAGGGATGGCGCGACACGCCCACCACCGTGCCGCCGTTCTCCTGGATCACCTCGGTGGCATCCTTTTCCAGCGAATGGCCGAAGGTGTAGTCGGCGGTGATGAAGTACCAGGTCTTCTTGCCTTCCTTGACCAGCGCGCGCGCCGTGCCTGCCGCCAGCGCATAGGTATTGGTGGTCCACTGCGCGTTCAGCGGCGAGCATTTCTCGCCCAGGATCGCGGTGGACAGGCCGGCTGATGGCATCGTCACGCGGTTCTTCTGCCTGGCGATCTCCATCACGGCCAGCGCGGTCGAGGCGGTGGGAAAGTCGGTGATCATGTCGACCTTGCCCTGATCGAACCATTCGCGCGCCAGGTTGGCGGCGACGTCAGGCTTGTTCTGGTGGTCGGCCGCCACCACTTCCACCGGTTTGCCCAGCACCTTGTTGCCCATTTCCTCGGCCGCCATGCGAGCCGCGATCACCGAACCGTTGCCGGCCAGGTCGGAATAGACGCCCGACAGGTCGGTCAACACGCCGATCTTGACGATGTCGTCGCTGATGCCCGCCTGGGCGTGGGCGGCGCCCGCCAGGCCAAGGGTGCACAGCGCTGCTGCGATTCGATTCAATTTCATCTGACTACGCTCCGGATAGGAATGGGACTGCGGTCGGAACAACGATGGAAAACTGCGCGGGCCTTCAGATGCCGAGCAGGGCGTTCAGCCGGTCTTGCGACTGCTGGACTTCGGCCCGGTCGATCACGGCGGCCACCTGGCCATGCTCGATGACGTAGTGGCGGTCGGCCAGGTGCTGGGCGAAGCGGAAGTTCTGCTCGACCAGCACAGTGGTGTAGCCACGTTCTTTCAATTGCCGGATCACCCGGCCCAGCGCCTGCACGATCACGGGGGCCAGGCCTTCGGTGATCTCATCGAGCAGCAGCAAGCGCGCGCCGGTGCGCAGAATGCGCGCCATCGCCAGCATCTGCTGCTCGCCACCTGATAGCCGCGTGCCGGGGCTGTGCGCGCGTTCTTTCAGGTTGGGAAACATCGTGTAGATCTCGTCCACCGACATGCCGCCGGGGCCCACCGAGGGCAGCAGCATCAGGTTTTCCTCGGCGGTCAACGAGGCATAGATGCCGCGCTCTTCGGGGCAATAGCCGATGCCCTTGCGGGCGATCCTGTGCGGCGGCAGCGCGATGGTTTCCTGGCCCATGACCTTGATGGAGCCGCTGCGGCGGCCCACCAGGCCCAGCACCGACTTCAGGGTCGAACTGCGGCCGGCGCCGTTGCGACCGAGCAGCGTGACGCATTCGCCGGCCTTCACGTCCAGGTCGATGCCATGCAGGATGTGCGATTCGCCGTACCACGCATGCAGGTCGCGGATCTCCAGCATGGCCTGGGGCGCGCCACTGGCGCCATGCGCGCGGATCTCACTCATCTTCCGCTCCCATGTACGCCTCGCGCACCGCCGGATTGGCCGATACCTCGGCATATGGCCCTTCGGCCAGGATCTCGCCGCGTTGCAGCACCGTGATGGCGTCGCAGATGTCGGCCACCACTTTCATGTTGTGTTCCACCATCAGGATGCTGCGCCCGGCCGAGACCTGCTTGATCAGGTGCTTGACGCGGTCCACGTCCTCGTGGCCCATGCCTTGCGTGGGCTCGTCCAGCAACAGCAGCTCGGGTTCCAGCGCCAGCGTGGTGGCGATCTCCAGCGTGCGCTTGCGGCCATACGGCAGGTCGCCCGCGGCGACATCCAGTTGCGCGCGCAGCCCGACCTGGTCCAGCAGTTCCTCCACGCGCTGATGCAGGCGCTCCAGCGTGCGCTCCGAGCGCCAGAAGCAGTAGTCCACGCCCAGCTTGCGCTGCAGCGCCACGCGCACGTTCTCGCGCACCGACAGCTGCGGGAATACCGCCGAAATCTGGAACGAGCGCACGATGCCGCGGCGCGCGGTCTGCGCGGGGCGCTCGGCGGTGATGTCCACACCGTCATAGACGATCTGGCCGCGGGTCGGAATGTGGAACTTGGTGAGCAGGTTGAAGACCGTGGTCTTGCCCGCGCCGTTGGGCCCGATCAATGCATGGATCGCCCCGCGCCGGATGCTCAGGTTGACGTCGTTGACCGCCACGAAGCCGCGGAATTCCTTGGTAAGGCCCCGGGTCTGAAGGATGATGTCGCTTTGCATGGTGTCCAAGAGGCTGCGGCAAGGCGGCGCGGTGCGGCCTAAGCCGCGCGCAGCGCGCCGGTCCTGCCCGCGGGGCTGGGTCGCTTACTTCGACTGGTATTGGCGCGGCCGCTTGGCCAGTTGCGCCTCGATGATGGCGGCGCAACGCTCGCGCTCGGCGCCCACCAGCGGCAGGCGCGGACGGCGCACGTGTTCGTTGCCCACCCCGGCCAGCGTTTCGGCCAGCTTGATGTTCTGCACCAGCTTGGTCGACACGTCCAGGTGCAGCAGCGGCGTGAACCACTGGTACAGCGCCAGTGCTTCCTGCCACTTGCCGGCCTTCATCAGGTCGTACAGCGCCACGGTTTCCCGCGGAAACGCTGTCACCAGGCCCGCCAGCAGGCCGTCGGCGCCCAGCGCCAGCGCCTCGAACGACAGGTCGTCCACACCGATGAACAGTTGGTAGCGGTCGCCCAGCGCGTTGCGCAGGTCGGTTACGCGGCGGATATCGTCGCTGCTTTCCTTGATGGCCACCAGCCACTTGCAGTCAGCCAGTTCGGCCATGTGCTCGGGCTTGAGGTCCACCCGGTAGGCCACCGGGTTGTTGTAGATCATGCAAGGCTTGGCGGCGGCCTCGGCCATGGTGCGGATGCTTTGCATCGCTTCACGCGGATCGGCCACGTAGATCAGCGACGGCATCAGCATGAAACCGTCCACGCCCAGCGCCACGGCTTCCTTGATGAAGCGCAGGGCTTCGCGGGTGCTGGTCTCGGACACGTTGGCCAGCACGGGGATGCGGCCGGCGCTGACTTCCACGGCGCAGCGCGTCACGGCCAGCTTTTCCTCCAGCGTCAAGGTGCTGGCTTCGCCCAGCGACCCGCAGGTGACTAGGCCATGCACGCCGTTGTCGATCAGGAAGGCGAAATGCTTGCGCATCGCTTCGAAGTCGAGGGTTTCGTCGGCATGGAACTTACTGGTTACGGCAGGAAAGACGCCCTGCCAACGCACGTTACTCAACTTGGTTCTCCTCGGAAGACCGGCGCCGCGATGGGAGAGCGGCGGGTAGGAGAAAGTCTAATATCCGTTAAATATATTTAGAAGATATTTTGATATGGGAGTTTCCCCAGAGCGGGTTTTCCCGGGAAGGCGTGGGGGTGCCAAAGGAGGAAGCCGTCAACGGCCAGGTCGAGGCACTGGCGAGCGGGACCGCCCGCGCACGCCGGCCGGCTTTCGGGTGGGGTCAGCCCGCCTTGCGTTTGTAGGCGCGGCTGGCGTCCTGCATGAAGGTCTTCACGGCGGCGTCGTATTGCGCCCCGCTGCGGAAGGCGCCGGAGTGGGTGGCCCCTTCGATCTTGACCAGGCGCTTGAGGTCCGGCGACACGTTGCGGGCGGCGGCATAGAGCTCGTCGCTCATTGTGTGCGGCACTACGCGGTCGGCGGTGCCGTGCATGAACAGCATGGGCGTGTGCAGGCCGGCCAGTTTGTCGACCGAGTCGAACGGCTGTGTGACCAGCAGGCCCGCGCCCGGCACGCGGCCCCATTTCATGGTGGCGAGCATGGCGCCGATGCTGGTGAAGCTGGACTCGACGATCAGGCCGGCGAAGTCCGGTTGTTCCGGTCGCGCCGCCAGATCAATGGCGATGGCGCCGCCCAGACTGTGGCCATAGACGAAGCGGCGCGACGCATCCGGCTGCAGCCGCGCCAATTCCTTCAGCCCGGCCATGGCGTCTTCCAGTGCGCTGGCTTCGGAGGGCAGGCGCGGGGTCGACGCGCCAAAGCCGCGGTAGTCGATCGCCAGCACCGAGTAGCCCATGCGAGTCCAGCCGTCGATGCGAAAGGCGCTGCCGTTCAGGTTCCAGCGGGCGCCGTGCAGGTACAGCACGGTGGGGGCGCCGGCCTTGGGGCTTTCCCAGTACCAGGCGCGCACCTTGTCGCCATTGGCCAGCGCCAGGTCGTAGACCTGCGTGCCCGCGGCAGGCTCGCGCCACCAGGTCTGGGGTTCGGATTGGGGCGAGAAAATGGTCTGCCGCTGCCACGAATCCAGCTGCGAGCAGCCGACCACGCCGGCGGCGGTCAGCAGGGCGGCGCCGAACAGGCGGCGGAAAGTGAATCGGGGCAGGGCGGGCATGACAACTATGACTCAGGCGGACGGGCGTGGTTCCGCGGGCAGCATACATCGCGCCCGGGCGGCCGGTCGCATCAAGCCGTATCCGGATGCATCTCGCGGGCCAGCGCCAGCCAGGCCTGCGCCGGCTGCGACAGATAGCCGCCGCGGCGCCACACCAGGCCCATTTCCCATGCCGTGCCGGCATCACGTAGCGGCACTTGCGATACGCCCGCGCAGCGCTCCTCGTCCGCCTTGATACGCGGCAGGAAGGCCACGCCCAACCCTGCGGTCACCAGTGCCACGATGAAATCGATCTGGCCGCTGCGGGCGGCCACCGCGGGCGCAAAGCCGGCCCGCAGGCAGGCGTCCTGGATGATGCGGTTCAGCGCAAAGCCGCTTTCAAACAGAATGAAGGGCGAGTCGCGCAGCTCGGCCAGCCCGACGGACGTGGCCTGCGAGCACGGGTGGTCGGCGGGCAGCAGTGCGATCAGCGGTTCGCGCGCCACGGGCTGCCACGCGAAATTGGCGGAATCCGGCCGCAGCGAGGCGGCCAGCTCGATGTCGCCGGCCATCACCATTTCTTCCAGGCGGTGGCCGCCATGTTCCAACAGGCTGATTTCGATGCGGGGATAGCGGCTGCGAAAACGCGCGAACATGGGCGCGAACAGCGCATTGCTGCCCAGCGGGGGCAGCCCCAGGCGCAGCGTGCCGCGCGTCAGGCCGCGCAGTTCGTCCAGCTCAGCGTACAGATCGTCGCGTTCGGCCAACATCTTCACCGCCCGCCGATAGACGATTTCGCCGGCTTCGGTCAGCCGCGGCGGTTGGGCCTGGCGATCCAGCAGCGGCATGCCGATCTCATCTTCCAGCTGGCGCACGGCCTTGCTCACCGTGGGCTGGGTGGCGAACACGGTCTTGGCGGCCTGTGAAAAGCCGCCCTGGCGGACCACCTCCACCAGGGCGCGCAAAGGGCGCAGATCCATGGCTATTCCAATATCGAATGAGTGGAATTCAACAAATTCATTTTATCTATGGCCTGGCCCGGCGTACAACGTTTCCATTCGCTGGAATTTCCCCATGTCACGCCCATTGCTGTTCGTCCGTCACCCCGTGTTCGATCCCGCCCGCCATGCCGTCCGGTTGCGCAGCCGGCTGCGCCGCAGCCGCGTCCTGCAGATCGCCTTGCTGATCCTGTTTTCGCTGTTGGGCCAGGCGCTGGCCCATGCCGCTGGCCTGCCGGTGCCCGGCGGCGTGATCGGCATGGCCCTGGTCTTGGCGCTGCTGGCCGCCGGTTTGCTGCGGGTGCGCAACGTGCATCGCGGCGCCAACTGGCTGCTGGGCGAGATGTTGCTGTTCTTTGTGCCGGCGGTGATGTCGCTGCTGGACCATCGCGAGTTCCTGGGCCTGCTCGGTCTGAAACTGCTGGCGGTCATCTTGCTGGGCACCGCGCTGGTCATGATCGGCACGGCCCTGACGATCGAGCTGTGCTACCGCTGGATGAACCGCCATGCGCGCTGAATTCAATCTGCTGTTCTGGCCGCTGGCTACTGTGCTGGCCTACCTCAGCGCACGCCGGTTCTACCGCCGCTACGCCTACTGGTGGACGTCCACGCTGGTGGTGGCGCCCGCGCTGCTGCTGGTGCTGGCGCTGTTGCTGCACACCGGCTACCGCGACTACATGTCCGGCTCTCACTGGTTGATGATGATGCTGGGGCCGGTCATCGTCGCGTTCGCGTTGCCGCTATATGAGCAGCGCGCGCTGATCCGGCGCTACTGGCCCGTGCTGGTCGCGGGCGTGGCGGTGGGCAGCGCGATCGCCGGCGCCAGCGCCTGGCTGCTGGGCAGCTTGCTGGACCTGCCGCCAGACCTGCGCTTGAGCCTGCTGCCGCGCTCGGTGGCCACGCCGTTCGCCATGGCGGTGTCGTCGCACGTCGGCGGCGTGCCGGACCTGACCGCCGTGTTCGTGATCGTCACCGGCGTATTCGGCGCCGCGATCGGCCAGCTGATGCGGCACTGGCTGCCGCTGCGTTCCGCGCTGGCGCGCGGCGCGCTGTTCGGCATGGGTGCACACGGCGCCGGCATGGCCAAGGCCCGCGAACTGGCGGCCGAAGAGGGCGCCGTGGCGGGCCTGGTGATGGTGATGGCGGGACTGTTCAACGTGCTGATCACGCCCGCGGTGGTGGCGGGGCTGCTGGCGTAGCGCCGCCGCCAGATGCCGGACTTTGATTTGGCCTGAGCCGTCCGGCGTGCGGATCAGTGCAGCGCTTCCAGCACCACCGGATACAGCGACGCTACCAGCAGCAGCGCCATGCCGATGTTGAACGCGCGGATCGCCCAGGGCTTGTGCAGCACGCGGCGCAGCGCGGTGCCGAAGGTGACCCAGATACCGATGCTGGGCAGGTTGACGATGCCGCAGACCACCGTGGCGATGACCAGGTTGGCGAAGAACCCGGCTTGCGGCGTATAGGTGGCCACCACGCCCACCGCCATCACCCAGGCTTTGGGATTGACCCACTGGAACGCCGCGGCCTGCAGGAAGGTCAGGGGCTTGGCGCGGGCCTCGCCTTCTTCCATGCCGCCGGAATTGGCGATCTTCCAGGCCAGGTACAGCAGGTAGGCCGCGCCCACGTACTTCAGCACCGTGTACAGCACGGGCACTTGCTGGAATACCGAGCCCAGGCCCACGCCCACCAGGAAAATCATCAAGGTAAAGCCCAGGTTCACGCCCAGCAGGTGCGGCATGCTGCGGCGGAAACCGAAATTCAGGCCGGACGAGGCCAGCATCACGTTGTTCGGCCCCGGCGTAATGGAACTGACCAGGGCGAACAGCGCCAGAGGGCCCAGCAAGGACAGTGAAGCGAGGGGCACATCGGCCAGGCTGGCGGGGAACAGCGTCATTTCTTGACTCCAACAATCGCGCGGCGGCCGCCGGCGATGACGACGATAACGGCGGCGGCGAACAGGAACGTGGCCAGGTCCACCGATTCACCAAAAAACAGGGCGGCAGCCAGCACCGTCAGGAACGGCTGCAGCAGCTGGATCTGGCCGACGCGGGCAATGCCGCCCGCGGCCAGGCCGCGATACCAGGCGAAAAACCCCACGAACATCGAACCGAACGCCAGGTAGGCGCAGGCCAGGACGACATCGGCGCTGGGCCAGGCGGCCTGCTGCGACGCCAGCCAGCCCACCGGCGCGGCGATGAACGGCGCGCTGATGACCAGCGCCCAGCAGATGGTGCGCCAGCCGCCCAGGGTGCGCGAGGCGCGGGCGCCCTCGGCATAACCCAGGCCGCCCAGCACCACGGCCAGCAGCAACCAGAAGTCGCCCACGGCCAGTGTGCCGTGGCCCTGACGCAAGGCAAAGGCGCAGACCAGCGCGGCGCCCACCATGGCCCACAGCCAGAACGCGCGCGAGGGCCGCTCGCCGCTGCGCCAGGCCGCGAACGCCGCGGTCGACAGCGGCAGCAGGCCGTTGAACACCGCGCCGTGCGAGGACGACACGCTTTGCATGGCCAGCGTCGAGGCGAGCGGCCAGCCGACCACGATGCCCACCGCGGCCAGGATCACCCCCGGCCATTCGCGGCGGTCGGGCCGGCGGCTGCGGGTGAGCCACAGCAGGGCCAGCGCCGGTACGGCAGCCAGCAGGGCGCGTCCCAGCCCGATCAGCAGGGGCGGCAGTTCCGCTACCGCCAGGCGGGTCATCGGCAGGGTCAGCGAGAAGATCAACACCCCCAGGAAACCGTAGCCGTAGCCTTCCCAGGGAGCGGCCTCAGACGCGACCAGGGCGGTCTGGGGCGAGGGATACAGCACAGAGCGGTTCATGCGGAGAGGTCCAAAAAGAGGGGCCCATGGCCGGCACTTGCGGGCTTGGGGCATTGCTGTCACTCTACGCATAGTTATCGGTACAGTACCGGTACACTTTGGCATATCACTCTAACCACTGGCCTGGTGAAATCCCCATGACAGTTGCTTCACCTTCCATGCCCTGGCAGCCCGTGCGCCAGGCTGACGCCACCTTGGTCGCGCAATTGGCCGACGGCCTGGCCCGCCGTATCGATGAGCAGGGCCTGCGCCCCGGCACCCGCCTGCCGTCCATCCGCAAGATGGCCGAGCAGTCCGGCGTCAGCCGCTTCACGGTAGTGGAAGCCTACGACCGGCTGGTGGCGCGCGGCCTGGTGCAGTCGCGCCGCGGCGCCGGCTTTTTCGTGCGCGCGCGCAGTGGCCCGCTGGCCGCCGTCGCCGCGCCCGCGGCGCACCCGTTCACGCCGCCCGCGCGGGTCGACATCGCCTGGCTGCTGCGCAGCATGTTCCGCGAAAACGGCGGCCCCGGCATGCCCGGCGGCGCCGGACTGCTACCCGCCGAATGGCTGGATCCGGACATGGTGGCAGGCGCCGTGCGCGCCGTGGGGCGGTCGGTACGCGGGCAACTGGTGTCCTACGGACATCCCCAGGGCTTTGCGCCGCTGCGCCAGCAGATTGCCGCCTCGCTGCAAAGCGAAGGCGTGCCGGCCCACCCCGAGCGCAATCTGTTGACCACCAACGGCGTCACCCATGGCCTGGACCTGATCACCCGCCTGCTGGTCCAGCCCGGCGACACCGTCCTGGTCGAGGATCCGGCCTGGTTCGTCATCTTCGGCCGCCTGGCCGCGTTCGGGGCCCGCCTGATCGGCGTGCCGCGCGGCCCCGACGGCCCGGATGTGGCGTTGCTCGAGCAACTGGCGGCGCAGCACAAGCCCAAGCTGTTCATCGTCAACAGTGCCGTGCACAACCCGACCGGGCATACCCTGTCGGCCGGCGTCGCCTATGACATCCTGCGGATCGCCGAACGCCACGATTTCATGGTGGTGGAAGACGACACCTATGGCGACCTGCATCCGGGCGGCGCGATGAAGCTGGCCGTGCTGGACCGGCTCAACCGCGTGATCCTGGTCAGCGGTTATTCCAAGATGCTGGCCGCGAGCCTGCGGGTGGGGTATGTGGCGGCCAATCCGGACATCCTGCAAAAACTCGCCGACCTGAAAATGCTGGCGGGGCTGACCTCGCCCGAGCTGGGCGAACGGGTCGTGCACCGGGTGCTGACCGAAGGCCAGTACCGGCGCCACATCGAACGCGTGCGTCTGCGGGTGGACGAGGCCCGCCAGCGCTGCGTCAAAGGACTGCTCAAGCTGGGTTTGACCATTCCGCACGAGCCGCATGCCGGCATGTTCGTCTGGGCCGATTGCGGCCGCGACAGCGAGGTGCTGGCCCGCGCCGCCGCCGATCGCGGCATGCTGCTGGCGCCGGGCACGCTGTTCTCGCCATCGCAGGCGCCGTCCACGATGCTGCGTTTTTCCGTGTCCATGGCGGACGACCGCGGCGTCTGGAACGTTCTGGAAAAACTGTTCGCCTGAAACGGCCCCTACAATCAATACTACGCAGCTATCTCTACCAAGGAATCGCCATGTCCGCACCGATCAAGCCCCTCACCGAGAATTTCGCCGTCGCCCCGCAACTGGGGCCTGATGACATGGCCGACGTGGCCGCCGCCGGCTACAAGAGCGTCATCATCAACCGCCCCGATTTCGAAGGCGGCCCCGACCAGCCGACCGCCGCCGACGTTTCCAAGGCCGCGGTCGCCGCCGGCCTGAAGATCGAATACCAGCCCGTGGTGGGCAGCGCCATGACCGCCGCCGACGTGGTCCGTTTCGCCGAACTGCTGCGCATCCTGCCGGGCCCCGTGCTGGCGTACTGCCGCACCGGCACCCGTTGCACCAATCTGTTCGCCGCCGCCCAGCAGCTGGGTTGACGCGCATCAAGCTTGCCAGGTTCGCTTGATGTGAACCTGGCGGGTTTCCGGTAGCATGGAGCTTCCTCTCAAACAGGAGCAGGCAAGATGTTCAAGAAGATCCTGATTCCCACCGACGGCTCGCCGCTGTCGGCCCAAGCCGCCAACGCCGGCATTTCCTTTGCGCGTTCCGTGGGCGCCGAAGTCGTTGCGCTCTACGTGACGCAGCCTTTTGCTGCCACCATCGGTTTCGACGGCATGGCCGCGGCCTACGCCATCACCGACGAAGACTACGAAAAGGCGTCCGCCGAGCAGGCCGACAAGTACCTCAAGCAGATCACCGACCGTGCCGACACCGGCGGCGTGAAGGCCGAGGCGCGCGCCGTGTCCAACTTCAACGTGGCCGACGGCATCGTGCAAGCCGCGGCCGATGCCGGCTGCGACCTGATCTTCATCGGCAGCCACGGCCGCAGCGGCCTGTCGCGCCTGCTGCTGGGCAGCGTCACCGCCAAGGTGCTGTCGCTGGCCACCACCGCCGTGCTGGTGTACCGCGTCAAGGAAGACAAGAAGTAAACGCCACCGGCGTCAGGCGGTTGTCAGGCCGTCCGGCGCCGCCGCCGGACGCGCAGGCCTGGCCTGGTCGTTGCCCGTGCCGGCGAATGCGCCAGCCCCTCATCGCCGAGGGGCTTTTTTATTTCCGGGCAGCCTGCGGCGCCTGCCCCTATGGCGCATATGGCTAAAGCTTGTAAACGCGCCTGCGGCGCGTAATATTTATGGATAAGTGCGGGCGCGATTTCGCAATATCCCGAGCACACCTCTCACGCGGCATGGCGCCCGCCGCGGCAGCGTCCGGTCGGACCTTGCCGCCCACTCCTGGTGATTACTGCAAGGAACGAGGCCATGACTCGCAAGACGCCTATCGAGCTATACCGGAATATCGGCATCAGCGCCCACATCGACGCGGGCAAGACGACGACCACCGAGCGCATCCTCTTCTATACCGGTATCACCCACAAGATCGGCGAAGTGCACAATGGCGCCGCCGTGATGGACTGGATGGAGCAGGAGCAGGAACGCGGCATCACCATCACGTCCGCCGCCACCACTGCCTTCTGGAAGGGCATGGCCGGCAACTACCCCGAACATCGCATCAACATCATCGACACGCCGGGCCACGTCGACTTCACCATTGAGGTCGAACGCTCCATGCGCGTGCTCGATGGCGCCGTCATGGTCTATGACGCCGTCGGCGGCGTGCAACCGCAATCCGAAACCGTCTGGCGGCAGGCCAACAAATACCGCGTGCCGCGGCTGGCGTTCGTCAACAAGATGGACCGCGTCGGCGCCGACTTCCTGCGCGTGCAGCGCCAGATCACCGAACGCCTGAAGGGTGACGCCGTGCCGGTGCAATTGCCGGTGGGCGCCGAGGACGGCTTCGAAGGCGTCATCGACCTGGTCAAAATGAAGGCCATCATCTGGGACGACGCCAGCCAGGGCGTGCGTTTTGAATACCGCGACATTCCGCCCGCGTTGCAGGCACAGGCGCAGGAATGGCACGACAAGATGGTGGAAAAGGCCGCCGAGGCCAATGAAACGCTGCTTGAAAAGTACCTGGGCGGCGAAGCCCTGAGCGAGGCCGAGATCAAGCAAGGCCTGCGCCAGCGCACGGTGGCCAATGAAATCGTGCCGATGCTCTGTGGCAGCGCCTTCAAGAACAAGGGCGTGCAGGCCATGCTGGACGCCGTCATCGATTACCTGCCGTCGCCGCTGGACGTGCCCGCCATCAAGGGCCACGACGAGCGCGACCACGAAATCGAACGCCATCCCAACGACAAGGATCCGTTCTCGGCGCTCGCCTTCAAGATCATGACCGACCCGTTCGTCGGCCAGCTGGTCTTTTTCCGTGTCTATTCGGGCGTGGTGAAGTCCGGCGACTCGGTCTTCAACCCGGTCAAGGAAAAGAAAGAGCGGCTGGGCCGCATCCTGCAGATGCATGCCAACGAGCGGCGTGAAATCACCGAGGTCTACGCGGGCGACATCGCCGCCGCCGTGGGCCTGAAGGACGTCACCACCGGCGACACACTGACCGATCCGGGGCATGTCATCGTGCTGGAACGCATGGTCTTCCCCGAGCCGGTCATCTCGCAGGCCGTCGAGCCCAAGACCAAGGCCGACCAGGAAAAAATGGGTATCGCGCTGGGCCGGTTGGCGCAGGAGGATCCTTCGTTCCGCGTGCGGACCGACGAAGAGTCCGGGCAGACCATCATCTCAGGCATGGGCGAGTTGCACCTGGAAATCCTGGTCGATCGCATGAAGCGCGAATTCGGCGTCGAGGCCACGGTGGGTAAGCCGCAGGTGGCCTATCGCGAAACCATCCGCAAGACCTGCGACGAAGTCGAAGGCAAATTCGTCAAGCAGTCGGGCGGCCGTGGCCAGTATGGCCACGTGGTGCTCAAGCTGGAACCCCAGGAGCCGGGCAAGGGCTACGAATT
This sequence comes from Achromobacter sp. ASV32, assembly GCF_016428805.1. Classification (GTDB taxonomy): domain Bacteria; phylum Pseudomonadota; class Gammaproteobacteria; order Burkholderiales; family Burkholderiaceae_B; genus Achromobacter. The sequence goes on from NZ_JAELTJ010000022.1 coordinate 25,560, forward strand.
CGTCGATGCCATCAAGGGGGGCGTGGTGCCGCGCGAATTCATCCCGGCGGTGGACAAGGGCATCCGCGAAACGCTCAATACCGGCGTGCTGGCGGGGTATCCGGTGGTGGACATCAAGGTGACGCTGTTCTTCGGTTCCTACCACGACGTCGATTCCAACGAAAACGCCTTCAAGATGGCAGGGTCGATGGCGTTCAAGGAAGGCATGCGCCGGGCCGATCCGGTGCTGCTCGAGCCGATGATGCAGGTTGAAGTCGAAACCCCCGAAGACTTCACCGGCAACGTCATGGGCGACCTGTCGTCGCGTCGCGGGATGGTGCAGGGCATGGAAGATATCGCCGGGGGCGGCGGCAAGGTCGTGCGCGCCGAAGTGCCGCTGGCCGAGATGTTCGGCTACTCCACCTCGTTGCGTTCGCTGACCCAGGGACGCGCCACCTACACGATGGAGTTCAAGCACTACGCCGAAGCGCCCCGCAATGTGGCGCAGGAAGTCATCGCCGCGCAGGGCCCAGGCCGCTGATCGGCGACAGGCAAGCGACACAGGGCGGCCGGGATCCGGCCGCCTTTTTTTCAAGCGGCCGCGGCGGCCGCGGTTGCCGCGGCCCGCATGCGCAACGACGCCAGCTTCACGCCCAGCAGAATCATCACGAAGCCGTAGCCGTGGAACAACTGCGGCGCCTCGCCCAGCAGCGGCCAGGCCAGCAGCGCGGCATAGACCGGCACCAGGAACATCGACAAACCCGCCGTCGCGGGCCCGGCCCGGCTGATCAGCCGGCCATAGACGTAGTAGGCGCCCAGGCTGGGCACCACCGCCAGGAACAGCAGCACCGCCGCCAGTCGCGGATCCGTCCAGGGCGGGGTGGCGCCGGCTGCCGCCTCGATGCCGGCGAAGGGCGCCAGCGCAATCACCCCGCCCAGCATCATCGTCGCCAGGCGCGCGCTATCGGGCACCGCCGGCAACGTCAGGCGCTTTTGCAGCACCGTATAGAAGGCCCAGCCGGTGGCGGCCAGCAGCACCCAGAGGTCGCCCTGGCCGAACGCCAGCCGTGCCAGCGCGTGGGCATCGCCGCGCGTCAGCACCACCAGTACGCCGCCCAGCGCCAGCGCCAGACCGGCGGCCCGCAGCGGCGGCAGGGGCATGCGCCACAGCATGGCTTCCAGCAGCGCCACCAGGATGGGGCTGCACGAGAAGATCAGGGCGATGTTGGTGGCGCTGGTGGACTGGGCGCCGATGTACTGCGGCGCCACCGCCACGCCCATGCCCAGCACCGCCAGCGGCAAGAGCGCGGGCAGGCCGTGCCAGAGCGCGCGGCGGTGCTGCCGCAAGGCCGGTGCCGCCAAGGGCAACAGGATCAGCAGGGCGATCAGCCAGCGGCCGAAAGCCAGGAAAACAGGGGGGAGGGCGGCGTCGTGGGCCCAGCGGGCGGCCACCATATTCGAGGCGAAGAGCGCCGGTGCGGCCAGGAGCATGGCGGTGCCGGACAGGCCCAGGCCGGTTCTTGCGGGTACTGCTGCTGCGTGAGACATGGTTTCCCGCCGCGCGGATCGGCGCGCGGCATGCTGCGGTGGACTGCCCCGCGCTGGCGCCGGGTTGTGCCGCGGCGGCAAGCGCTGGATACGACGAGCGAGGGTGTGCCCGTCTTGCTGGAAAGTCTACGGCGGGTGCCGGAAAATAGGTTTCCTGATTCCCGCTCATTCGAGTGAAAAAGGAAAATATTCATCCCGTAGAATCCCTGTTTCCAGAGAAATTCTCTTTTTGGCTCGCCCGCCCGTGTCCACCGCCCCGAAAATCGACGAAACCGACCGCAAGATCCTGCGCGCGTTGCGCACCGATGGCCGTCTGACCAACCTGAAGCTGGCCGAGCAGGTGGGCTTGTCCCCCACACCCTGCTGGAACCGCGTCAAGGCGCTGGAAGAGGCGGGAGTCATCGAGGGCTATGCGGCGCTCTTGAACCAGAAGGCGCTCGGCCTGCCCGACACCGTCATGATCGAAGTCACGCTGGAACACCACGACGACGACACCCTGGCGCGCTTCGGCGAAGCCATCACCCGGCTACCGCAGGTGGTCGAGGCCTTTCTGGTGACGGGGGAATACGACTATCTGATCAAGGTGGCCGTGGCCGGCACCGAGGGCTACGAGGAATTCCTGCGCAAGCGGCTCTACAAGCTGCCTGGCGTGCGGCACAGCCGTTCGACCTTCGTGCTCAAGCGGCTCAAGCACACGCCGTCGGTCGAACCCTGACCGCGCGCGTGCGTGGACGCCAGCGTTTCAGTGCTGACAGGCCCTAGCCGCGCAGGAACGATTCGATGGCGCCATTGAAGGCGCGCGGGTTGCCCAGGTTCATGCCGTGGGACGAACCCGCGATGCTTACCCGTTGCGACTGCGGCAGCCACTGTTGCAGGGCGTCGAGCACGGCGGGGTAGGGGGCGGGACTGAGCGCCCCGCCGATCAGCAGTGTCGGCAGCGTCAGCGAACCAATCTGTGCGGGGCTCAGGACCGCCGGGGTTTCGCGGGCCTGGCCGAACAGCGTGCCGGCGTTGTCGCGCACCATTTCCTTGAACCACGGCACCATGCGCTGCCAGGTGTCCGGCCCGGTCACGGTGTCTACGAACAACGCCAGGCCTTCCTCGACGTCGCCGCCGCGGATCAGTTCCAGCGCTCGCTGGCGAAAACCGCCACGCGCATCGTCATCGCCGGGCAGCGGCAGGCCGGGGTCCGCCAGCGTCAGGCTGCGCAACGCCTCGGGCCGGGTCAGCGCGGCCTCGAGCGCCACGCGGCCGCCGCGGGAATGCCCCACCAGGTGCGCCGGCTCGCCCGCCACGCGGTCAATGAACGTCAGCACGTCGGCCGCATGCTGGGCCACCGAAAAGCCGTCGCCCTCGCCGTCCCAGGCTTCGGGCCAATAGCGCCGCAGGCACACCGCCAGCACCCGGAACGAGCGGCCCAGCGGCGCCATCTGCGACTTCCAGTAGCGGCTGTCGGACAGCGACCCGTGCACCAGCACCAAGGGCGGGCCCTCGCCGTATTCGGTATAGGACAGCGCGTAGCCGTCGATGTCGGCGGTTTGCAGGGGCAGGACAGGTTCGGAACGCATGGGGCACGGATAGGGAAAGGCAGGCCCGCATTTTAGGCTGATACACTCGTTTCCCGATTTCTTCCCTTCGAACGGAGTCCGCCACATGTCATCCGCCACGCCCGCCGATCTTCCCGAATCCGCCCAGCGCGTCGCCCGCCTGTTGCAGGAATTGGGTCACGACAAACCCGTCGTGGTGCTGCCACAAACCGGCAAGACCTCGGCGGAAGCGGCGGCGGGCCTGGGCTGCGAAGTGGCTCAGATCGCCAAGTCCATCATCTTCCGCCGCGCCTCGGACAACGCGCCCGTGCTGGTCATTGCCAGCGGCGTGAACCGCGTGGACGAAGCCAAGGTCGCTGAGCAGGTCGGCGCGCTGGCCAAGGCCGACGCCAAATTCGTGCGCGACATGACCGGCTACGCCATCGGCGGCGTGTGCCCCATCGGCCATGCAGTCAAGCCGGTCATGCTGCTGGACCAGGACCTGTTCCAGTACGACAGCCTGTGGGCCGCGGCCGGGCATCCGCACGCCGTCTTCAACCTGACACCGCAGCAACTGGCCACCATGACCGGCGCGCCGGTCGCCGACGTCGCCCAGCGCGCCTAGCACGTCGCGGGCCAGTCCGCCCAATGGGGCGGGCAACGCAGATGGCAGCCCGGCGCCGCGGAGGCGCAGGCAGCGGCCCTAGTGCGGATGCGCCACCAGGTCGTCGATCAGCACCTGCAGCCGCCCGCGCGAGCAGGCCTCTACCCGGCCCGACACGCCGTACACCGACGCCAGCGCCGCCGGCGTGATCACCTCGGCCGGCGCACCGGCGGCAACCAACCGGCCGCCATGGATCATCACTGCGCGGTCGGCGTGCTGCAACGCCACGTTCAGGTCGTGCAGCACGATCACGGTAATCAGCCCATGCTGGGCCGTCTCCTGCTTGAGCAGCCGCATCACGTGGAACTGATAATTCAGGTCCAGCGCCGACAGCGGCTCGTCCAGCAGCAGCACGCGCGGCCGGCGCACCAGCGCCTGGGCCAGCCCCACCAGTTGCTTTTGGCCGCCGGACAGCGCATCCAGGTAGTGCAGCGCCAGATGTCCGATGCCCAATCGTTCCAGCAGCCGGTCTATCGCATGCAGATCCGCCGGCGGCCCCTGGGCTTCGCTGGCGCGGGCCGCGACCAGTACAGATTCGAACACCCGCAGATGCACGGAAGCGGGCAGGCTTTGCGGCAGATAGACCAAATGCCGGGCCCGGGTCGCGAAGTCCAGGTGAACCAGGTCCAGCCCAGCCAGCCGGGCATGGCCGGCACGCACGCGCAGCAAACCCGCCAAGGCCTTGAGCAGCGTCGACTTGCCGGTGCCGTTCGGGCCCAGCAGCGCGGTGACCTCTCCGGCCTTCAGGTCGGGCAGCGACAGATCGTGCAGCACGTCCGCGCCGCCGTAGCCAGCGGTGACGTGGCTGACGGCCAGCACCGGATGCGGGTCCTGCGTCACGGCAGCCTCCGGCGCAGCAGCACGGCCACGAAAAACGGAATGCCGATTAGCGACGTCACGATGCCCACCGGCACGATCACCCCGGGCGCCAGATTCTTGGACGCCACCGACGCCAATGACAGGATCACGCCGCCCACCAGGGCGCTGCCCGGCAGGAAGAAGCGGTGGTCTTCGCCCACCAGCCGGCGGGCAATGTGCGGGGCAATCAGGCCGATAAAGCCGATGGTGCCGACAAACGCCACCGCCAGGGCCGACAGCAGGCTGACGCGCGCCAGTGCCGCCACGCGTACCCGGCGTACGTCCACGCCGAAGCTGGCGGCCCGTTCTTCGCCCAGCCGCAGCGCCGTCAGCTTCCAGGACTGCCGCATGGCCAGTGGCAGCGCCAGCGCAAAGGCCGTTCCCAGCGTGGCCACGGTGGTCCAGGTCGAGCGCGACAGGCTGCCCATGGTCCAGAACACCAGATTCTGCAAGGCCTCGGCGCTGGCCGTGAACTGCACCAGCGACACCAGCGCATTGAACGTGAACACCATGGCGATGCCGAACAGCACCACCCCGGACGTGTTCATGCCGCTTCGGCGGGCCACCAGGTCCAGCAGCAAGGCGGCCAGCAGCGCGAACAAGAACGCATTGCCCGCGATCAACCAGCCGTCCGGCACGCCCGGCAGGCCCAGCCCCAGCACGATTGCCAGCGACGCTCCGAAGGCGGCGGCCGACGACACACCCAGCGTGAACGGGCTGGCCAGGGGGTTGTTGAGGATGGTCTGCATTTCGGCGCCGGCCAGGCCGAGCGCCATGCCGACCAACGCCGCCATCAGTGCGGAGGGCAGCCGGATGTCCCAGACGATCACGCGTAGCGTCGGATCGGCGCTGCCGGGCAAAGTCAGCGTGCGCCACAGTTCGCCCCAGCCCAGGCCGGAAGGCCCCAGGGTGAAGTCCAGCAGCAGCCCAATGAAAATCGCCGCCAGCAGCAGGGCGATGAGCCCTGCGCGGCGGCGCAGGATATGCCGGTAAGCGGCGACCGCGGTCGCGGCGTCCGCCATGCCCATTACTGGAGCAGTTGCAGGCGGCTCTTGGCCGTGCTGGCGGCCGGCGTGGTCGGATAGTCGCGAACGATACGCTGCAGCGTCGTCTTGGCGCCGGCGCGATTGTTCATTTCGATCTGGCTGCCGGCAATGACCAGCAGCGCGTCGGGCGCGCGGGCATTGTCCGGGGCCTTTTGCACCATGGCGGTCAGTTGCTCGATGGCGCCCTTGAAGTCCTTCAGGGCATAGCGGCTGCTGCCCAGGTAGAACTGGGCGCTGGGGGCCAGCTGGCTGGCGGGGTAGAGCGCGGTGAAGGCGGCCAGCGACTCGGAGGCCTCTTTGTACTGGCCCTTGCGGAACAGGTCGATGGCGCCGTCATAGGCGGCCTGCTCTTGCGGATCGCCGGCGGTCGCGCCCGGCGGGTTGGCGCCGCCTGCGCCGCCGCCCGGCTTGTTGGCGCTGGGCTGCTGGCGCGACACCAGCTCGAGCTGGTCGCGCAGTTGGGCGACTTCCTGTTGCAGGGCTTGAATCTGATCGGCCAATTGGAGCTTGGCGCGTTGGCTCTGCTCGTTCTGCTGCTGCACTTGCTGGCGCAAATCCAGGATGGCCTTGCGGGCCTCATCATCGGAAAAAGCGTGGGCGGGCGCCGTCAGGGCCGCAAGCACCAAGCCGGTGGCCGCAATCAAAGGACGCAGGGACAGAACGTTATCGCGCATGAAAATTCCCGGGTATAAAAACAAACGTCGGGACGGCCGGCTGACCGTCCCGACGCGTGGTGGGGCACTTGGCTATACGAAAAGCTTAACGCTGATATTCGATATCGGCGCGGCGGTTTTCCGCAAAGTCGGCTTCCGACGTACCAGTCGCCTTCGGCTTTTCTTTACCAAAGCTGATGGTTTCGATCTGGTTGTCGCTGACGCCCAACAGGGTCATCATGCGACGCACGGCGTCGGCACGGCGCTGGCCCAGGGCCAGGTTGTATTCGGCGCCGCCGCGTTCGTCGGTGTTGCCTGCGATCTTGATTTTCTGCTGCTGGTGCGAAGCCAGGTAACGGGCGTGGGTTTCCACCAAACCGCGGTACTGGTCGGACACCGTGTAGCTGTCGAAGTCAAAGTACACCGAGCGCTGTTGCGCCAGGATGCTTTGGGGGTTGAAGGGATCAAGGATCTGGCCAGAGGCCGATCCTTGGCCAGCGCCTCCGCCCTGACCCGCTTTATCGTCGAGAGGGACGGAGCTGCAAGCTGCCAGGGTGGCGGCCAGAGCGGCGATGGTTAGGCTTTTGGCAATGCGCGACTTCATGATAGTTCCTTTGCAAAGAGAGTCACACGTGTTATCGGGTAAATGGGCCCCAAGTCGGTTCACGTATTTCCCCGTTCAGTACCGAAAGCGTCTGCCGTACGCGGCCATCGCTCGAGACACCTGCAAGTACGCTACGGCCATTTTGGATGGCGGCGTAAAGGACTTGCATGCCGTTCGGCGCAAAGCTTGGCGACTGATCGTCACGACCATCGGTCAACAAGTTCTCCGAGCCGGAGGACAGGTTCAACGATGCGATCCGGAACGCGCCGTCGCGTCTGGCAACGTACAGCAACGTCGATCCATCGGGGGAAATTCGGGGTGAGATGTTGTAACCACCATTAAACGTGAGGCGGCGAGCATCGCCACCGTCCAGGCCGGTTTGATAAATCTGCGGCCCGCCGCTGCGGTCACTGGTAAAGATAATGGAACGGCCGTCTGGCGTAAAGCTCGGCTCGGTGTCAATCCCGGGAGAACGCGTAACTCGCTTCATATTCGAGCCGCCGGCCGCGCTAACGATGTAAATTTGCGACAAACCGTCACGCGTCAGGGCCACGGCCAACTGGGTGCCGTCAGGCGACCAGCCGGGGGCGCTGTTGTTACCCTTGAAGTTGGCGACCGGCACGCGGGCGCTGGTGGCCAGGGTGTGCACGTACACCACCGGCTTGCCCGACTCGAAGCTTACGTAGGCCAGCTTGGCGCCGTCCGGCGACCAGGCCGGCGAAATGATCGGCTCGCGCGAACGCAGGGCGACCTGGGGATTCTGTCCGTCGGCGTCGGCCACTTGCAGCTCGTACGTCGGGCCTTGCTTGAGCACGTAGGCGATGCGGGTCGAGAAGACGCCGCGCACGCCGGTGATCTTTTCATAGATGCGGTCGGCGATCTGGTGGGCCACGCGGCGCAGTTCCTGCTCGGTGCCCGAGAAGGCCACGCCGTCCAGTTGGCCCTTCTTGACCGTATCGGCCAGGCGGTAGCGCACGTCGTAGCGACCGTCGCTGCCACGCACGATGCTGCCGTAGGCGATGAAATCGGCACCCTTGGCGCGCCAATCGTCATGGGCGATGGGCGAATCGACGTTCAAACCCGAGCCCGCGGCGTTGATCAGACGGAACTGGCCGGTACGGGTCAGGTCGGCGCGGATCACTTCGGCCAAGGCGCGGCCATGGGTATCGTCCACGGCGAAATCGGCAATGGCGACCGGGTATTGGGTCGCGCCGGTGCCGGAGATGTCGACGCGCAACTGCGCCTGGGCGGGTTTCATGGCCATCAGGCAGGCAAGCGCCAGTATCAGCAGCCCAAGTCCATACGATCGCCAGAGAGCGAGGGAAGGAACTCGTCGGCTATAGGCGGGAGTCATAATCAGCAATCTCCTGTCAATCATACATTCTGTACACAACGTCAATGATGGGTTCATAGCGGCCGGTTGAGGGCTTGGGGAAGGGGTTGCAGCGGCGGATGCCGGTCTCGACCGCGCGGTCAAAACCCGCATTGCCGGACGAACTGGTCAGCGTGACGCCGTTCACCTTCCCGTCAGAACCTAACTGTACCCGGTATTGTGCCGTGGGATTGTCCGAGCCGCTGCGGGGCGGGGGCGGGTAGGCCACGCCGGGTTGCACGCAAGCGCGCACCTTGGCGCCGTAGCCGTTGTCGCGTCCGCCGCCTGCCTGGTTGCGGTCAGCCGTGCCACCGGGGATGCCCGCTGCACCCAGGGCGTCGTTGCGGAACGCGTCCTTGAGCGCCTTGTCGGCAGCGGCCTTCTTGGCGGCTTCTTCCTTGGCTTTCTTCTCGGCGGCAGCCTTCTCAGCCGCGGCTTTGTCCGCCGCGGCCTTTTCGGCGGCGGCCTTATCGGCAGCAGCCTTGTCGGCGGCGGCTTTTTCGGCGGCCGCCTTCTTGGCGGCGTCGTCCTTGGCCTTCTTCTCGGCAGCGGCCTTGTCGGCAGCGGCTTTCTCGGCAGCAGCCTTGTCGGCGGCCGCCTTTTCGGCGGCTTGGCGTTCCTGTTCCAGGCGCTTCTTTTCCTTCAGTTCAGCCTGCTTGCGCTCTTCTTCCAGACGCGCCTTTTCCTTGGCGGCCTCGGCGGCCTGGCGCGCCTGCTCTTCCTTCTCGCGTTTTTTCTTGGCTTCCTGCAGCGCGATTTCCGGATCCACTTCCTCGGTCTTGGGCTGGACCTGGGGGTCCGGCTTGGTCTGCGGCGGAGGCGGGGGCGGCGGCTCGGGCTGCTTTTCAGGCTCCGGCTCGGGCTGTGGTTTGGGCTGGGGCTTGGGTTGCTCGGGCTGCGGCTTGGGCGGGGGCGAGACGGGCGAATTGCCGTCGGCCCACAACTGCACTTCCACGGGGCCCGGGTTCTCGGTGTGCCAATTCAGGTTGAAGATCAACACGGCCAGCAGCAGGCCGTGCACCAGCAACGCCAGGACCAGAGCGATCCGGTTGTCGTTATTGGGCGGGGTGGCCGGGGGGCCGCTGTGGTGTCGAATAATGGGTGGCGTCATGAGCGTTGCAAGCCGGCGTTGCCGGCGGAGGGCGTCGCGTTAGCGTTTTTTCGCGGGGGCAGGCTGATTGCCGCCGGCGGACTGGTCCACCAGCAGGCCCAGGCGGGTAATGCCATTGGTACGCAGTTCGTCCATGACCTTCACGACCGTCTCGTAGGGCACCTTGCCGTCGGCCGCGATCACTACCGGGGTTTCGGCGGTGATGCGCGAACGCACCTGCGCCACCAGTTCGGGGCGGGCGATGTCCTGCAGCGTGGCGCCGGGCTCGCGCATGCGCAACGCGATCTTGCCGTCTTCCGAAATCTGGACTTCCAGCGGCTTGACCGGCACGTCCGACGCGGCGCCCACCGAGGGCAGCTGGATCAGGCCCGGCGTGATCAGCGGCGCGGTCACCATGAAGATGACCAGCAGCACCAGCATCACGTCGATGTAGGGCACCACATTGATGTCGGCCTTCATGCGGCGGCCGGACCTGCCGCGCGAGCTTACCGAGGGCATTAGCGCACCTGCCGTTGCAGAATGTTCAGGAACTCATCGACGAAGCTGTCGAAACGGATCGAGATGCGGTCGATGTCGTTGGTGAAGCGGTTATAGGCGACGACGGCCGGGATCGCGGCGAACAGGCCGATGGCGGTGGCGATCAGGGCTTCGGCGATGCCGGGGGCCACCGAGGCCAGGGTGGCCTGCTGCATGTTCGACAGGCCGATGAAGGCGTGCATGATGCCCCAGACCGTGCCGAGCAGGCCGATGTACGGCGAGACCGAGCCGGCCGAAGCCAGGAAGTTCAGGTGCGATTCCAGCGCGTCCATTTCACGCTGGTAGGCGGCGCGCATGGCACGGCGCGGGCCGTCGAGCAGGGCGGTGGCGTCGCTGCCGGCGTTGCCGCGGCGGGCTTTCAGGAATTCGGTCATGCCCGCGTCGAAGATGCGGGCCAGGGCGCCCTGCTCATCGCGGCGCGAGGCCACGGCCTGCTGCAGCATCGACAGGTCGCCGCCGGACCAGAAGTCGTCTTCGAAGCGGCGGGTCTGGGCATGGGCGCGCTTGATGGCCAGCCGCTTGGCGAAGATGTACGTCCAGGACATGATCGAGATGCCCAGGAGCATCAGCATGATCAGCTGGACCGGCACGCTGGCGTGCGAAATCAACGAAAGCAACGACATGTCGTTGGTGGCTTGCATGGTTATTCCTGAATTGATTCCAGTTTGGCGCGGACGTCGGCCGGTAGTTCCACCGGCCGCATGTTGACGGCATCGACGCAGCAGACTTGGATGTTGCCTTCGGCAAGCAGTTCCCCGTCCCGTTCTGCGCGCTGCGCGAAGTGTATCGAAGCGCGGCCCAATTTTGTGACCCGGCTGCGAATAGTAAGCAAATCGTCCAGTTTGGCCGGTTTGCGGTAGGACATGTCCAGCGAGCGGACAACGAACAGGCGTTGCTCGCCAGTGGCCAGGTCGGATTGGTTGACGCCCAGGTCGCGCAACCACTCGGTGCGGGCGCGCTCCAGGAATTTCAAGTAGTTAGCGTAGAAAACCACCCCGCCCGCATCCGTGTCTTCGTAGTAGACGCGGACTTGCAGGCGGGATTCGGCGGACTTCGGATCGGTCACGATGCGGGCTTCGATGATGCGGGTCGGGACGCGAAAAGTCCGTAGTTACTTTAAGGTTTACAGCGTGTCGAGTTTCGTCAGCACGGCTTCAAGCGCGGACTCTACCGGAATCTTGCCCGCTTCGGTTTCCCGACGGGCCTGCAATTCCACCACACCGTCGTTCAGTCCGCGTTCTCCAACTGTTACACGGAGCGGCGCGCCGATCAGTTCCCACTCGGCAAACATCACGCCGGGGCGGGCATCGCGGTCGTCCAGGATGACGTCCACGCCGCGCGCCAGCAGCGATTCGTACAGTTTCAGAGAGGTGTTACGCACGGTTTCGCTTTTGCCCCAGCCCACCGGGCAGATCACCACTTCGAACGGCGCAATGGCGCGGGGCCAGATGATGCCGCGGGCGTCGTGGTTCTGCTCGATGGCGGCGCCGACGATGCGGGTCACGCCGATGCCGTAGCAGCCCATCTCCAGGGTCGCCGGCTTGCCGGTTTCGTCCAGGAAGGTGGCCTTCAGGGCTTCGGAGTACTTCTTGCCCAGGTAGAAGACGTGTCCGACTTCGATGCCGCGCTGGATGGAGAGCGTTCCCTTGCCGTCCGGCGAGGGGTCGCCCGCGACCACGTTGCGCAGATCGGCCACGAGCTCGGGCTCGGGCAGGTCACGGCCCCAGTTCACGCCCTGGATGTGGAAGTCTTCGCGGTTGGCGCCGCAGACGAAATCGGCCATGTTGGCCACGGTGCGGTCGGCGATGACGTGCACCGGGCGCGCCGTACGGACCGGGCCCAGGTAGCCCGGCTTGCAGCCGAAGTGCTCGACGATCTCGGTTTCCGTGGCGAAACGGAAGCCGGCCAGGCCCGGCAGCTTGCCGGCCTTGATTTCGTTCAGCTCGTGGTCGCCGCGCAGAAGCAGCAGCCAGACGTCGACTTTGCCCTTTTCGCCGTCCGTGGCCAGGACGATGGATTTCACCGTCTGCTCCAGCGGGATGCCCAGCAGGCGGGCGACGTCTTCGCACTTGGCCGCGCCCGGGGTGGCCACGTCGGCCATGGCCTGGGTGGCGGCGCCGCGCGTCGGGTACAGGCTGACGGCCTCGGCCAGCTCGATGTTGGCGGCGTAGTCGGTCTCGGCGTTGTAGACCAGCAGGTCTTCGCCGGTGTCGGCGATGACCTGGAATTCATGGCTGCGGGTGCCGCCGATCGAGCCCGTATCCGCGGCCACGGCGCGGAATTCCAGGCCCAGGCGGCCGAAAATGCGCATGTACGCGGCATACATGTTGTCGTAGCTGCGCTGGGCGCCGGCTTCGTCGCGGTCGAAGGAGTAGGCGTCCTTCATGGTGAATTCGCGGCCGCGCATCAGGCCGAAGCGCGGGCGGCGCTCGTCCCGGAACTTGGTCTGAATGTGATAGAAATTCAGTGGCAGCTGGCGGTAGCTGTGGATTTCGTTACGGGCGATGTCGGTGATCACCTCTTCCGAGGTGGGCTGCAGCACGAAATCGCGCTGGTGGCGGTCCTTGATACGCAGCAGTTCCGCGCCGTATTGCTCCCAGCGGCCCGATTCCATCCAGAGCTCGGCCGGCTGGACCACCGGCATCAGCAGCTCGATCGCGCCGGAGGCGTTCATTTCCTCCCGGACGATGGCCTCGACCTTGCGGATGATCTTCAGGCCCAGGGGCATGTAGGTGTAGATGCCGCCCGCGAGCTTGCGGATCATCCCGGCCCGGGTCATCAGCTGGTGGCTGGCGACTTCGGCTTCGGAAGGGGCTTCTTTGAGGGTGTTGATGTGGTAGTTGGATGCGCGCATGTTTAAAGGTGGCAGCAGATACGTATAATCGACTGTAATTGTATTGAATTCGGTGGGGGTGGCCCATGCTTGACCGCGAAGGCTACCGCCCCAATGTCGGCATCATTCTCGTCAACAGTAGAAACGAGGTCTTTTGGGGCAAGCGTATCAGGGAACATGCCTGGCAGTTCCCTCAGGGCGGCATCAAGTACGGCGAAAGCCCGGTGCAGGCCATGTATCGCGAGCTCCATGAAGAGGTGGGCCTAAAGCCCGAGCATGTCCGTATTTTGGGGCGTACACGCGATTGGTTACGTTATAACGTGCCCGATCACTTCGTCCGGCGTGAGTGGCGTGGCCACTATAAAGGACAAAAACAGATTTGGTTCTTGTTGCGCCTGGTGGGACGTGACAGCGACGTTTGCCTGCGCGCGACGCAGCATCCGGAATTCGATGCCTGGCGCTGGAGCCAGTATTGGGTCCCCCTGGATGCCGTCATCGAGTTCAAGCGGGACGTCTATACCCAGGCGTTGAACGAGTTGTCAGCAATCCTCTTTCGGCGTCATCACGAAACCCGCTACCTGCGTCAGCGCGTGCATGGGCAGCGGGCGGCAGAGAACTTGCCCGAAGGAACGGACGGTCATGCGCATATTGTTGGTTGAAGATGAACGGGACATGGCGTCCTGGCTGATGCGCGCGCTTGCGCAAAGCGGGTTCGTGCCCGACCATGCGGCCGATGCCCGCACGGCGGAAGCCTTCATGGCGGGCACCGAGTACGACGCCATCGTCATGGACCTGCGCCTGCCGGACAAGCACGGTCTGGTCGTGCTGCGCGAAATGCGCAACCGCGACGACCGTACCCCCGTCCTCCTGCTCACCGCCCAAGGCGCGTTGCAGGACCGGGTGCGTGGCCTGAACCTGGGCGCCGACGACTTCCTGACCAAGCCGTTCGCGCTGGAGGAACTCGAAGCCCGCCTGACCGCACTGGTGCGCCGCAGCCGCGGCCGCCAGCATCCCCGCCTGCAGTGCGGCTCGCTGTCCTACGACAGCGAAAGCCGCGCTTTCACGCTCGACGGTTCGCTTCTGTTCCTGACTCCGCGCGAGCACGCCGCCCTCGCGGCCTTGCTGACGCGCAGCGGCTATCCGGTGGACAAGTCACAGCTGTTCGGCAAGGTCTTCACACACGACAGCGAAGCCAACCCCGACGCCATCGAAGTCGTGTTGCACCGCCTGCGCAAGAAATTGGCGGGCAGCGACGTGCGCATCGTGACCGTGCGCGGGCTGGGCTACATGCTGGAAAGTGTCGCCAGCGAAGCCGCCGACACCTGACCGGTCCGCCGTGAGCCTCCGGATACCTGGGATGCCGCGGGTCGGCATCCGTGCCCTGCTGATCATCCTGCTGCTGCCCGGTGTGGTCGCGCTGCTGGTCATCGACAGCCTGAACGACTACCGCACCCTGTCCGAGATCACCAACGAGGCCTACGACAGTGCGCTGGTCGAGCCGGCCCGGGTGCTGGAAAGCAGCCTGGAGTTCACCGCCGACGGCGCGTTGCAGGTGGCCACGCCGCTGTACGCCCAGGTCATGCTCGAGTCCCGCGCCGGCCTGCGCAAGTATTTCCGTATCGAGCAGATCGATCCGCCGCTGCCGGACGAATCGCCCGTGCCCACCGAGCAGGGCAAGACCCTGCTGGGCATGCCCGAGCTGCCCCGGCCGCCCACCTGGCCGCGCGCCAACGGCCAACCCGTGTTCTACGACGGCGTCTACCGCAACGACCCGGTGCGGGTGGTGTCCGTCGTGCGCGACCTGTACTACCAGGGCAATCACCGGCAGGTGCTGGTGCTGGTCGCCGAAAGCACCGGCAAGCGCATCGAGGCCGAAAACAACGCGCGGCGCCAGGAAATCCTGCGCGACGCCCGCATGCTGGCGCTGGTCGTGCTGCTGGTCTGGTGGGGCGTGTCGTGGGCCCTGAAGCCATTGCGGCGCCTGCGCGCCGACATTCGCAACCGCCGCCCCGACGACCTCACCCCGCTGGACGCCTCGCGCGTGCCCAGCGAGGTGGCGCCGCTGGTCGACGCCGTCAATCACCATATCGCCCGCTACCGCCGCGTGCTCGAAGAGCAGTCGCATTTCCTGGCCGACGCCTCGCACCAGTTGCGCACGCCCCTGGCCATCATGCTGACCCAGGCCCAATATGCGCTGCGCGAACGTGACCCCGCTCGGGCGCAGGAGGGCCTGCGCGCCATCGTCGACCAGTTGGGGCGCACCCGCCGGCTGACCGAACAACTGCTCTCATTGGCACACGCCAACCAGGCCGACCCGTTGCCGCGGCAATTGCTCGACATGAACGCCGTCTCGCGCGAAGTAGTGCTGCAATACCTGCCGCTGGCGCACGAAAAGCAGCAGGACCTGGGCTGGGTGCAGGCCATGAATGAACAAGGCCAGGAGATCGGCGCGCCGGTGTCCGGCAACGAAGCCGAACTGCACGAAGCCCTGTCCAACCTGGTGCACAACGCCATCCATTACGCGCCTGTGGGCGCGCGCATTACGGTCTCGGTCAGCCGGGTCGATAACCACGCCGAGGTCGCCGTATCCGACAATGGCCCCGGCCTGGAGCCGCTGCTGCGCGCCCGAGCTTTCGCCCGGTTCGAACGGGTGGGCACCGACAAGCCCGTGGCCTCCTCGGGTTCCGGCCTGGGGCTGGCGATCGCCCGCGCCTACGCCCGTCGCAACGACGGCGACATTGACCTGCGCGACGGCGAGCCCAACGAGCAGGGCGGGGTGGGCCTGGCGTCGGTGTTGTGGCTGCCGCTGGCCGCCACCGTCTCGCAGTATCCGCGCCCCACGGATGTCGAGTTCACGGGCGAACAGTAGATTTGTCCAACTCAGCTTTCATTCTTTCCTCCTAGGCGCCATTGCCGACCCTGGCCGTTTCCATCAGGGATAACCCCCGGATTCAGGATGGCGACAGCGCATAGAAAGCGGATTAGCAGCTTGCTTGCGTAATCTGCGAGCCGGTCTGTCGTAAAGGGCCGGGTGGCGCTCGGTCTGAGCGGCGCCTCAAGGGCTGCACGGCCCTGCTTCAGGAGGATGGAAGTGCAAAAAACAATTAATAGAAAGGACTACTACGGCGGTGCGCTGATGGTCCTTATCGGTTTGGGGGCGATTTACGGTGGTACGGACTATCACATCGGATCGCTCAGCCACATGGGCCCCGGGTTCTTCCCCGCGGCATTGGGCGGCCTGCTCGCCCTGACAGGCATTCTGATCGCGATATCGGCGCGCTCGGGCGAGGCGACCCCGCCGGCGCCGGGCGACGGCCATGCGCACGGCCTGCCGGATTTCCGCGGCGGCGCCTGCATCCTGCTGGGCACGCTGGCGTTCCTGGTGCTGGGCCACTGGGGCGGCCTGCTGCCGGCCTCGTTTGCCATCGTCTTCATTTCCGCCTTGGGTGACCGCAAGAACACCATCAAGCAGGCGTTCGTACTGTCGATCGGCATGTCCGTGATCGCGGTGGTGGTTTTCTGGTGGGCGCTGCAACTGCAGCTGCCGCTGTTTCGTTGGGGTTGAAGCGCCATGATCTCTCAATCTTTGATGGACCTTTGGTACGGCTTCGGCGTCGCGTTCCAGCTCCATAACCTGATGTGGTCGTTCTTCGGCGTGCTGGTGGGCAACCTCATCGGCGTGCTGCCCGGCATGGGCGCGCTGTCGGCCATTTCGATCCTGCTGCCGCTGACCTACGTGATGCAGCCGGTGCCGGCCATCCTGATGCTGGCGGGTATTTTCTACGGCTCGCAATACGGCGGCGCCATCGGCGCGATCCTGCTCAACCTGCCTTCGCATCCGCCGCACGCGGTGACCTGCCTGGACGGCTATCCGCTGACCAAACAAGGCAAGGGGGGCACGGCGCTGGGCATCACGATGATCTGTTCGTTCTTCGCGGCCTCGGTCGGGATCATCGTCATGATCTTTGCCTCGCCCTTGCTGGTCGAGGTGGCGTTCAAGTTCGGTCCGACGGAAATCTTCTCGATCATGCTGCTCGGCCTGCTGGCCGGCGCGACCATGTCGCGCGGCTCGCCCCTGAAGGGCGTGGCCATGACGCTGTTCGGTCTGATGTGCGGCGTGGTGGGCACTGACGTCAACACCGGCACCATCCGCTTCTCGTTCGGCCTGCTGGACCTGTCCGACGGCCTGGAACTGGTGGCGATCTCGATGGGCCTGTTCGGCGTTGCCGACTTCCTGATGAGCGTCAACCGCATGACCATCATCGGCAGCGGCGCCAAGCTGCGCCTGCGCGACATGCGGCCCAGCAAGCAGGAACTCAAGACGGCATTCTGGCCCATGGTGCGCGGCACCGCGGTCGGCACGCTGTTCGGCGCCATGCCCGGCACCGGTCCCACCATCACCACCTTCGTGGCCTACGCGCTGGAACGCAAGATCTCCAAGACGCCCGAAAAGTTCGGTACCGGCATGATCGCCGGCGTGGCCTCGCCCGAAGCGTCGTCGCACTCCAAGACGCAGGTCGACTTCATCCCGACGATGAGCCTGGGTATCCCTGGCGACGCCGTGATGGCGCTGATCCTGGGCGCGCTGCTGATCCAGGGCATTCAGCCCGGCCCGCAGCTGATCACCGAGCATCCGGACATCTTCTGGGGCCTGATCGCCAGTTTCTGGGTGGGCAACGTGCTGCTGATGGTGCTGAACGTGCCGCTGATCGGTGTGTGGGTCAAGCTGCTGCAGGTGCCGTACCGCTACCTGTTCCCGTCCGCGCTGTTCTTCATCGCGGTGGGCGTGTTCAGTACGCAGAACAGCCTCTTCCAGATCTGGGAAGTGCTGGCCTTCGGCGTGATCGGCGCCATCCTGATGACGCTGGAGTTTTCCGTCGCGCCCATCCTGCTCGGTTTCGTCCTGGGGCCCATGGTCGAAGAGAACTTCCGCCGCGCCTTGCTGTTGTCGCGCGGTGACCTGGCGGTGTTCGTGCAGCGCCCGATCAGCGCCTGGTTCATCGGCGCCAGCGCACTGCTGATCCTGCTGCAGGTTTGGGCCTTCCTGCGCCGCAACAAGGGCAAGAACAAGCCGGCGGTCACCCAGACGGTCTGATCCGCCCGGGGTATCCTGGTCTGCGCACGGCCCGGCTTTCATGCCGGGCCGTTTGATTTATGCGCCGCCTTGCCGCAAGCTTCTGGTTTCCCCAGCCCGCACAGATCCTCGTCATGCACATACTCTTTGCCTGCCCCCTGCACGATCCCGATGTCTGGGTCCCGCGCTTGGAAGCCGCCATGCCCGGTTGCCGGATTTCCGTCTGGAATCCCGACGGCCCGCCGTCCGGCGCCGAAGTCGCCCTGGTGTGGCGGCCGCCCGCGGAACTGTTCAGCCACGAGACCCGCATCGATACGCTGTTCAACCTGGGCGCGGGCGTGGATGCCTTGCTCAAGATGCCCGAAATTCCGCCGCACGTGCGTATCGTGCGCCTCGAAGACGCGGGCATGTCGGTGCAGATGGCCGAATACGCGCTCTACGCCTTGCTGCGCGTGTCGCGCGATTTCCAGGCCTTTGACGAGGCGCAGGCGCGTCAGCATTGGGACACTCGCGAAGGCTCGCGGCAGGCCGATTGGCCGGTTGGCGTGCTGGGTCTGGGGCAGGTCGGCGCCCGTGTAGCGCAAACGCTGGCCGAGTTCGGCTATCCGGTGGCGGGCTGGTCGCGTACCCCGCGCGAAATCCCCGGCGTGCAATCATTCTCGGGCCAGGATGCCTTGCCGGACTTTCTGGCCCGCACGCGCTTTCTGGTCAACGTTCTGCCCCTCACGCCGGATACCCGCGGCATTCTCAACCGCGGCACGCTGGGGCAATTGCTGCCCGACGCACATCTGGTCAACGTCGGCCGCGGCGAACATCTGGTCGAAGAAGACCTGGTGCAGATGCTCGAAGAAGGCGAGATCGCTGGCGCCACGCTGGATGTCTTCCATACCGAGCCGCTGCCCAAAGACCATCCGTTCTGGCGCGACCCGCGAGTGCACGTCACGCCGCACATCGCCGCGCGCACCTTGCGCGACGAGAGCATCGAGCAGATCGCCGCCAAGGTCGCCCAGCTGATGCGGGGCGAAGCCATCACGGGCGTGGTCGAGCGTTCGCGCGGCTACTGAGCCGCTGCCGCCGGCACCGCGGCGCCTTGTTTTTCCAGCCGCTGGTAGGTGGGAGGCAGGCGCTGCGACAGGAAGTCCAGCAACGTACGCACCGCGGGCATCATGCCCCGGCGCGACGGATAAATGCAGTGGACGATGCCTTCCGGCGACTGCCATTGCGGCAGCACCGGCACCAGTTGGCCGCGGCGCAGTTCTTCCTGCGTTGCGATCGACGGCAGCAGCGCAATGCCGCGGCCGCGCACCGCGGCCTCGACCAGCACGATGAAGTCGTTGCACGACAGTTGCGGCTTCAATTCAATATGCACCTCTTCGCCCTTGTCATTGCGCAAGGGCCAGCGCACTTCATTCTGCGGATCGCTGAAGCTCAGTGTGGTGTGCGAAGCCAGGTCCTGCGGCGTGTCCGGTACGCCATGGCGCTGCAGATAGCCAGGGCTGGCCACCAGCGTGCCGCGCGCCGTGCCCAGGTGGCGCACCACCAGTTCGGCGTCCGTATCCAGCTTGGTGCGCACCCGCAGCGCCAGGTCCACGCCTTCGCGGATCAGGTCTACCCGTCGGTTGGTCACCAGCAACTGCACCGAAATCGCGGGCCAGGCATCCAGGAATTCCGGCAACAGCGGCGCCAGCACATCCTGCGCGATCGATACCGGGCAACTGACCACCACGGGGCCGGTGGGCTCGGATTGCAGCTGGCGCATGGCGTCGTCGGCTGCGCGGGCGGAGGCCGCCATCTCGCGGCAGTAATGCAGATAGCGCTCGCCTGCGGCCGTCAGGCGCAGGCGGCGGGTCGTGCGTTGCAGCAATCGCACCCCCAGGCTTTCTTCCAGGTGCGAAATCCGGCGCGACAGGCGGGATTTGGGGATATCCAGGGCCCGGGCCGCCGCGCTGAAGCCGCCTTGCTCGACGACTTGGGAGAAGTAGTAGAGGTCGTTCAGATCTTGCATGATTGTTCTATGTGCGGAACGAGTAGTTCATCATACATGGGTTTATGTGATCAATTAAGCGGTCTACAGTGAGGCCATGCATTCAGGACCCGCTCCTTCGCTGCGGTCCCCACTGGAGATCAAGTCATGAAAACCCTCGTCATTCTTTCGTCGATTCTCGGCGACCGCTCGCACAGCAAGCAACTGGCCGACCATCTGGTGGCCCGCGTCAAACAGGCCGATCCGGCCGCCATCGTCACCACCCGCGATATCGGCGCGCAGCCGCTGCCTTACTTCGATGGTGCCACCGCCGGCGCCCTGTTCACGCCCGCCGACGCGCGCAGCGTGGAGCAGCAGCGCATCGTCGAACTGAGCGACACGCTGGTGGCCGAACTGAAGCAAGCCGACCGCATTGTGTTCGCCGTGCCGGTCTACAACTTCAACCTGCCCGCGCAGTTCAAGAGCTACCTGGACTACATCGCCCGTGCCGGCGTCACGTTCCGTTATACGCCGGAAGGCGTGCCCGAGGGCCTGGTGAAGGGTAAGCAGGTGTTCGTGCTGACGGCGCGCGGCGGCAAGGCCGAAGGCACGCCGTCGGACACCATGACGCCGTACCTGCGCCAGATGCTTGCCTTCCTGGGCATGACGGACGTGACCTTCATCGCCGCCGAAGGCATGGCGATGGGCGAAGCTGCTGCGCTGGAAGGCGTGGCACTGGCCCGTCAGCGTATCGATGCGCTGCTGCTGGATGCGTCGCAAGCCGAGCGCCAAGTGGCTTGACGCATGAAAAAAGCGGGCCCGCGGGCCCGCTTTTCTTATCGCACAGCGTGTATCAGTCGCGCAGGCGCTTGATCAGGCTCGACGTATCCCAGCGGCCGCCGCCCATTTTCTGTACGTCGCCGTAGAACTGGTCGACCAGCGCGGTCAGCGGCAGGCGGGCGCCATTGTGACGCGCCTCGGCCAGCACCAGGCCCAGGTCCTTGCGCATCCAGTCCACCGCGAAACCGAAGTCGAACTTGTCGTCGACCATGGTGCCGCCACGGTTTTCCATTTGCCAGCTTTGCGCCGCGCCCTTGCTGATCACATCCAGCACGACCTTCATGTCCAGATCGGCGGCCTGGCCGAACGCCACGGCTTCCGATAGGCCCTGCACAATGCCGGCGATGCAGATCTGATTGACCATCTTGGCCAGTTGCCCGGCGCCGGGCGGGCCCACGCGGGTGACGGCGCGGCCAAATGCCTGCGCCACTGGCTTGATGGCGTCGAACACGGCTTGTTCACCGCCGCACATGATGGTCAGCACGCCATTGACGGCGCCCGCCTGGCCGCCAGACACCGGCGCATCGATGAAATTGAGCCCCAGGTCCTTGGCTTGCGCGTAGAGCTCGCGGGCCACGTCCGCCGATGCCGTGGTGTGGTCCACGAAGACCGCGCCGGGCGCCATGCCCGCGAACGCGCCGTCCGGACCCAGCACCACACTGCGCAGGTCGTCGTCGTTGCCCACGCAGGCAAAGACGATCTGCGCGCCAGCCACGGCTTCACGCGGGGTCATGGCGCTGCGGCCGCCGAATTCCGCTGCCCAGGCCTGGGCCTTGGACGGCGTGCGGTTGTAGACGGTGACGTCGTGCCCGGCGCGGGCCAGGTGGCCGGCCATGGGCAGGCCCATCACGCCCAAGCCTAGGAATGCGACTTTCTGGGCCACGACCGCGTCGTAGCTCTTGGTACCGATCGATGCCATGCAGGAGACTCCGCTAAGGAAAGGTAAACCTGAGGCAGTAACCTTAACGCAATCAAAAGCCGGCGGCGAGTCCGTCGCGGCGGCTGTCGCTGGCGCTGACATAGCCGTCGACCGCCGGGTCGCCCAGGCGCCAGATGAATTGGCCCGAGCCGAAATCCATGTAGGGGTCTTCGATGCCTTCCAGGACATGGCCGCGCACTCGCAACCCCTGCGCCATGGCGGGCGGCATCGACGCTTCCACGTCCACCGCCAGCCCCTGGTTCCACTTCCAGCGCGGCGCATCGCACGCAGCCTGGGGCTGCTGGCCGTAATCCAGCATCCGCACCAGGGTCTGGACCTGGCCCTGCGGCTGCATGTTGCCGCCCATGGCGCCAAAGCTCATCACGGGCGCGCCATCGCGCATCAGGAAGCCGGGGATGATGGTGTGGAACGGGCGCTTGCCGCCCGCCACCGTATTCGGATGGTCGGGCAGGGTGCTGAAACAGTGGCCGCGGTTCTGCAGGCTGACACCCGTGCCCGGGACCACCACGCCCGAGCCGAAGCCCATGTAGTTGGACTGGATGAAACTCACCATCATGCCGTTGCGGTCCGCGGCAGTCAGGTACACCGTGCCGCCCTGTGGTGCATGACCACAGGCGAAGGCCTGGGCTACATTGGGATCGACCAGCCGCGCGCGTTCGGCCAGATAGCCAGGGTGCAGCAACTGCGCGGTGCTCAGGCGCATGTGACGCGAATCCGCGACGTGCGCATAGACATCGGCGAACGCCAGCTTCATGGCCTCGATCAGCAGGTGCTGGGTTTCGGGGTGGTCCACGGGCCGGGCCGCCAGATCGAAATTCTGCAGGATGCCCAGCGCGATCAAGGCCGCGATGCCTTGGCCGTTCGGCGGGATCTGGTGCATCGTGTGGCCGCGGTACAGCTGGTTGATGGGCGTGACCCATTCCGGCGCATAATCGCGCAGGTCCGCCAGCGTCAGTGCGGCGTCATGGGCCTGCGCATGGGCGACCAGCTTGTGGGCCGTTTCGCCTTCGTAGAAATCGCGGCCGCTGCTGGCGGCAATGCGCTTGAGCGTCGCGGCGGCGCCCTTGAGCACGAAATGTTCACCGATGTGCGGCGCGCGACCGCGCGGCAGGAAGTGTTCGGCAAAGCCGGGTTGCGGCTGCAGCAGATCGGCTTGCGCCGCCCACTTCTGATGCACCATCGGGCTGATGGCAAAGCCGCGTTCGGCGTAATCGATGGCGGGCGCGAGCACGTCGGCGAACGACAGGCTGCCCAGCTTTTCATGCAGCGCGGCCCAGCCCGCCACGCACCCCGGCACCGTGACGCTGTCCCAACCGCGGGTCGGAATGACTCCCTGGTGCCGGCGCCGGAAATAATCCAGGTTCCAGGCGGCGGGCGCCGGGCCCGAGGCGTTCAGGCCGTGCAGTTTCGAGCCGTCCCAGACGATGGCGAAACAATCCGATCCCAGGCCGTTGCTGACTGGTTCGGTCAAGGTCAGCGTGGCCGCCGCCGCGATGGCTGCGTCCACCGCGTTGCCGCCATTGGCCAGGATGCGCAGTCCGGCCTGCGCCGCCAGCGGCTGCGAGGTGGCGACGACATTGCGGGCGAAGACGGGCGTGCGCGTGGTGGGATAGGGGTTGTTCCAGTCGAAATTCATGTCGAATCATCGCGTGGGGTAAACCCGTAGCTTAACGTAGATGCCGGGCGGCGCCGTGCATTCTGTAGTGTGCTGTAATTATTAGTAGTTTTTGATGGGCCGGGCTGGGTGGCGCCGCTTGTGGCCAGCCAAAGAAAAACCCCCGGCAAGCCGGGGGTTGAATTGGATTGCTGACCGCCGCCTCAAGGGCAGCGGACAAGACATCAATCTTCTTCGACGAAAGTCTCTTCGCGCTTCTTGCGGATGGCCGGCAGGGCCACCAGGATCACCAGGAACACGGCCACGGCCAGCAGGGATGCCGACAGGGGGCGCGTCACGAAGGTGGTGAAGTCGCCACGCGACAGCAGCAGGGCACGGCGGAAGTTTTCTTCCATCATGGGGCCCAGCACCAGGCCCAGCAGCAGCGGAGCGCCTTCGCACTTCAGCTTCGACCAGACATAGCCCACGATGCCGAACATGGCGGTGGTGAAGATGTCGAACGCGTTGTAGTTCAGCGAATACACACCGATGGTGCAGAACACCAGAATCGCCGGGAACAGGATGCGGTAGGGCACCTTCAGCAGCTTGACCCACAGGCCGATCAGCGGCAGGTTCAGCACCACCAGCATCAGGTTGCCGATCCACATCGAGGCGATCAGGCCCCAGAACAGCTCGGGGTGGCTCGTCATGACTTGCGGGCCGGGCTGAATGTTGTGGATCGTCATCGCGCCCACCATCAGCGCCATCACGGCGTTGCCCGGGATGCCCAGGGTCAGCAGCGGAATGAACGACGTTTGCGCGGCGGCGTTGTTGGCGGATTCCGGGCCAGCCAGGCCGGCCGGGTGGCCCTTGCCGAAGCGTTCCGGATTGCGCGAGATCTTCTTTTCCAGCGTGTACGACGCGAACGACGACAGCACGGCGCCACCGCCCGGCAGAATGCCCAGGGCCGAACCCAGGGCCGTGCCGCGCAGGACTGCGGGGTACGACTCTTTGAATTCCTGCTTGTTGGGATACAGCGAGCCGATCTTGTCGGTGATGTCGACGCGGTTTTCCTTCTGCTCCAGGTTGGTCATGATTTCGGCAAAACCGAACACGCCCATGGCCACGATGGCGAAGTCGATACCGTCTTGCAGTTCCGGCACGCCGAAGTCGAAGCGGGCAACGCCCGAGTTGACGTCGGTGCCGACCATGCCCAGCAGCAGGCCCAGGATGATCATCGCGATGGCCTTGGGCAGCGAACCCGAGGCCAGCACCACGGCGCCGACCAGGCCCAGGCACATCAGCGAGAAGTACTCGGCGGGGCCGAACTTGAAGGCGACTTCAGCCAGCGGGGGGGCGAAGGCGGCCAGCAGCAGCGTGGCCACGCAACCGGCGAAGAACGAACCCAGGGCGGCAATCGCCAGGGCGGCGCCAGCGCGGCCGTTACGGGCCATCTGGTGACCGTCCAGCACGGTCACCACCGCGGACGTTTCCCCTGGCAGCGCCACGAGAATGGCCGTGGTCGAGCCACCGTATTGAGCGCCGTAGTAAATACCGGCCAGCATGATCAGGCCGGCCACCGGGGGCAGCACGTACGTGATCGGCAGCAGCATGGCGATGGTCGGAACCGGGCCGATGCCCGGCAACACGCCGATCAGCGTACCCAGCACGCAGCCCAGCAGGGCGTACAACAGGTTCTCGGGCGTGAACGCCACCGAGAAACCCAACATCAGGTTGTCAAACAATTCCATGACCGGTTGCTCCTTAGTTCATGCCCAGAAACGACGGCCACAGCGGGAAAATCAGCCCCAGCCCCTTGACGAATGCGAGATACGAGAACACCACCAGGAAGATGCCGTTGGCGACGGCGACCTTCAGGCTGAACTCGTGGCTCGCCAGGCTGCTGATCACAACCAGAATGAACACCGAGATATAGATGCCCAGCAGCTTGAGGACCAGGCCGTAGATGACCACGGACCCGACCACCAGCAGCACGATGCGCCAGTCGAATTTGTCGACGTGGGTTTCGTGGGCCTTCTTGGACATCGAGCCAAGCAGCACGATCGCGCCCAGCAATGCCAGAACAATGCCTAGCCAGAAAGGAAAATACCCGGGGCCCATCCGGGCGGCAGTACCCATTTGGTAGCTGCTGGCTTGCCAGGCGAATCCCAGTCCAAGGGCGATGAACATCACCCCCGACCAGAAGTCCTGTCGATTGCGTAGCTGCATGATTGGTTGGCTCCTGTTTACAGCATGTAGATAAAAAAAGTTTTGTGATCCGTCGCGCAGGCCGAAAGGCGAGTGACAGGCACAAAAAAGGCACGTCGCGGTGCCTTTGGTTCTATTGAAAGCGTCGGCGAGGCTTCTTGAAAGGCCGAATGGTAATGGACGCCCGCGACGATGCAAACCCTGTAAGCTCGGTGAAAGCCTGGGGTTTTCCCTAGAATTGGGGAACTCCCGATCCCCAGATGTAACGGGGCGGGCAGATTGATGGCGTTTTGAAAGCTAAGTGAAAGTTTATAGAAAGAAATGCGAAAGCGGGGCGGGCCGACCCTCCTGATTTCCGTTGCGCGGGACTTTTCTAGTCGGGCCTGATCGGTTATGTTGCCCGCCGCTGGAATGACAGCTGCATTTCCTACTGAATATTGCCGTGTTTCTCACCTTGCGTGAAGAGGCCCGATTCCCATCTGGATGGTTTACGATAGCGCCCATGCTGCAAGACCTAGACCAACTCGCCGCCCGTATCGGGCAACTGGTGCAACGCACCCGGCATCTCCACGCCGAGCGCGACGCCTTGCGCGCGCGCCTGAATGAATCCGAAGCCGAGCAGCGCGTGCTCAAGCAACGCGCCGCCGAACGCGATGCCGACATCGCCGCCTTGCAGCACAAGCTGCAGGACAATGACGGCGCCGTCACCGCCATGCTCGAGCAGGCGCAAAAGGCGGAAGTCGCCTTGCGCGAACAGCTCGCCCACGAAACCGCCGAGCGCCATTCGCTCGAAGCGCGCTTCTCCGCAAGGGAAACCGAACTGCAGGGCAGCCTGCAAGTGCGTGACGCTGAACTACAGCGCTTGCGTGTGGCCGCTGCCGCGGCCCGCGAGCGCATTGACGCCGTCCTGGCCCGCTTGCCGGGTGCGCCGTCCGGAGAGCAACACTGATGGAACGCGTTGACGTAACGATATTGGGGCGCGACTACTCGCTGGCGTGCTCCCCCGAAGAAAAGCCCACGCTGATGGCCGCCGTGCGCCACGTGGACCAGCTCATGCTGCGCATCCAGGGCACCGGCAAGGTCTCCAGCAATGAACGCATCGCCGTCATGGCCGCCTTGCAGGTCGCTGGTGAGCTTCTCGCGATGAAAGCGCCGGACGGTCCGTTGGGCGGTTTGGCGGTCGGCGACTTCAAGCGTAGAATTGAGGACATGAACGCAGTCCTTGACGACGCCTTGTCGGGTCAAGAAAAGCTGCTCTGACGTTCATCCGCAGTTTTCAACGAGTTTTTTCAGTATTTTCAGTTTGTCCCTGCCGTGTCCGTGACCTGGCCATACATTCTCTGAACCTATGTCTTATGGCATATTGGTTGCGGGAGTGCAGAGCTGGAGTGATTGTCTCTCGTAGACGAACCCGACGCTCTTCGGAACGCGACCACCTTGAACCTCAGGGTTCGAGATGCCGGCCTTGACGGCACAGGCGGGGCATCTACCCAGCGGGCCTGCCATCAGCGCAGGTCCGCGTCGGGCGCCTCCCCCATCGTCCTCTCTCATAGGACCAGTCCATGTTCAAACCCCCCGTTTTTTCGCTGACCAAACTTGGCGCGGCGTGCGCAGCCGTGGCCGCCCTGTCCGTGGCGCAGCCCGTTTTCGCTCAGGCCCAGACGCCTGCGCCTACGGAAGCCGCGGCCAACCGCTCGCCCGAGTTGACCCTGCAGGCCACGGCCTCGTCCGAGGTCAAGCAAGACACGGTGCGCATTTCGTTGTCCGCCGAGGTCGAGGCCGCGGATCAGCCCACGGCTGGCCAGAAGCTGACTGCGATGCTGGACGATGTGGCCAAACGCGCCCGCGACACCAAGGGTGTGGACGTGCGCACGGGCGGCTTCAATGTCTGGCCCAATTCCAGCAGCGGCAGCAAGGCAAGCAAGAACGCTGGCTGGCGTGGCCAAGGCGAGATCATCCTGGAATCGAAGGACTTCGCGGCCGCCGCCGCGCTGGCCTCCAAGCTATCGGACAAGACTGCCATTTCCAACATCAGCTTCTCGCTGTCGCGCGAAGTTCGCGAGGCCGAAGAGCGCAAGCTGCTGAAAGAAGCCGCGCAGGCCTTCAAGGACCGCGCGCTGGCTGCATCCAACGCGTTCGGGTTCTCCGGCTACCGTCTGAGCAAGCTTGAGCTGGGCGGCTCCGGCGGTGTGACGCCCATGCCGCGCATGATGGGCGCCATGGCCAAGGATGCCTCGGGCGGCGCCGGTTTCAGCGCCGACGTCCCGCTGGAAGCGGGAGACGTCACGGTCAGCATCTCGGTCAACGGGACGATCGTCTTGCAGTAAGAATGAACATGATGGCGCCCAGGGCGACCATCGGCAGGGACAGCCACTGCCCCATGCTCAAACCGCCCGCGAGCAGGCCCAGGAAGTTGTCCGGCTCGCGGGTGAATTCCACCAGGAAACGGAACGTTCCGTAGCCCATCAGGAATACCGCGCTGACCTGTCCCAGGGGGCGCGGCTTGCTCGAAAACCACCACATCAGCGTGAACAGCACGATGCCTTCCAGCCCCAGCTCATAAAGCTGCGAGGGGTGGCGCGGCACGCCGTCGCCGCTGCTGGGGAACACCATCGCCCACGGCACGTCGGTCGGGCGGCCCCACAGTTCGCCATTGATGAAGTTGCCCAGGCGGCCAAAGCCCAGTCCCAACGGGATCAGCGGCGCGATGAAGTCGCTGACCGCAAAGAACGGCAGGCCCTTTTTGCGGGCAAACAGCAGCATGACCAGGATCACGCCGATCAGGCCGCCATGGAAGGACATGCCGCCTTCCCACAAATAGAACACTTCCAGCGGGTGCGATAGGTAGTAGCCCGGCTTGTAGAACAGCACATAGCCCAACCGCCCGCCCAGCACCACGCCCAGGACGCTGTAGAAGATCAGGTCTTCCAGGTCACGCACGTTCAGCGATGTGGTGTGGCCGCGCGTGATGCGCCGGCGGCCCAGCAGGTACACCAGGGCGAAGCCCACCAGATACATCAGCCCGTACCAATGGATGGACAGAGGCCCGATCTGCAGGGCAACGGGGTCGAATTTGGGATATTGCAGCATGTTCCGCCCGACACAATAAAGTTGAATGATAATAACCGGCGAGCCCTGAGGTGTATCGACATCCGCAGGCGGCTCGCCACAGGCCGGTATCTGGTTGCCAGGCCACGCGCGGTCGCCACGTCCGCGCCCTGACGGCCGACAGGAGACAACAGACCATGTCGCACAACGAACGTTCCCGTCATATCACCCACGGCGTCGCCCGGGCCCCCAACCGCGCCATGTATTACGCGTTGGGCTACCAGGAAGCCGACTTTGAAAACCCCATGATCGGCGTGGCCAATGGGCATTCCACCATCACCCCCTGCAACAGCGGCTTGCAGCGCCTGGCCGACGCCGCCATCGACGCCATCCGCGGCGCCCGCGCCAATCCCCAGGTCTTTGGCACGCCCACCATTTCGGATGGCATGTCGATGGGCACCGAGGGGATGAAGTATTCCCTGGTGTCGCGCGAGGTCATCGCCGACTGTATCGAGACCGCGGCGCAGGGCCAGTGGATGGACGGCGTGGTGGTCATCGGCGGCTGCGACAAGAACATGCCGGGCGGCATGATTGCCCTGGCGCGCATGAACGTGCCCGGTATCTACGTCTATGGCGGCACGATCAAGCCGGGCCACTACAAAGGCAAGGACCTGACCATCGTGTCCGTCTTCGAAGCGGTGGGCGAATACACTATGGGGCGCATGCCCGAGGCCGATTTCAAGCAGATCGAAAAATGCGCCATCCCCGGGTCGGGCTCCTGTGGCGGCATGTACACCGCCAACACCATGAGCTCCTCCTTCGAGGCCATGGGCATGAGCCTGCCGTATTCCAGCACCATGTCCAATGTAGACGACGAAAAAGTCGTGTCGGCCGCCGAATCCGCCCGGGTCCTGGTGGATGCCGTGCGGCGCGGCCTGCGTCCGCGCGACATCATCACCCGCAAATCCATTGAAAACGCCGTGTCGGTCATCATGGCCACGGGCGGCTCGACCAACGCCGTGCTGCATTTCCTGGCCATCGCGCACGCCGCCGAAGTGCCGTGGACCATCGACGACTTCGAGCGCATCCGCAAGCGCGTACCGGTGCTCTGCGACCTGAAGCCGTCCGGCAAGTACGTCGCCACCGACCTGCATCAGGCTGGCGGTATCCCGCAAGTCATGAAACTGCTGCTCAATGCCGGGCTGCTGCATGGCGACTGCATCACCATCACCGGCAAGACCATCGCCGAAACCCTGGCGGATGTTCCGGATACACCGCGCGCCGACCAGGACGTGATCATGCCGCTGGACCGCGCGCTGTATCCGCAAGGTCACTTGGCCATCCTCAAAGGCAACCTTTCGCCCGAAGGCTGCGTGGCCAAGATCACCGGCTTGAAAAACCCCGTGATCACCGGACCGGCGCGGGTCTTCGATTCCGAAGACGACGCCATGGCCGCCATCATGGCGCGCCAGATCGTCGACGGCGATGTCGTCGTGATCCGCTACGAGGGGCCCAAGGGCGGACCCGGCATGCGCGAAATGCTGGCGCCGACGTCCGCCCTGATCGGGCAGGGGCTGGGCGAAACGGTCGGCCTCATCACCGATGGCCGCTTTTCCGGCGGCACCTGGGGCATGGTCGTGGGTCATGTCGCGCCCGAGGCCTTCGTGGGCGGCCCGATCGCGCTGATCCGCGAGGGCGATTCGGTTACCATCGATGCCCACAAGCTGCTGCTGCAGCTGAACATCAGCGACGAAGAGATGGCGGCTCGTCGCCAGGCCTGGGTCCAGCCCAAGCCGCGTTATACACGCGGTGTGCTTGCCAAGTTCGGCAAGCTCGCCAGCACCGCGAGCCGTGGGGCAGTAACCGATGCATTTGATACGTAGTTTGTGGGTGGCCGCCGCCGGCCTGCTGGTCGCAGGCGCGGCGCAGGCCCAGACCACCGGCCTGGACCTGGCCAAGAACAAGGCCTGTATGGCCTGCCACCAGGTGGAGGTCAAGCGCGTGGGGCCGCCGCTGGCCAGCGTGGCCGAACGCTATGCCGGGCAAGGTCCCGCCATGGTGGATTACCTGGCCGGCAAGATCCGTGGAGGCGGCCGCGGCGCCTGGGGCGCCGTGCCCATGCCGGCGCAAACGCACGTCAGCCCGGAGGACGCGCGCCTCCTGGCCGAATGGATCTTGTCGCTGGCGCCGCCCAAGCAGTAGTCTTATCGTCTCTAGAAAGGAATCGTCATGGCAGAACAACCCTCCCCGGGCAACGAAGTCGCCGTTCTTGGCGGCGGCTGCTTCTGGTGCGTCGAAGCGGTCTTCACCGACCTGCGCGGCGTCAAAAGCGTGCTGCCCGGCTATAGCGGCGGCCACGTGGACAACCCCAGTTACGAGCAGGTCTGCGGCAAGGACACCGGGCACATCGAAGTGGCCCGCATCGAATTCGATCCGGCCGAGCTGTCGTACAGCGATCTCTTGCGCGTCTTCTTCGCGACGCACGATCCGACCACGCCGGGCCGCCAGGGCAACGACATCGGTCCGCAGTACGAATCGGCCATCTTCTGGCAGAACGACACGCAGCGCGAGCAGGCCCAGGCCATCATCGCCGAAGTCGACGCCCAGAAAATCTACGACGCGCCCATCGTCACCCAGTTGCTGGCGCCCGCCAAATTCTGGCAAGCCGAGGACTACCACCGCGACTACTTCGCCCTGCATCCCGAACAGGGCTACTGCCAGTTCGTGATCGCGCCCAAGGTGGCCAAATTCCGCAAGCAGTTCCAGGACCGCCTGGCGAAATAACGCCGGTGCAGGCGAAAAAAAACCTCACCCAAGGTGAGGTTTCAAATCCAGCGCAGGGCGGCATCGCGCCAGGCGCTGGAGGGGGAAGCGGTCAGTCGACGGTTTTCACCACGCCGCGGCGCATCTGATCCAGTTCGATCGATTCGAACAGGGCCTTGAAATTGCCCTCGCCGAAACCATCGTTGCCCTTGCGCTGGATGATCTCGAAGAAGATCGGGCCGATCTGGTTCTCGGTGAAGATCTGCAGCAGCAGGCCGCCGTCGGGGGCGCCGTCCAGCAGGATGCGGTTCTTCTGCAGGCGGGCCACGTCTTCGCCGTGGTTGGGCAGGCGGCGGTCCAGCAGCTCGTAGTAGGTCTCCGGCGTATCCAGGAACACCACGCCATTGGCACGCAGCGCTTCGATGGTGCCGTAGATGTCTTCGGTGGACATCGCAATGTGCTGGATGCCTTCGCCGCGGTACAGGTCCAGGTATTCCTGGATCTGGCCTTTTTCTTCCGTGCCTTCCTCGTTGATCGGAATCCGGATATTGCCGCAGGGCGAGGTCATCGCCTTGGACTTCACGCCCGTCACCTTGCCTTCGATGTCGAAGTAACGCACTTCGCGGAAGTTGAACAGGCGCTCATAGAACTCGGACCATTCCGCCATGCGGCCCTTATGCACGTTGTGCGTCAGGTGGTCGACCAGGGTCAGGCCGGCGCCGCGATGGTTCAGGTCGGCCTGCGCGTTGTCCGGATCCACCGGCACGAAGTCCACGTCGTAAATGCTGATGTCGCCAATGCCGCCATGGCCTTCCTTGCCCGTCCAGCGGTCGACCAGGTAGATCAGCGAATCGCCGATGCCCTTGATGGCGGGGATGTTCAGTTCCATCGGGCCGCTATGCGAGTCAAAGCCCCAGGCGCCTAGTTCCAGCGCACGCTTGTACGCGGCGGCGGCGTCCTGCACGCGAAAACCGATCGCACAGATCGACGGACCATGCAGGCGGGCGAAGCGCTGGGCGAACGAATCGGGCTCGGCGTTGATCAGGAAGTTCACGCCGCCTTGGCGGTACAGCGTCACGTCCTTGTGGCGATGCTTGGCAATGGCCTTGAAGCCCAGCAGTTCGAACACTTTGCGCAGCGCGGCGGGGTCCGGCGCGGCGTACTCGATGAACTCGAACCCGGCGGTGCCCATCGGGTTGTCCCAGGGTTGGAATGCGCTGCTCATAAGTCTGCTCCCTTGAATCGTTGTAGCGGACGACTTGTTCTTCAAGTCTAGGATGGAGATTGTAGGGAGGAAAGGCAGGCAGACAATTGCAAACATGTCGCGAAAGCCGTCCTGTTGGGCAATAATATTGCCGAAGATAAAACATATGGGGCTGAAAATGTCTGACTTAGAGCTTGATAGGACAGATCTAAGGATTCTGGCCGAGTTGCAACGGGATGGCCGGCTCAGTAACCAGGAATTGGCAGATCGCGTATCTCTGTCACCCAGTCCTTGCCTGCGTCGGGTGCGCCGCCTGGAAGAAAAGGGCTTCATCAAGAAATACGTCGCCCTCATCGACGCCGAAAAGGTGGGGCTGGGCCTGCTGGCCTACGTAAACATCCGCCTGAACAAGTACAGCGGCTCCAGCCATGCGCCAATGAGCGACTTTGCCCGCGACGTGCAACTGTGGCCCGAAGTGGTCGAGTGCTACGCCATGTCCGGCGACATGGATTACCTGCTGCGCATCCAGGTTGCTGACCTGGCCCACTTTTCCAGGTTCGCCATGGACACCCTGATGCGCCACCCCGCGGTGGTCGACATGCGCTCCTTCTTCGCGCTCCAGCAAATCAAGGAAACCACCGAGCTGCGGCTGTAGTCTGCGTGAGGCGGAGCAGGACTTTCGTGGGCGCTCTATATAAGAGGGCCGGATAAGGGCCGGATTGGTGGCCGGCATGAAGCGGCCAGGCGGGCAAGCGGGGCGGGGGAGCCCCTGCGCTTATATATATAGGTGACGCGTCGCTATAGCGGGAGGTCACTCGGCGGGGAGCCGCAACGCAGGTGATCGCTGGATTGGATCGGACCTACGTGCAAGCGCGCGGCCTATCTCTATAGGGGAATCGTGCGAGTCAGCTCTCTCTTCTATATAGAAGGGGGGCTGCAGGAACCAGCGGCCCAAGGGGTGCGTCCCCCGAAAACATCACATTTCTGCAAAGCGGGTGTCATTCTGGCGTGACAAGGCAAAATTCTGTGCTATAGTCTCGCTCCTTCGCAGTTCAAGCAGTTTTCTGAACCGCGAAGCCAAGCAAGTGCAACGGATCTGGAGGCCTCGGCAGACAGATTTGCCGCAGGGCTCCAAGGCGATGAGTTGGTCAGCAGTGTGTGACCGGATTCTCGAACCAGCAGTCAGCGGGTTTTGCAAAAGACGGTGCAAATCAGGCAGAAGCCAGTTGCACAATCTGCAAAAATTGTGCTATAGTCTTGGGCTTGGCTGGTGACGGCGAATCAGGGTTTACCCGGTAGGGTGGTCTGAATCAAGTTGCTGGTCATCTGGGCGGTAACCAACCTCTGGGTTTCCCGGGGCTGCGGCGGAAAGTGAAGCGATTCACGAAAGGCTGCGGGGTTGCAGGATAGGATGCAAATTAGGCAAAAGCCGGTTGCATAATCTGCAAAAGTTGTGTTATAGTTTCAGGCTTGGCAGTTGCCGAAAACTTAGGGTTAACCCTGATATTTCGATAGCTGCTAAGGCGAGACCTGAAGGGGTCGCAAGGCAGGGCGGCAAGTTGAGTTGAAAAACGAAAGTTTGAGACGAAACGAAGCTGACTTGACAAGCGATAAAAACTTCTTCATAATCTCGTTTCTCTGCTGCAACGACAGCGACGACGCGAAAGCGAAGTTAGCCGAAGTTGAGGGGCAGAAAGCAGTAAGAAGTGAACGCAGTACAGAATTTAGCAGTACCGCTCTTTAACAATTAAACAACCGATAAGTGTGGGCGCTTGATGCGAGTGTAGTGACCGGGTTTTAAACCCCAGTCACAAGCACAATGAAATCAAGTGCTCACTAGAAGTGAAGTACCTTAGACGTCAAGTTTAAGAACATACCTCACTTCCTTTGAGTAGCGACGTATGACTCGACCCTTTCGGGGGTTAAGAAATACGAACAAATACAGAGATTAAACTGAAGAGTTTGATCCTGGCTCAGATTGAACGCTAGCGGGATGCCTTACACATGCAAGTCGAACGGCAGCACGGACTTCGGTCTGGTGGCGAGTGGCGAACGGGTGAGTAATGTATCGGAACGTGCCTAGTAGCGGGGGATAACTACGCGAAAGCGTAGCTAATACCGCATACGCCCTACGGGGGAAAGCAGGGGATCGCAAGACCTTGCACTATTAGAGCGGCCGATATCGGATTAGCTAGTTGGTGGGGTAACGGCTCACCAAGGCGACGATCCGTAGCTGGTTTGAGAGGACGACCAGCCACACTGGGACTGAGACACGGCCCAGACTCCTACGGGAGGCAGCAGTGGGGAATTTTGGACAATGGGGGAAACCCTGATCCAGCCATCCCGCGTGTGCGATGAAGGCCTTCGGGTTGTAAAGCACTTTTGGCAGGAAAGAAACGTCATGGGTTAATACCCCGTGAAACTGACGGTACCTGCAGAATAAGCACCGGCTAACTACGTGCCAGCAGCCGCGGTAATACGTAGGGTGCAAGCGTTAATCGGAATTACTGGGCGTAAAGCGTGCGCAGGCGGTTCGGAAAGAAAGATGTGAAATCCCAGAGCTTAACTTTGGAACTGCATTTTTAACTACCGAGCTAGAGTGTGTCAGAGGGAGGTGGAATTCCGCGTGTAGCAGTGAAATGCGTAGATATGCGGAGGAACACCGATGGCGAAGGCAGCCTCCTGGGATAACACTGACGCTCATGCACGAAAGCGTGGGGAGCAAACAGGATTAGATACCCTGGTAGTCCACGCCCTAAACGATGTCAACTAGCTGTTGG
>NZ_JAELTJ010000230.1 GCF_016428805.1 Achromobacter sp. ASV32
GATCAGGCTGGCCGGGTCCGCGGGCGGCGCGATGCCGTTCTGCGCGTATTGCAGCAGCGTGTCGTAGTAGCGGTTGTCGCCCACCAGCACGGCGCCCAGCACGCGCTTGCCGTCTTCGGACACCACCAGTCGGCGGTACGAGGCGCCCGCCTCGTCGATATAGCGGTAGCTGCGCGCGCCGGGCGTGACGCCGTGCGCGTCGCCGATCGAGCCCACGTCCACGCCCAGCAGCTTGAGCTTGGTGGACATGTCGGCGCCGCCGAACGGCGCGGCCTCCTGCCCGCACAGGTCCGCGGCGGCGGTGCGCGCCATCTGGTAACCGGGCGCCACC
This sequence comes from Achromobacter sp. ASV32, assembly GCF_016428805.1. GTDB lineage: Bacteria > Pseudomonadota > Gammaproteobacteria > Burkholderiales > Burkholderiaceae_B > Achromobacter. The sequence continues at coordinate 332 of NZ_JAELTJ010000230.1, forward strand.
AGACCGAAGATGGCGCCATTGAAGGCGGCGCATTCACCGATGGCGTAGATGTGCGGATCGCTGCTGCGGCAACGGCCGTCCACCGCGATGCCGCCGCGCTCGGCCACGGCCAGGCCCGCCTGGCGCGCCAGCGCGTCCTGCGGCCGGATGCCGGCCGAGAACACGATCAGGTCCGTTTCCAGCGGCGCGCCTTCGGCAAAGCGCATGCGATAGCGGTACTGCGTGCCTTCCTTGATCTCCTGGGTGGCGCGCGACAGGTGTACCCCCACGCCCAGCGCCTCGATGCGGGCCTTGAGCGCCGCGCCGCCCGCCTCATCCAGCTGCACCGGCATCAGCCTTGGCGCAAATTCCACCACATGCGCCTCCAACCCCAGCGACTTCAGGGCGTTGGCCGCTTCCAGCCCGAGCAGGCCGCCGCCCACCACCACGCCGCGGCGCGCACCGTTAGCCGCCTGGCGGATCTGGTCCAGGTCGTCCAGCGTGCGGTAGACCAGCCGGGACGCGCCTTCGGCGCCGGCGATCGGCGGCACGAAGGGATAGGACCCCGTGGCCAGCACCAGCTTGTCGTAGTCGTGGCGGCCCTCTGCCGTCACCACCTGCCGCTGCTGGCGGTCGATGCGCAGCACCGGCGCGCCCAGGCGCAGCGTCAGGCCCGGCTGCTCGTAGAAGGCGGCCGCGCCCATCGCCATCGATTCCGCGTCGCGCCCGCCCATGTATTCGGACAGGTGCACGCGATCGTAGGCGCGACGGGTTTCTTCGCCGAGCACCAGGATGCGGTAGCGCGCCAGCGCGCCGCGTTCGACCAGTTGCTCGACACAGTGATGGCCGACCATGCCGTTGCCGATGACGATCAAGGTCTGCATGGGAAGAGTAGAAGTCGCTGTGCTCATGGCGTTTCCGGCTGCCGTTCGGTTTGGAAAAGACAAACGGCGCCCGGGACTGGTGGGTCCGGGCGCCGTTGCCTGTGCTGCATGCGTTGTCTGGCCGGACTCGGGCCCGGTGTGGCTATCAAAGCAATAAGCGTGCCATCGGCATCACGCCCGTGGACGCCCTGCCGTCGCCCTTGACCGCGCACCCAAACGGCTCCTGCACGCACCATCGCAGTGCAACCGCGCACCAGTGTGCGCGACCTCAACCAGCCCGGCGAGCCCGCGCAAGGGCGGCCCGCCGCTGGCATGGAACTTGCATCGGACAGGCCATCGACCCGGCCACGCCGGGAACCAGGGCAATGGCGCCCTGCCCGTCCGGCCCCAGGGCCGCACCGGCAGGGCGCTTTCTTTTGGAAGCAAGCATGAGCGGCAGCCAACGCACCGTGGATACCGTCTGCCCCTACTGCGGCGTGGGCTGCGGCATGACCTTGCACGTGGACGGCGAACAAGTGGTCAAGATCACCGGCAACCGCGAGCACCCCAGCAACTTCGGCCGCCTGTGTACCAAGGGTTCGTCGGCTCACGTCGCGCTGCGCCAGTCGGGGCGGCTGGAACACGCCCACGTGCGCGCGCAGCGCGACCAGGCTCCCGCGCCCCGCCCCCTGCGCGAGACCCTGCATGACACCGCCAGGCGGCTGCGCGCCATCATCGACACGCACGGTCCCGACGCGGTGTCGCTGTACGTGTCGGGACAGATGTCGATCGAAGCGCAATACCTGGCCAACAAGCTGGCCAAGGGCTTCATCGGCACCAACAACATCGAATCGAACTCGCGCCTGTGCATGGCCAGCGCCGCCAGCGGCTACAAGCTGTCGCTGGGCGCGGATGGCCCGCCCGGCTCGTACCAGGACATCGACCGCGCCAACCTGTTCCTGGTCATCGGCGCCAACATGGCCGACTGCCATCCGATCCTGTATCTGCGCATGATGGACCGGGTCAAGGCCGGCGCACGCCTGATCGTGGTGGACCCGCGCCGCACCACCACCGCCGAGAAGGCCAGCCTGTATCTGGCCATCCGGCCGGGCACCGACCTGGCGCTGCTCAACGGCCTGCTCTACCTGCTGCACCAGGCGGGCAAGACCGATCCGGCCTTCATCGCCGCGCACACCGAGGGCTGGGAAGACATGCCGGCGTTCCTGGCCGACTACCCGCCCGAACGGGTCCAGACCATCACCGGCATCCCCGCGGCGCAGCTGCGCCAGGCCGCCGAATGGATCGGCGCGGCGCCCGACTGGATGAGCTGCTGGACCATGGGATTGAATCAGAGCACGCACGGCACCTGGAACACCAACGCGCTGTGCAATCTGCATCTGGCCACCGGCGCGATCGGCCGGCCGGGCAGCGGCCCGTTTTCGCTGACGGGCCAGCCCAACGCCATGGGTGGCCGTGAAATGGGTTACATGGGGCCCGGCCTGCCGGGCCAACGGACCGTACTGTCGGCCGACGATCGCGCCTTTGTCGAAGCGCGCTGGGGCGTGCCCGCCGGCACCCTGCACACGCGGCTGGGTGGCGGCACTATCGACCTGTTCCAACGCATGGCAGCCGGCCAGGTCAAGGCCTGCTGGATCATCTGCACCAACCCCGTGGCCAGCGTTGCCAACCGCCAGACCGTGCTGGCCGGGCTGCGCGCCGCCGAACTGGTGATTGCGCAGGACGCCTATCTGGATACCGAGACCAACCGCTACGCGGATATCCTGCTGCCCGGCGCGCTGTGGGCCGAGGCCGACGGCGTGATGATCAATTCCGAACGCACGCTCACGCTGATGCCGCAGGCCGTGCCGCCGCCGGGCGATGCCTTGCCCGACTGGCGCATCATCGCCGACGTGGCCTGTGCCATGGGCTACGGCCACGCGTTCAGCTATGAAAGCGCGGCGCAGGTGTTCGATGAAATCACCGGCTTCGCCAACCCCGCCACCGGCTACGACCTGCGCGGCGCCAGCCACGCGCGGCTGCGCGAAACACCGCTGCAATGGCCCGTCGCGCGCGCCGACGGCCCGGCCCGCAATCCCATCCGCTACCTGAACGACGGCGCCGGCCGGACACCCCGCCATGGGGCCGACGGCGCGCCGCCGCGCCTGGCGTTCGCCACCGCCAATGGCCGCGCGCGCTTCTACCCCCGGCCGCACACCGATCCCGCCGAATTGCCGGACGCAAGCTACCCGATGGTCCTGAACACCGGCCGCCTGCAGCACCAATGGCACACCTTGACCAAGACAGGCAAGGTGCCGATGCTGAACAAGCTCAATCCCGGCCCGTTCGTCGAGATCCATCCCGACGACGCCCGTGCGCTGGGTATCGAGGCGGACGATCGCGTCGAGATCCGCTCGCGCCGCGGCCGCGCCGTGCTGCCGGCCACGATTACCGACCGGGTGCAGCCGGGGCAGTGCTTCGCGCCGATGCACTGGAACGACGAGTACGGCGACGAGCTGAGCATCAATGCCGTCACCAGCGACGCGATCGATCCCATCTCGCAGCAGCCCGAACTGAAGTGCTGCGCGGTGGCGCTATGCCGCGTGGCAAGAGCACCGCGCCAGCCCGCGACGCTGCGGGAGGCGGCGCAGACGCCGTCCTTCGAGACGGCCGAATTCACGGCGGCGGATGCCGACGCCAGCGTCAGGATCATTGGCCCGCGCCCCCGCGTGACGTTGCTGTGGGCGTCACAGACCGGCAACGCCGAATCGCTGGTGGAGGACCATGCCACGGCGCTGGCCCAGGCCGGCTTCGACCTGCGCACCGCCTGCATGGCGGACGTCGCGCTGGATGCCCTCACGCGCGGCCAATACCTGCTGCTCATCAGCAGCACCTTCGGTGACGGCGACCCGCCCGACAACGGCCAGGACCTGTGGCGGGCGCTGGCAGCCGCCGACGCCCCCTCGCTGGCGGCACTGCACTATGCGGTGCTGGCGCTGGGCGACAGCCACTACGACGCCTTCTGCGGCCACGGCCGCAAGCTGGACGCGCGGCTCGCAGCGCTGGGCGCGCAACCGCTGCGGGCGCGGGTCGATTGCGATACCGACTTCCAGGCGCCGGCCCAGGCATGGCTGCAGGACGTCATCGCCGCCATCCGCAAGGCCGATGCCGCGCGGCATGCGGCCCACGGGATGCCGCGGGATGACGTCACCGCCACGCGCGTGGACGAGCCGGCGGCCGCCACACCCGTCCACGTCGGCGCGCCGCATCACGCCGCCCAGACGCCCCAGGCCCCTTCCAAGACCCGCCCGGCCATGGCCCGCCTGGTGCGCAACCAGCGCCTGAACCCGGCCGGCGGCGCCAAGGACACGCGCGCGTTCGCGCTGGACATCGCCGATGCCGGCCTGGTCTACGAGGCCGGCGACGCGCTGGGCGTC
>NZ_JAELTJ010000231.1 GCF_016428805.1 Achromobacter sp. ASV32
GGCCTCGGCGTCAGAGGCGTCCCTTCCAGGGAATCGCGAATTTCTCCAGATACCGCACCAGCAGGTCAAAGGCGAAGGCGAATACGCCAATGACGATGATGCCCATGATGACGGTGTCGCTGGCCAGGAACTGCGCGGCGTTCAGCACCATGAAGCCCAGTCCGCGGTCGGCGGCCACCATTTCGGCGGCGACCAGCGTGGTCCAGCCCACCCCGATGCCGATGCGCATGCCGGTGAAGATCTCGGGCATGGCGGCCTTCAGGATCACGTGCCACACGATCTGCATGCGCGTGCCGCCCATGGCGTAGGCCGCATGGATTTGCTCGATGGACACCGAACGCACGCCCGCCCTGGCGGCGATTGCCATGGGCGCGAAGATGGCCAGGTAGATCAGCAGGATCTTGGGAAACTCGCCAATGCCGAACCAGATGATGATGAGCGGCAGATAGGCCAGCGGCGGCAGGGGGCGGTAGAACTCGATGGGCGGATCGAAGATGCCCCGTGCGTAGCGGTTCACGCCCATCAGGATGCCCACCGGAATGGCGGTGGCGCAGGCCAGGAAGAACGCCGAGAACACCCGCGACAGGCTGGCCAGCGCGTGCTCGGCCAGGGTGGAATTGGCCACGCCGTCGGTCATGGCCGAGACGAACTTGCCGTACACCGCCTGCGGCGAGGGCAGGAACAGCGGTTTGACCCAGCCCGCGTTGGTGGCCAGGAACCACAGCGCCAGCAGCGCAATGCTGGTCAACAGGCTGATGTGGCCGCTGTAGCCGGCGCCCGGCGCCCCATAGACCTTGCCCGGCGTGGCCGGCTGATGTCCCGAAAAGCGGCTAGGCATGGACGGCCTGCGGGGAGGAGGCGGCGAGTTCGTCGCCGTAGATGATGCCGAGGACTTGTTCGCGCATGGCGATGAAGTCGGGACTTGATTTGATGCCGCGTCCATCGCGCGTCTCCAGGTAGCGCCGGTTGAAGTCCGGCTTGAAGGTGTGGGTGATGCGTCCCGGGCGCGGCGACATGACGATCAGCCGCGACCCCAGGAACAGCGCCTCTTCCACGCTATGGGTGATGAAAAAGAACATCTTGCCGGTCTGGCGCCAGATATCCAGCAGCAGTTCCTGGATGGTCTCGCGGGTCAGCGCGTCCAGCGCCGCCATGGGTTCGTCCATCAGCAGCATGGCCGGGTCGCAGGTCAGCGCGCGGGCGATGCCCACGCGCTGCTGCATGCCGCCGGACAGCTGGTAGATCATGTGGCGGTGGAAGTCCGCAAGGCCGACCAGCTCCAGGTTGCGGCGCGCGCGGGCGCGGCGGGTCTCGCGGTCCACGCCTTGCAGCTTCAGGCCGAATTCGGTGTTTTCCAGCACATTCAGCCACGGCAGCAGCGCATGCTTCTGGAACACCACGCCGCGGTCGGCGCCGGGCCCGGTGATGGGGCGGCCGCCCAGCGTGATCTCGCCGTCGGTCGGCGACAGAAAGCCGGCCAGCAGGCTGAGCAGGGTGGTCTTGCCGCAACCCGACGCGCCCAGCGCCACGACGAACTCGCCGGGCTCGATGGTCAGGTTGACGTCTTGCAGCGCGATGACCGGGCCGCTGTCGTGCAGCCCGGGATAGGTGACGCTGACGTGGTCCGCGCGCAAAGCCTGCGCGGCGGGCGTGGTGGAGTCGGACATGCGGGTTCCCCGGTTATTGCAGCGTCCGCGGCGAGGCGGGCGCCGGGGCGCGGTTGGCGGCCGCGCCCGGTGGGCCGCCACGGCTAGTTGACGGCCGCTTTGGCGTACTGGTCCGTGACGTGGGCGCTGTAATCGTCCAGGGCACGGTCGATCTGCTTCTGGTCCTTCAGGAACTTGGCGCTGGCCGCGAAGGCCCGCGCCGCGCCGGCATCCTTGCCGCCGCCCAGCCATTCCTTCGATGCCTGTTCCTGGGCGGTGGGAAAGGTCAGCAGCTTCAGGGCCGCGGCGACGTCATCCGGCTTGCCGCCGATCAGCTTGACGATGCGCTGGACCGGGGCCGAATCGGCCGTCCAGGACGCGCTGTTGGCACGGTAGTCCGCATACGACCTGGCCAGCACGGCGGTGAAGGCCGCCATGAATTTCGGGTTCTTGGCGGCCCAGGCGCGGTCCACCACCAGGCCGTCGAAGGTGGGCACGCTGGCGTGGCCAATGGCCTCGGAATCCGCGATGACCTTGCCGGTCTTTTCGATTTCGGTCAGGGCGGGCGGCCAGACGTAGGCGGCGTCGATGTCGCCGCGCTGCCAGGCGGCCACGATCTGCGGCGGCTGCATGTTCAGGATGCGCACGTCGCGCGGGTTGATCTTCCAGACCTGTTCCAGGCCCACCAGCAGGTGAAAGTGCGAGGTCGATACAAACGGCGTGGCAACGCGCTTGCCTTTCAGGTCGGCGGTGCTGGCGATGCCCGAGCCGTTGCGCGCCACCAGCGCTTCCGATTTGCCGATGTTGTCCAGCACCCAGAACAGCTCCAGGTCGACGCCGCGGGTGGCGGCGGACGTGATGCCGGTGGACCCCAGGACGCCTACCGGCACGTTGCCGGAGGCCAGCGCCGTGGAAATATCGCCTCCCGAGGTGAACTGGCGCCAGTCGACCTGGTAGCCGGCGTCTTTCAGGGCCTTGTCGAAGCTGCCGTCGGCAATGGCCGTGAGGAAGGGGCCGACGATGAGTTGGTAGCCCACCACCAGGCGGGTCTGCGCATAGGCGGGCGCGGCCAGCAGCGCGGCGGCAAGGCCGGCCAGGAGACAGCGGCGGATGAGGCGGTATATCGCGTTCATGGTGATCTCCGGTAGAGAGGATGGCCGCGCCCCGACGCGACCGGCTTGTGCCGGTGCGGCCTGTGGTGCCAGTTTGCCCGGATGGGATCGGAACGCTAGGGCCAGTTACCCCCTTCGATAGGTGCCAACGCGGCCTGCCACGCCGCGCACGCTGGGCGTGCTTGGGGCTCCCCAGCCACTGTTCGGGCGTCGAACGGCCGTCCTCGCGGGCGGAGGTGTGGCCTCTGGCAGTGCGCCATATGGCCGGTAGCGGTCATGCGAACGGGCGGCGGGACCTGGTGGTCCGGCCGCCCGTTTGGGGGAAAGCGTCTGATTTAGCGGATGAGGCTGAGGAATTCTGCCCGGGTCGACGGGTTGTCGTGGAATTCGCCGAGCATGACCGAGGTGACCATCGACGAATTCTGCTTTTCGACGCCGCGCATCATCATGCACATGTGCTGGGCTTCGATCACGACCGCGACGCCGGCGGCGCCGGTGACCGATTGCACGGCCTCGGCCACCTGGCGGCTGAGGTTTTCCTGGATCTGCAGGCGGCGGGCGTACATTTCGACGATGCGCGCCACCTTGGACAGGCCCAGCACACGGCCGTTGGGCAGGTAGGCGACGTGCGCCTTGCCGATGAACGGCAGCATGTGGTGTTCACAGAGCGAGTACAGCTCGATGTTCTTGACCAGCACGATTTCGCGGGTGTCGGACGTGAACAGCGCGCCGTTGACGATTTCGTCCAGGTTCTGGTGGTAGCCGCGGCACAGGTGGCGCATGGCCTTGGCCGCGCGCGCGGGCGTGTCGGCCAGGCCTTCGCGGGACGGATCTTCCCCCAGGGCTTCGAGAATGGCGGTGTAGTGTGTTTCCAATGACATTGGGGACTCCTGGGGTGCGCGCCAAGTAGGGCGATGACACGGCAAATAACACGCAAGTCTACCGCAGCGCGGGCCGGGGCCGCACGCCTGAAAGCCGCCTGAAAACTACACGCCGCGGTTCTCCACCGCGTACTTGATCAGCTCGGCCTGGCCGTCGATGCCCAGCTTGCGCTTGATGTTCAGGCGGTGCGTTTCCACGGTGCGCACCGACAGGCCCAGCGCCTGGGCGATCTGCTTGTTGGCATGGCCGCTGGCGATATGGCGCAGCACGTCGCGTTCACGCTGCGTCAGCAGGGTAGCCGGCGCGCTGGCCTGCGACAGGCGCAGCGAGACGGCCGCGCTGAAATAGTTGCGGCCGGTCATCACCGCGTCGATGGCGGCGATGATTTCCTGCGCCGGCTCGTCCTTGAGCAGATAGCCGCGGGCGCCGGCCCGCACGGCCTGCACCATGTATTCGGCATTGTCGTGCATGGACAGCACCAGCACGGCGATCTGCGGGTAGCGTTCGTGCAGCTGGGCGGTCAGTTCCAGCCCGCCCACGCCGGGCATGTTCAGGTCCAGCAGCGCCAGTTGCGGCAGGGTGCCGCCCTGCGGATCCTCGGCCAGGCAGGCCTGCAGAAAGGTCAGCGCGGCGGCGGCGTTGCCGGCTTCGCCCACCACGCGCAGGTGCGGCACGGTTTCCAGGCGCAGGCGCAGGCCGTCGCGCACCAGCGGGTGGTCGTCGATCAACAGGAGTCGGATGGAGTCGGGGTGGTGGGTCATGCAGGCTGGGCGGTGTCGGAAGCGGGGGCGGGCAAGGGCAGCCAGGCTTGCAGCGTGGTGCCCTGGTCCGAGGTGTGAAAGCTGAGGCTGCCGGACAGCGCC
>NZ_JAELTJ010000232.1 GCF_016428805.1 Achromobacter sp. ASV32
GTCCGTAGCGGCCTGCCGCCACGGCGTGCGAGAATTCGCCATCCCCTCTCTGGATGGCCCTGCCTTGAACCACCTGCTCGCCGGCTTGGAAAAGCTGCGTGATTTCGATGAAATCATCGACGTGCGCTCGCCGCTCGAATTTGCCGACGACCACATCCCCGGCGCGCTGAACGCGCCCGTGTTCAGCAACGAGGAGCGCGCGCGGGTCGGCACCCTGTACCGGCAATCGCCCTTCGAGGCGACCCGCCTGGGCGCGGCGCTGGCCGCGCGCAACATCGCCCGCCATCTGGACACCACCTTCGCCGACCGGCCGCAAGGCTGGCGGCCGCTGATCTATTGCTGGCGCGGCGGCAAGCGGTCCGGTTCCATGACCGTGATGTTCAACATGATCGGCTGGCGCGCCCGCCAGCTCGATGGCGGCTACAAAAGCTATCGCCGCGCCACGCTCGACACGCTGGATGCCCTGCCGCCCACGCTGCGTTTCGTGGTGCTCACCGGCCCTACCGGCAGTGGCAAGACGCGGCTGCTGAACGCCCTGGCGCAGGCCGGCGCGCAGACGCTCGACCTGGAGGCGCTGGCGGCCCACCGCGGCTCGCTGCTGGGTGCCTGGCCCGGCACCGCGCAGCCCACGCAAAAGGGATTCGACACGCGCCTGGCTGCCCGCCTGCGCGAACTCCATCCCGACCGCCCCGTCTTCGTCGAGGCCGAAAGCCGCAAGATCGGCGCGGTGGCCCTGCCCGCCGCGCTGTTGGCCGCCGTGCATCAAGGCGCCTGCGTCGAGGTTGCCGCCAGCCGCGAGGACCGGGCGACCTTCCTGCAGCAGGACTACGCGCAGTTGTTCGAGCATCCCGATTGGTTCAAATCCCAGTTGCAGCGCATGGTCGGCCTGCACAGCCGCGAGACGGTCGCGGCCTGGCAACAGATGATCGACGAGGGCCGCCGTGCCGATCTGGCCGGCGAGTTGATTGACCGGCACTACGATCCCGCCTACGCGCGCAGCAGCCGGGCCCACTTCAGCCGTTTGCCGCAAGCCCTGCGGCTGGACTTCCGGCCCAACGACGCCGACGTCGTGGATCAGGCACGGGCGCTGCTGGACAAGCTGGCCTGACCGATCCCCCGCCACGATCAGGCTCTTGGCGGGACACCGGATCGCAAGCACGCAACTGCCGCCGCGGGATTGAGAATTTTCTGGTTTTCAGTCTCTTACTTTTGCTGCGAATCAATGCGGCGTTTTTGAGAATCGTCCGGTTTTTTAGCGTCCTGCAAGCACGCAACATGAAGGCTACCGCTACGTCATCGCCTTTGTCCGATACGTGCCAGTACGCTTCAGCGACGCCCGGATTGCCGGATCAGGTTCTGTTCGATGTGTATGGGTGCGCCAAGGCCAAGGGCCAAGGAGCCCTCAATGCGCACCCCCCTGAACCCCATCATGCTCGGCTTGCTGGCCGCCACGTTGCCCGTCTTCGCCGGCTCTGCCCAGTCCGCCGAACTCGGGCAAGTCATTGTCAATGACTCCACCGGCGGCACCCGGCTGTCGTTGAACAACGGCGACAGCGTCACCCATGCCGGCGCTGGCGCCGCGATTGACGTGTCCGTTGCCGGCAACACCGTGAGCGGCGACGGCGTGACCGTCACTGCCGGGTCGGCCTCGGCGCGCAACACCATCGGCGTGCGCGCCAGTGCCGGCGGCGCCGCTACGCTCACGGGCAGCACTGTCAAGACGCTGGGCGATGGCCAGAACGCCCATGCCCTGAACGCCACCGGCGCAGGCAGCCTCATCAGGGTTGGCCAGACCGCTATTTCCACGCAGGGCGCGTATTCGTACGGCGCCTATGCACAAACCGGGGGCCGCATCGAGCTCGACGGCGGCAGCATCACCACCACGGGCAACGGCGGCTATGCGCTGCGCGCCGACGGCGTCAATTCCGTCGTCACGGCCAAAGACGTCACGATCACCACGTCCCAGTACAACGCCGGTGGCGCCTATGTCGAAAACGGCGGCCGCATCACGATCGACGCAGGATCGATCACCACGACCGGCAACTATGCGGCCGGTGTCGACGTGAACGGCCCGGATTCCGTCGTGACGTTGCGCGGCACCGTGGTCAACTCGGCCAACGGCACGGGCGCCAGCGTGCAAGGCGGCCGCTTCGAGATGGACGGCGGCAGCATCACCGCCGGCGGCGCCGCAGTCATGCTCAGCTCGGGCACCGGCGCCGCGTCCACAGCCGATATCCGCAACGCCACGCTCACATCCACCGGTAACGTCGGCTACGGCATCAACATCAATGCCAAGGACACCTCCGCCGTGGTGGACAACGTTTCCATCTCGGCGCTGGGCTACCTGGGCACGGGTGTGTGGCTGCCCTCCACCGGCACCGCCTTCACCGCCACCCACTTCGATATCAAGTCGGCACTCGTCGGCATCGACAACCGCGCCGGCGTGGTCACGCTGACCGATGGCACGGTCACCACCCAAGGCAATAACGCCCACGGCCTGTATGTCTCGCGCGAATACGGCAATTCCGCCAGCATCACGGCCACCCGGGTCAACGTCGACACCCAGGGCGACGGCGCGGTCGGCGTGCTGGCGCGCGTGGGCGGCGCGGCCATCACCCTGCAAGACGTCAACGTCACCACGCGTGGCACCACTGCCTACGGCCTGTTTGCCAGCGGCGCCGGCGCCAGTCTGTCGGCCCGCAATACCGTCGTGAATACCTCCGGCGCCAACGCGTCCGGCCTGTCGATGAGCAACCGCGCCGCCGTCACGCTGGATAACACCCGCTTCACCATGCAAGGCGCTGGCGCCAACGGCATCTGGAGCTATCTGACCGCGGCCGGCCTGAGCAATAGCGTCACGCTGCGCAATGGCAGCCAGATCAGCACCCAGGACGGCGTCGGTCTGCTCGCCTCCGGCGGCGGTCACACCTTCCTGGTCTCGGACTCCAGCATCACCGCCCGCGCGGGCGGCGACATCAACAGCGGCGTCCTGTTGCACTCGCGTTCGGTCACGGTGACCAGCGGCGGCGTGTCGACCGTGATCGAAAGCGAACAAGTCACCCTGGACGCGTCCAATTCCGTGCTGACCGGCGATGTGCTGGCCGACAGCGGCACTGTCGACGTCGCGCTCAAGAACGGCTCGGTGCTGACCGGCGCCCTGGTGCAGCGCGGCCCCGGCCGCATCAACAGCCTGACGCTGGACAACGCCAGCACCTGGAATGTGCGCAATGACTCCAGCCTGGGCACGCTGAACAACGCCGGCACCGTCGCCTTTGTTGCGCCGGCAGGCGGCGCGGGCTTCAAGACCCTGACCGTCAACAACTATGTCGGCGGCGGCACGCTGGTGCTCAACACCCGCCTGGGCGACGATGCCTCGCCCACCGACAAGCTGGTCATCGACGGCGGCACGGCGTCGGGCAATACCGGCCTGCGCATCGTCAACGCCGGAGGCGTCGGCGGCCAGACCCAATATGGCATCCAGGTCGTGCAGACCATCAATGGCGGCACCACCGCCACCGACGCCTTCCACCTGGATGCCGGCTCGACCGGCTACCGCGCCAGCGCCAACACCGTGTCGCTGAACGGCTACGACTACAGCCTGATCCGTGGCGGCAACGGCGGCGTGGCGCCCGACTGGTACCTGACGTCCGACTACACCCCGCCGACCACTCCGCCCGGCCCCACCGACCCGGCCGGCCCGACGGACCCGGCCGATCCGGCGCCGCCGGTCACCCCGCCCGGCATCATCCTGCCCGGCGGCCCCGGCTTCAAGAACGTCTCCCCCGAAAGCGGCGCCTATGCCGGTAACCGCCTGGCCGCCACCCGCCTGTTCACCCATGGCTTGCACGACCGCGTGCCCGCCTATGTGGATGACGGCGCCGCCACCGGCCGCGGCCTGTGGGCCCGCGTGCAGGGCCGCCACGACAGCGGCTTGCGCATGGCCGAAGGCCGCGTCGATGTCGACACCGACAGCGCCCTGGTGCAGCTGGGCGGCGACGTGCTCAAGGCGCCGGTGGGCAAGGACGGCGCCGTCTATGCGGGCCTGATGGGCGGCTATGGCGACGCGCGTTCGCGTTCGGTATCGACCCTGATGCTGCCGGGCACGACCCAGCAGGTCCGGGCCCGCGCCCGCGGCAAGGTCTCGGGCTATTCGGTGGGCCTGTACGGCACCGTCTATCAGAACGACGCCACCCGCCTGGGCGCCTATGGCGACACCTGGCTGCAATATGGCCGCTACGACAACCAGATCAGCAGCGAACTGGGATCGGTCGACTACCGTTCGAACGTGTGGAGCGCCTCGCTGGAAGCCGGCTACGCGTTCAAGCCGTTCACCGACGGCTCCCCCCTGGGC
>NZ_JAELTJ010000233.1 GCF_016428805.1 Achromobacter sp. ASV32
CCCCCCAAGGGGGCGCTTTCCCCTTGGGGCGGCCCGGCGGGTGGAGGAATGGGCCCCCACGCTGCGCCCGCTCCGCAGGCTTGCTGCCCCCCAAGGGGGCGCTTTCCCCTTGGGGCGGCCCGGCGGGGAAAGGGCCCCTCTGTCAGATTGATTGATCTTTCTCGAACGTCATCATGATCCACACCATCCTGAAAATGGGCGATCCCCGGCTGCTGCGCGTGGCACCGCCGGTCGAGCGCTTCGATACGCCCGAGCTGCACGCCCTGATCGCAGACATGTTCGAGACCATGGCGGCGGCGCAGGGCGTCGGCCTGGCCGCGCCCCAGATCGGCGTGGACCTGCAATTGGTCATCTTCGGCTTTGACCACAACGAGCGCTATCCGGATGCCCCGGCCGTGCCGCAGACCATCCTGTGCAATCCGGTCATCACGCCGCTGTCGGACGAGATGGAAGACGGCTGGGAAGGCTGCCTGTCGGTGCCCGGCCTGCGCGGCATGGTGCCGCGCTATCGCCACATCCGCTATCGCGGCAAGGACCCCTACGGCCGCGACATCGAGCGCGAGGCCGAAGGGTTCCATGCCCGCGTGGTGCAGCACGAATGCGACCACCTGATCGGCCGCCTGTATCCGTCGCGGATCCAGGATTTCTCGAAGTTCGGCTTCACTGAAATCCTGTTCCCCGGCATGGACCCGAATCAGGACGACTGAGCGTCCCCGGAAGCGGCCGGCGGCTTCACGGCCGTTTCCACTTGCACCGCCGGCCGCTCGGCCGGCGCCGCGTCAGCCGCGGCCACCTGCGGTGACAGATCTTCCGGCGCGAAATCATCCACCTGCAACACCCGCGAGACGATCGCTTCGGCCTCTTGCAGCTGCGCGGCCTGCGCATCCGTGAGCGCGCCACGCCGGTGCGCCTCGCGCCAATCGCGCACGCCCGACTGCTTGAGCCGGTCGCGGATCGGCTGCACGGCATCCACGACGGCAAAGGCTCGGGTCAGCAGCGCCAGCGGATCGTCGCTGTCCACGCGGTCGGCCGCCGCCCGCTGCAGATCGGCCGCCAGCCGCGCATGGGTCGGCGAAGGCTTGAGCAACAGTTCCGCGCATTCGCGGGTCAGCGCGTCATCGGGCCCCTTGGCCAGGCGCAGCGGCAGGATGGCGGCCCGCAAGCCCCAGGCCATCACCCGGCCGGGCAGGTTCGACAGCACCTGATCCATGCGCTTTTCGATTTCCGCGTAGCCCTGGAGCATGCACCAATGCACCAGCGGCAGGTCGTCGTGCTTGCGGCCTTCGTCTTCCCACCGTTTGAGCACCGCCGACAGCAGGTACAGTTCGGACAGGATGTCGCCCAAGCGCGCCGAGATCATCTCGCGGCGCTTGAGCCCGCCGCCCAACTGGGCCAGCGTGGCGTCGGCCAGCAGCGCAAAGCCGGATGCGTAGCGCCCCAGCCGCCGATAGTGCCGGGCCGTCGGGCCGGACACCGGCGACGGCGCCAGCACGCCGCCCGTCCAGGCGCGGCCGACGGCGCGCAGCGCGTTCATGCCGGTATGCCGCAGGTGGCGCCAGAACACGTCATGGAACACCTCCATGCCGCGCTCTTCGTCGGGATTGCCCAGCGCCAGCATTTCCGGCATCAGGTACGGGTGGGCGCGGATGGCGCCCTGGCCGAAGATGATCAGGTTGCGGGTCAGGATGTTGGCGCCTTCGACCGTGATGGCGATGGGCACGGCGCGATACAGCGCGCCCAGGTAATTGCTGGGCCCGTCGATGACCGCGCGGCCCGCATGCACGTCCATGGCGTCGTTGACCGATACGCGCATCCGCTCGGTGGCGTGGTATTTCATGATGCCCGACACGACCGCGGGCTTGACGCCCTGGTTCAGGGCCGCGCAGGTCAGGCGCCTTGCAGCTTCCACGAGATACGCATTGGCCGCCAGGCTGGCCAGCCGTTCCTGTACGCCTTCGAACTTGCCCACCGCAATGCCGAACTGTTCGCGCACCCGCGCGTACATGCCGGTGGCGTGCGCGCTCATGACGCAGGCGGCCGCCGACAGCGACGGCAGCGAAATACCGCGCCCGGCGGCCAGCGCGCTCATCAGCATCTGCCAGCCATGGCCGGCGCGTTCGGCGCCGCCGATCAGCGCGTCCAGCGGCACGAACACATCGTGGCCGCGGTTGGGGCCGTTCTGGAACACCTGCATTGCCGGCAGGTGGCGGCGCCCGATCTCGACGCCGGGCGCCTCGGTGGGCACCAGCGCCACCGAGATGCCGATGTCGCGCGCGCCGCCCAGGATACCGTCGGGGTCCGACATCTTGAACGCCAGCCCCAGCACCGTGGCCACCGGCCCCAGCGTGATGTAACGCTTGTGCCAGTTCAGGCGCACGCCGATCAGCTCGCGACCGTCCACCACCTGGCGGCAGACCACGCCGGTGTCCACCATGGACGCCGCGTCGGAGCCTGCCTCCGGACTGGTCAGCCCGAAGCACGGCACCTCGCGGCCATCGGCCAGCCGCGGCAGCCAGTAGTCGCGCTGGGCCGGCGTGCCGAACTGCAACAGCAGCTCGCCCGGCCCCAGCGAATTGGGCACCATGACGGTGACGCCCGCGGTGATGGAATAAGCGGAAATCCGCCGCACCACTTCGGAATGCGCGTAGGGCGAAAAGCCCAGGCCGCCGTAGCGCTTGGGGATGATCATGCCGAAAAAGCGCTGCGCCTTCAGGAAAGCCCAGACCTCGGGCGGCAGGTCGCGCCGGTTCCAGGTGATATCCCATTCGTCCAGCATGGCGCACAGTTGCGCCACCGGGCCATCGATGAAGCGCTGTTCATCGGGCGTGAGCGCGGCGGCGGGAACGTCGAGCAGCTTGCGCCAATCGGGGTTGCCGGTGAACAGGTCCGCATCCCACCAGGTGTCACCGGCCTCGATGGCTTCGCGCTCGGTGGCCGACAGCGGCGGCATTGCCTTGCGCGCCCATCGATAGGCCGGCTCGGAGATGCGGCGCCGGCGCCATGCGTTCAGATCCATGTGCTCCCCTTCTTGTTCGATGCCACTGGGGCGTATCGGGTCAAAGTACCAGAATTGGCCCGCCGGGGCCAAGCCGCGGCGTGCTGACTCTGCGACAATGGGCGACCCCCGCGCTGGTGCGCAATCAACCGCTGTCCGGGCACACTCCGCATGCTGAACAAACTCTGGCTGGGCTTTTTCCTGACGGCCGCCGTCGCCGCCCTGTATCGCTGGCTGGCCATCGGCGACCCGGACGTGTTCCGCGCCATGGTTGCCAGCCTGTTCGACATGGCGCGGGTCTCGGTCGAGGTCATGGTGCTGCTGTTCGGCACGCTGACGTTGTGGCTGGGGTTCCTGCGCATCGCCGAACGCGCCGGGCTGGTCGAACGGCTGGCAAGGCTACTGGGGCCGCTGTTCGCCCGGCTGATGCCGGAGGTGCCGCGCAACCATCCCGTGATCGGCATGATCACCCTGAATTTCGCCGCCAACGGCCTGGGGCTGGACAACGCCGCCACGCCCATCGGCCTGCGCGCCATGCGCGAGCTGCAATCGCTCAACCCCACGCCGGAAACCGCCAGCAACGCCCAGATCCTGTTCCTGGTGCTCAACGCGTCATCGCTGACGCTGCTGCCGGTGACGCTGTTCATGTTCCGCGCCCAGCAAGGCGCGCCCGACCCCACCCTGGTGTTCCTGCCCATCCTGCTGGCCACCAGCGCATCCACCCTGGCCGGTTTTCTGGCGGTGGCGGCCTGCCAGCGGCTGCGGCTGACCGACCCCGTCATCATGCTGTGGCTGGGCGGCGTGGCGCTGGTGCTGGGCGGCTTCATGGCGCTGCTCGCCGGCATGTCGGCCACGGCCATCGCCGCGCTCTCGTCGCTGATGGGCAACCTGGCCCTGTTCGGCATCCTGCTCGCCTTCCTGGTGGTCGGCGCCTGGAAGAAAGTACCCGTCTACGAGGCCTTCATCGACGGCGCCAAGGAAGGCTTCGACATCGCCAGGAGCCTGCTGCCCTACCTGGTGGCGATGCTGTGCGCGGTAGGGGTGCTGCGCGCCTCGGGCGCGCTGGATTTCCTGCTCGATGGCATCCGCTGGGTCGCCGCGC
>NZ_JAELTJ010000234.1 GCF_016428805.1 Achromobacter sp. ASV32
CCCCCCCCCCCCCCCCCCCCCCCCCCCCCCCCCCCCCCCCCCCCCCCCCCCCCCCCCCCCCCCCCCCCCCCCCCCCCCCCCCCCCCCCCCCCCCCCCCCCCCCCTTTTTTCACGCAGAAGACGGCATCCGAGATCGGTTATTAGGTCTCGTGGGCTCGGAGATGTGTATAAGAGACAGGGCAACGGCAGCCCCGCCGTCACGGCCACGCCGCCGACGCGCCGGCGCGCGGCAGCCAGGCACGCCAGCATGCCCGCCGGCGCCGCCACGGCCGCCAGCGCCAACACCGCGTTGTTCACCACGTCGCATCCAGCCCCAGCAATGCCAGCGCCTGGCGGCGCAGCTCGGCCAGGCGTGGATCGCCCCGATGCCGCGGATACGGCAGGTCATTGACGATCTCGTCCTTGATCCTGGCGGGCCGCTCGCTCAGCACGATGATGCGCGACGCCATGAACAGCGCCTCCTCCACGTCGTGCGTCACCAGCAGGGCGGTAAAGCCCGTGCGCTGCCACAATTCCACCAGCTCGGACTGCATCGCGATCCGCGTCAGCGAATCCAGCTTGCCCAGGGGCTCGTCCAGGATCAGGATGCGCGGATCGTTCACCAGGGCCCGCGCCAGCGCGGCGCGCTGCGCCATGCCGCCCGACAGCTGATGCGGATACGCCTGGCTGAACGCCGCCAGCCCCACGCGCTGCAGCGCGTCGTCCACTCGCCCGCGCTGCGTCTTGAGCAGCCCACGCGCCTGCAGGCCCAGCGCGACGTTGTGCCACACCGTGCGCCAGGGATACAACGTGGGGTCCTGGAACACCACGATGCGCGAAGGCGACGGCCCGTCGATCCGCTCGCTGTCGGCCAGCAGCTCGCCAGCCGCCGGCGGTTCCAACCCCGCCACCAGCCGCAGCAACGTCGATTTACCGCAGCCGCTAGGCCCCAGCAGCGCCACGAACTCGCCAGGCTGCACGTCCAGGTCAATGTCGTCCAGCACCGGTAGCGCCGCCCCGTCCAGATCGAAGTGATGGTTCACGCCCCGCACGGCGAGCGCCGCGCCGCGCGCGTCGGCCTGCACGGCCGTTGCCCGTCCCGCCGGCAAGGCGTTCGGCACCTGCGTACTCTGCGTCGCCGCTACCATTTCACGACTCCCTTCTGCCAGGCCAAAAGTCGGTCACGCCCCAGGAACAGCAAGGTGATCAACCCCGAGAACACCAGCGCCATCACGATCAGCGCGCCATACATATTGGCGTACGACGCCCAGCCTTGCGCCCACGACAGATACCAGCCCAGGCCCGATTTCACGCCCATCATCTCGGCCGCCACCAACACCGAGAACGACGCCCCCAGCCCCATGAACAGGCCGACGAACACCTGCGGCAACGCCGCCGGAATCGCCACCCGCAGCACCAGGAACCATTCGCTGGCGCCCATCGTGCGCGCCACGTCGTAATACGCGCGGTTGACCCCGGCCACGCCGGACCAGGTCAGCACCGTGACGGGAAACCAGGTCGCCAGCGCGATCAGGAACACCGCCGCCGACCAGCTCGACGGAAAGAAAAAGAACGCCATCGGCAACAGCGCCGTCGACGGCACCGGGCCCAGAAAACGCAGCACCGGATGCACCCAGTACCCCAGGCCGCGCGACCAGCCGATCGCCACACCCGTCAAGAAGCCCGCCGCGGCGCCCAGCACAAAGCCGTTGGCCAGCAGCCACAGCGAATTGACCAGGCTGTCGGCCAGACGCTTGTAGTCGGTGACATAGACCTCGATCAGCGACTGCGGCGGCGCGAAGAACGGACTGGGCAGCAGCGCCAGCTTGGCCGTGGCGATCTCCCATGCGCCCACCGCCACCGCCAGGGCCAGCAGCCACGGCCCGGCGCGATGCACCGCGCGCACCGGCCGCCAGTGGGCCATGCCTGCCACCGCCACCAGCAGCAGCACCGTCGCCAACGCCAGCGCGGCCACGCCGAATTCCCGCGTGTAGCCCCAAGATGTAAAGCCCACCTCCACATTGGGCCAGCGCAGCGTCACGCCGCCCACCGCCGCCCATAGGGCAGCGGCCGCCACGCCGGTCTTCCACAGGCGCCAGGGCTGCGCGGTGGGCGCATCGCCGCGCAAGCCGCCCACGGCAAGCGCGTCAGCCGAGGACATTGGGCACCACCGCTTGCGCGTATTTATTGATGTCCAGGTTGGCGCTCAGCACCTTGATCGTCTTCAGGTCCTTAGCGTAGCCCACGATTTCCTCGCGCAGCGCCGAGCCGGTCGACGCGTGGCCGTGGCTGTGGGTGCGCAGAATCGCCGCCACGCGCTCGGCCGGCACCTTGCCTGGCACGTACGGCGCGAAGATGCGCGCGGTCTCGTCGGGGTTGGACGCGGTCCAGCGCTGCGCGTCGATCACCGCGCGCGTGATCGCCGCGGCCGACTCCGGATCCCTGCGCACCAGGTCGCCGCGCAAGCCCAATACGCAGCAGGTGCGGTTCTCGTAATCGCCTTCGATGTTGGTGGCGATCTCGCGCAGCTTGTTGTCTTCGCGCAGCGTGTAGATCAGCGGGTCATCGCCGGCGATCGCATCCACCTCGCCCTTGCGCAGCACCTCGCCGAACAGGTCCTGCGGATACTGGCGCCAGTCCACCGATTCCGGATCGATGCCCAGCTGCGCCACGCGGATCGCAAAGAAGTTCTTCACCGGGCTGGCCTGGTCCGACACCGCGATGCGGCGGCCCTTCAGGTCCTGCACGCTCTTGATCGGGGAATCCGCCGCGGTCAACAAGCGCATGCAGCCGCCATGCGTGCCCACCGCCAGCTTCACGTCAAAGCCCTGCTCCAGCGGCTTGAGCCAGCGTAGCGCCATGCCGATGCCGCCGTCGGCGTGGCCCGTGGCGATGGCTTCCAGCAATTGATCGGTGGAGCCGCTGAAATTGATGCGCTCGACCTTCAGGTTGTACTTGTCGAAAAAGCCGCGTTCCAGCGCCACCGAAACGGGCGACTGGCACACCGCGGTCTGGCTCCATGCGATCTTGTAGGTGCGCGGCGCGGTGTTCGCCGCCAGCACGCGCGACCCCAACATGCCCAGCGGCGCGGCCAGGCCCGCAAGGCTGGCCGCACGCAACAACGTGCGCCGCGAGATTGCGCGCGCCGCGTAGGCGCCCGATTGGACGTTCGTATTCATCAACCTTCCTTTTGAGCAGACTGTGAATGGCGATGCTTGCCATGCGGCATCATCGGCCCGTGCTCAGGCGATCGACAAATACAAAGTGGGGATAACAATATGGGACGGCGTCGCCGCCCCGGCCGGATCAGTCCGGCAAATGGTCGGGCACGCCTTGCGCGTCCACCGCTTTCACGCGGTCCAGCGCGTTGCGCGCGGCCGACATCGCTTCGACCGTGCTGCGAAACCGCCGCGTCACGAAAATCTCGAACGCCAGGCTCTCCGGTTCGTCCGGTTGCGCCGCGTCGTCGTCGGCCTGCGGCCCGGACGGCGCGGGTGCCCCCTTGGCCGGCGCCACCGGCTTGGGCGGCAGGCGCCGCGTTTCCAGGAATGCGCGCGCCGGCACGCGGCCTTCGGGCTGTGTGGCGTATGCCACGACGGAAAAACCGTTGATGATCTTCTCGGCCATACAGATTTCCTATAGGCCGCGCCGGATGGCGGCGCAGCACGTTGTTAGCGACAACGGCCCGCCGCGGCGAAACTTAAGCGTACGCGAAGCGGCCGCGGTTGATCTGCATCAACCGCGGCCGCCCAGCCACGCAATATGCACGCGCGTCTATTTTGTCGACGATATCGCCGGGCTACGCACCTGTCTCTTATACACATCTCCGAGCCCACGAGACCTAATATAAATAGGGGGGGGGGGGGGGGGGGGGGGGGGGGGGGGGGGGGGGGGGGGGGGGGGGGGGGGGGGGGGGGGGGGGGGGGGGGGGGGGGGGGGGGGGGGGGGGGGGGGGGGGGGGGGGGGGGGGGGGGG
>NZ_JAELTJ010000235.1 GCF_016428805.1 Achromobacter sp. ASV32
CAGGTACTCGGCCACGGCGATCTGTGCCAGGGGCTCGTTGGGCCGGCTCTGCGCAAATTTCAGCATGGCAATGCGGGCCTTCCAGCGTCCGCCCAGCAACCAGCCCAGCCGCATGCCGGGCGCCAGCGTCTTGTGCAGTGACGAGCAGTAGATGACGTTGCCGGTCGGGTCCCAGGATTTGGCCGCCGCCAGCGGCGCATCGTCGTCGGTCAGCGCGCCGTAGGTGTCGTCTTCGATCAACGGCACCTGCTGGCGCTCGCACAGCGCCACCAGGCGGGCCTTTTCGGCGTCGGGCATGACACAGCCCAGCGGGTTCTGGAAATTGGGCACGACCACCACCGCGCGGATATTGCCGTGCGTCTGGAAGGCCAGGTCCAAGGCCTCGATGGACAGGCCATGCTGCGGGCTGGTGGGTATCTCCAGCGCGCGCATGCCCAGGCTCTCCAGGATCTGCAGCAGGCCGAAGTAGCAGGGGGACTCGACCGCGATGGTGTCGCCCGGCCGCGCCACGGCGCGCAGCGCCAGGTTCAGGGCTTCAATGCAGCCGTGCGTGACGATGACGTCGTCGGGCGTGGCATTGATGCCGTTGGCCAGCGCGCGCCGCGCCAGCACCGTGCGCAGGTCCGGGTGGCCCTGCGGCGGTACCGGGCTGACGAGCACCTGGGGGGATTGGCGCAAGGCGCGGATCATGGCCTGCTTCAGGTCTTCCATCGGGTAGGCATCCGGCGTGGCCGCGGCCAGCGCGAAATTGGCGCTCACCGGATGGGCCTCGCATTTGGCGACGAAGTCCGAGACCCGGTCGTGGATGCCGACATATTGGGCGGCGCCCAGGGTTTGGCGGATATCCGGTTCGCCCACGGGGGGAATGCTGTTGCGGCGCGGCTTCAGGACGAAGTAGCCGGAACGGGGCCGGGCCTCTATCAGGCCGTCGTCTTCCAGCAGGCGGCAGGCCTGCAGCGCAGTGGACAGGCTGACATGATGGGTGCGTACCAGCGTCCGCACGGAAGGCATGCGCTGGGCGGGGGCGAGTACCCCGGTCTGGATGGCGCGCCGATAGTGGTTGGCCAGGCGTAGATAGAGCGGTTGCGGTTCCATGCGCCGATCATGCTCCCCTAGGTTGGTGTGAGGGTAGGCACAGATTGACGCAAAGTACACCAGAACAGCGTCAAAATCGAGTGGCTGCATCGGTACAGAAAGGCAGATTGTGTGGCTGTTGTGCAAAGCAGGGGGTGGGTAGCCTGTAGGGGTCCGATTGGAGATGATCATGACCCTTTTTCCCGCCCCCGAAATGCCTGCTCAACGCTTTGAAATCCTGTCCGGTGCCAGCCGCCAGATGCGCTTGCGGGGCGGCGCGACGGTGGTCTGCGTAAGCGGTAGCCTGCTGGTCGCGGAGCCGCCCTACCGGGCGGAATTGCCGCCAGGCACGTATTTGCCGCCGCCTTTGCGCCTTAACGCAGGCGAAATCCATTACCTGCCGGAAAGCGGGCCGCTGACGCTGACGGCCCTGAGCCGCACGCAGGTGATCTGCACGGACGCGCCCAGTCTGGCGGCGCGTATCCGGGCCGCGGCGGGCAGGTTTTTTTGGCTTTTGAGCAGAAATAATCGGGCAAATGGCCTCGGTGCGCTGCACAAGATTTCAAAATGAGGTATGATTCACACATCAGACGCGGGGTGGAGCAGTCTGGCAGCTCGTCGGGCTCATAACCCGAAGGTCGTAGGTTCAAATCCTGCCCCCGCAACCAGTTTCAAGTAGTCCCTGGCCCCTACGGCAGCATGCTTTCCAGCCTGCCGCAGGCGCCGCGAAAAAACCGCGACACAGGTCGCGGTTTTTTTTCGTCCCCGCCTTGCCCTGCATCAAGCCATCGTTCCAGCCCGGAGTTTCCCGGGGTTTGCCGGCCGCACAGCCGCCGGACGCTGCGCTACCATGGGCTACGCGCGCGAGTTCGCCGCACACGAGGAGGGTCCATGGGTACCGCAAAATACGATCATCCCGGCTACGTGGCCGACGCCGGCACGGAAGGCAAGTACCACGTGGGCATTTGGTGCCCGCACGGCTATCCGGCCCACATCCATATCGGCCGGCCCGCGGAGCGCGGCGATCCCCAGGCCCTGTTGCGCCTGCGCATTCCCGATGGCGTATTCCAATCCTTGCCCGATGATCCGGAAACGCTGTGCCGCCGCGCGCTGGGGCAGGCGCTGGGCGCGGGGCTTTTGCGCTCGGTCTCGGTGGATGGCGAATACCAGGAGTTGCGTTTTGAACTCGACGCCGAGCCTTGGTCGGGGCCGATGCAGGCGGCCGCCAACGCCTGAAGTTACCCACACTGATTGTGGACAAGCCTTGGGATAGGCGCTGTGCATGTCGCATTAGTGCCGCAATATCAATGGCTTGCCGCAGGCGATAAAAAAATGCCCCATACGGGGCGTTTTTTCGCCTGGCTCCGGCATCGAGGTCCGCCTCGTGCCTCGCATGAGACAATCGCTGCCCCGGCGGCCCGAGCCGCCTTGGCATTCCTGAATTTCCTTTCCATGCATCTGAACTCGCATCCGCCCCACGGCGCGAAGGCGCCGGCACCATGACTGAAACCGCCAAATGCGTCGCCGTCATCGGTGGCGGCCCGGCAGGCCTCATGGCGGCCGAAGGTCTGGCTGCGCGCGGTCTGCAGGTTGACGTCTACGATGCGATGCCATCGGTCGGGCGCAAATTCCTGATGGCCGGCCGCGGCGGGTTGAATCTGACGCATAGCGAAGCGGCCGCGCCGTTCCTGGCTCGCTATGGCGACCGCGCAGCCCAGGTGGCGCCGT
This sequence comes from Achromobacter sp. ASV32, assembly GCF_016428805.1. Classification (GTDB taxonomy): domain Bacteria; phylum Pseudomonadota; class Gammaproteobacteria; order Burkholderiales; family Burkholderiaceae_B; genus Achromobacter. The sequence goes on from NZ_JAELTJ010000235.1 coordinate 2,803, forward strand.
GGCTGCGCGCGCTGGATGGCAACGGCTTGCGCGAGTGGGCGGCGCAGTTGGGGATTGAAACCTTCGTGGGCTCGTCGGGCCGTGTCTTTCCCGCGGAAATGAAGGCGGCGCCGCTGTTGCGCGCCTGGCTGGTGCGGCTGCGCGCCAGCGGCGTGCGCTTTCATATGCGACACCGCTGGCTGGGCTGGCCCGCGACGGCCGCTCCCACCGCCACGGCGCTGCGCTTTGATACGCCCGAGGGCGAGCGCGCGTACGGGGCCGATGCCGTGGTGCTGGCGCTGGGGGGAGGGAGCTGGGCCAAGCTTGGCTCGGACGGTGCCTGGCTGCCTGGGCTGGCGGCGCACGGCATCGCCGTGGCCCCGTTACGGCCGGCCAATTGTGGCTTCGAGGTCGCGTGGTCCGAACACTTCCGCCAGCGCTACGCCGGACAGCCGGTCAAATCGGTCTCCATGCGTGTTGCCGATGCGGGCGCGGGACCGTGGCGCCAAGGGGAATTCGTGGTCACGGAACACGGCATTGAAGGCAGCCTGGTCTATGCGTTGTCGGCGCCGCTGCGTGACCGGATCGACACCGCCGGGCAGGCGGTCGCGCTGCTGGACCTGGCGCCTGGCTGGACGCCGGAAAAGGTGCTGGCGGCCGTGACGCATCCGCGCGGCGCGCGATCCATGTCCAGTCATCTGCAG
>NZ_JAELTJ010000236.1 GCF_016428805.1 Achromobacter sp. ASV32
CGCCCGATGCACTGCGCGGCGCCACCAATCTGGGCTTCATGGTGCTGCCCAACTATCGCGGCTGGGTCGTGGTGGCATCGGTGGTGGTCTGCCTGGCGACCTGGTTCGTGATCGAACGCACCCGCCTGGGCGCCCTGCTGCGCGCCGGCACTGAAAATCCGCGGCTGGTCGAGGCCTTCGGCGTGAACGTGCCGCGCATGATCACGCTGACCTACGGCTTCGGCGTGGCGCTGGCCGGCTTTGCTGGCGTGCTGGCCGCGCCGGTGTTGCAGATTTCTCCGCTGATGGGATCGAACCTCATCATTGTCGTATTCGCGGTGGTCGTGATCGGCGGCATGGGATCCATTATGGGCGCCATCGTCACCGGGCTGGGCCTGGGTGTGATCGAAGGCCTGACCAAAGTGTTCTGGCCTGAAGCCTCCAGCACGGTCGTGTTCATCATCATGGCCATTGTCCTGTTGATCCGCCCCGCTGGGCTGTTCGGAAAAGAAAAATGAATCGTCAACTCCTGGGCTATGCAGTCCTGGCCGTCGTGGTGGCCATTCTTCCTTTCGTCGGGGTGTATCCGATCTTCGCCATGAAGATCATGTGCTATGCCCTGTTTGCCTGCGCCTTCAACCTGCTGCTGGGCTTCACGGGCCTCTTGTCGTTCGGGCACGCGGCCTTCCTGGGCAGCGCCGCCTACGCCACCGGCCACGCGCTGAAGGTCTGGGGCGTGCCCACCGAGATCGGCCTGCTGTTCGGCGTGGCCGTGGCCGCGCTGCTGGGCCTGGCGATGGGCGCGCTGGCCATCCGCCGCAGCGGCATCTACTTCGCGATGATCACGCTGGCCCTGGCGCAGATGGTGTTTTTCTTCTTCCTGCAGGCCAAGTTCACGGGCGGCGAAGACGGCCTGCAGAGCGTGCCGCGCGGCACGCTGCTGGGGATCATCGACCTGTCCAAGGACCTGAACCTGTATTACCTGGTGATGGGTGTGTTCATCATCGGCTACTTCATCATCTGGCGCACGGTGCATTCGCCGTTCGGCCAGGTACTGCAGGCGCTGCGCGAGAACGAACCGCGCGCCGTCTCGCTGGGCTACGACGTGGACCGCTTCAAGCTGCTGGCCTTTGTGCTGTCGGCCGCCATTGCCGGCCTGGCCGGCGCCACCAAGACGCTGGTGTTCGTGTCGGCCACCCTGTCCGACGCGACCTGGCAGATGTCCGGCCTGGTCATCCTGATGACGCTGATCGGCGGCCTGGGCACCCTGACCGGGCCGATCCTGGGCGCCTTCATCGTGGTGCTGCTGGAAAACAAGGTGGGCGATTTCGGCCAGTTCATGGCCAGCCTGACCGGCGTGGACTGGTTCCTGCGCCTGGGTGAATCCGTCACCATCGTGATCGGCCTGATCTTCGTCATCTGCGTGCTGGCGTTCCGCCGCGGCATCGTCGGCGAAATCAGCGCCTTCGTCGAAAAGCGGCGCGCCGCGCGCGCCTGAGGTCCGCGGCCGCGCGCCGCGCCTTCGCCAGACCCGCGGGGCCGCCAGTGGCGGCCCCGCGCACATGGAGCGCCGCCGGCCCGGCCAGTGTTCGGCCTTTACAATGGCCGGCACGCAATCCGAAAGGTGCTCCCCATGCGCACGAAGCCCTTGCTTGCCGCCGTCCACGGCGCCCTGGCGTTGACCGCCGCCCTGCTGATGCCGCCCTCCGCCCAGGCCGCCGGCCCCACCTGCGAAGTCAACCGTCCCGTGCGGTTCAGCGGCTTGAACTGGGAATCCAACCTGGTGCTGGCCGGCATCGAACGCTACGTGATGGAACACGGCTACGGCTGCAAGACGTCGGTCGAAATCGGCGAGACGCTGCCGATGCTGGCGGCGCTGCAACGCGGCGACGTGGACGTCACGCCCGAGGTCTGGCCCGGCCAGATCGAAGGTGCCTGGAAAAAGGCGCTGGCCAGCGGCCGCGTGCTGGGCCTGGGCCACGTCTACGACGCGGGCGAAGGCTGGTATGTGCCACGCTACACCGTGCAGCGTCACCCCGAGCTGAAGACCGCCGCCGACCTGGCGCGCTTCAAGGACGTCTTCGCCGACCCCGAAGATCCCGGCCGCGGCCGCATCTACGGCTGCCCGGCAGGCTGGGCCTGCGGCACGCTCAACGACAACCTGCTGCGCGCCCTGGGGCTGGACCGTGACTACACGCTGTTCGCGCCCGGCTCGGGCGCCGCGCAGAAGGCCGCCATCATGTCGGCGTACAAGCGCAAACGCGACATCGTCTTCTACTACTGGACGCCCACCGCCCTGGTCGGCGCGCTGGACCTGGTCAAGCTGGAGCTGCCGGCCTTTGACCAGACGGCCTATACCTGCCTGACGGACCCCAAGTGTGCCAAGCCCGTCGCCACCGAATTCAAGCCCAATCCCGTGGTGACCGGTGTGAACGCAGCCTTCGCCAAAGAGGCCCCGCAACTGGCCGAATTCCTGGGCAGGCTGACCATCCCCAGCGATGCCATCGACGCCACCCTGGGCTGGCTGGAAACCGAAGGCAAGGAGCCGGAGGACGCCGCGCGCTATTTCCTCAAGCAATACGGCGCGGTCTGGCGGCAATGGCTGCCCGAAGACGCGGCGCAGCGCGTGCAGGCCGCGCTGGACAAGGAATGAGTCAGCCCCCTCAGGTATCCTGACGTTTCGGCGCCCACGGCGCCATGACGAGACACGACGAGACAAGCAAAGGAAGCACACCATGGACGCCCTGTTCTGGCACAACGGTCACTGGACCACCGAAAACCCCAAACTGCTCGGCCCCGCCGACCACGCCTTCTGGATGGCCAGCATGGTCTTTGACGGCGCGCGTGCATTCCGCGGCCTCACGCCCGACCTGGATCTGCATTGCCAGCGCGTGATCCGGTCGGCGGAAAAGATGCTGATGAAGCCGCAACTGGGCTGGCAAGAGGTCCAGGCGCTGTGCCTGCAGGCCGTAGCCAAGTTCCCCGAAGGCACCGAGCTCTACATCAAGCCCATGTTCTTCTGCGCCGACGGCTTCCTGCTGCCCGACGCCGACAAGACCCAATTCGTGCTGCACGTCTTCAAGGTGCCGATGCCGGGCGAACAGGGTTTTGCCGCCTGCTTCTCCAGCTTCGCGCGGTCCTGGCCGAACATGGCGCCTACCGACGCCAAGGCCTCGTGCCTGTACCCCAACGGCCAGCGCGCCATCCGCGAAGCGATGGACAAGGGCTTTGACAACGCCATCATGCTGGACGGCAACGGCAACGTGGCCGAGTTCGCGTCCAGCAACCTCTGGATCGCCAAGGACGGCGTGGTGTCCACGCCGGTGGACAACGGCACGTTCCTGAACGGCATCACCCGCCGCCGCGTGCTGGCGCTGCTGAAAGCC
>NZ_JAELTJ010000237.1 GCF_016428805.1 Achromobacter sp. ASV32
GGTGGTGGACAGCCGTACCCCCGAGGAATTTCATAACTTCACGCTGCCGTTCTCGCACAGCCTGCCAGGCGCCGAGCTGGTCTACCGCATCCGCGAACTGGCGCCGGACCCCGAGACCTTCGTGGTGGTGAACTGCGCCGGGCGCACGCGCAGCATCGTGGGCGCGCAGACGCTGATCGATGCCGGCATTCCCAACCGGGTGGCCTCGCTGCGCAACGGCACCATGGAATGGCTGCTGTCCGGCCGTGAGTTGGCCTACGGCCGGCAGGCGGCGCTGCCCGAACCGTCGGCCGAGAGTGCCGCCGTCGCGCGCGAGCAGGCCCGTAACGTGGCGCAGCGCGCAGGCATTGGCTACATCGACGCCGCCACGCTGCGGGCCTTCGAGGCCGAGCAATCGTCGCGCACGCTCTACAAGTTCGACGTGCGTACGCGCGAGGAATACGAGACCGGCCACCTGCCGGGCTGGCGCTGGGCGCCAGGCGGCCAACTGGTGCAGGCCACCGACGAATACCTGGCCACGCGCCGCGCCCGGGTGGTGCTGGTCGACTGGGACGGCGTGCGCGCCCAGACCACCGGCGCCTGGCTGGCGCAATTGGGCGCGGTCGAGGTCTACCTGTACCAGCCGCCAGCGCTGGCCACGCTGGAACGCGGCGCCGAACCGCGCCGCGTGCTGCGCCACCGGCCGGACGCCCCGGCGCTGCGAGCCCAGGCCCTGCAAGCCGCCCTGGATGCGGGCAACGTGGAGGTCTTCGACGTGGAGTCGCGGCTGGCCTACGAACGCGGCCATGTGCCCGGCGCGCGCTACGCCGCGCCGGACCGCCTGGGCGAGTTCCTGCCCGCCGACACGCAACGCACCATCGTGCTGACCTCGCCCGACGGCGTGCTGGCCAGCGTCGTGGCGGCCGAGCTGGCCTGGCGCACCGGCCGGCCGGTGCGCTACCTGCTTGGCGGCACGCGCGCCTGGCAAGCCCAGGGGCTGGCGCTGGCCCAAGGCGCCGACGGCGTGCTGACCGGCGACGACGACCAGAGCATCAGCCCGTATCTGTTCGACGACCTGTCGGCGCGCGACCAGGGCTTTCGCGACTACCTGGACTGGGAGCTGGGCCTGGTGGCGCAACTGGAACGCGACGGCAGCGCGGATATCCGCCTGATCGCGGCGGGTTGATCGGGCAGGGTGCTTGCCCCGATGGATCCGTCCTGGAGTAATCAGGTTATGCCTACAAAGTTGTTCCTGACTGTAAGCTGAACACATATTCTCCGGATTCCCAGGCCCGTTCGCGCCTGCTTCCGGAGAACATGATGTCCCTATCCAAACTGCTGGCGGGTGCCTTCGCCGCGCTGGCCAGCCTGACGGCCTTTCCCGCCACGGCGCAGCACGCCAAGTACCTGGTCACCACTGAGTGGCTGGAAAAGAACCTGAACGACCCCAAGGTGCGCGTCGTCGAGGTCAGCGTCAACCCCGGCCTGTTCGAGCGTGGCCACATCCCGGGCGCCAGCAACGTCAACTGGCACACCGACCTGGTCGACACCGTCAACCGCGACATCGCGCCGCCCAAGCAATTCCAGGGCCTGCTGGAACGCTCCGGTATCAACACCGACACCACCACCGTGCTGTACGGCGACAACAACAACTGGTTCGCCGCCTGGGGCGCCTGGATTTTCGACATCTACGGCATCGACAACGTGAAGATCCTGGACGGCGGCCGCAAGAAATGGGAAGCCGAAGGGCGGCCCCTGTCCAACAGCGTCAAGACTCACGCCGCCGGCAACGTCCGCATCAAGGACGCCAACCCGGCCCTGCGCGCCCACCTGCAGGACGTGCTGGCGGTCGCACGCAAGGACAAGCAGGGCGTACTGGTCGACATCCGCTCGGCCGACGAATACAACGGCAAGATCTTCGCGCCCAACGGCGTGCCCGAACTGGCCGTCCGCGCCGGCCACGTGCCCGGCGCGGTCAACGTGACCTGGAGCAAGCTGGTGGCCGAAGACGGCACCTTCAAGTCAGCCGACGAACTGCGCGCCATCTACCAGGCCGCTGGCGTCGACGGCAGCAAGCCCATCATCACCTACTGCCGCATCGGCGAGCGCTCCAGCCATTCCTGGTTCGCGCTGCGCAAGCTGCTGGGTTACGACGTGCGCAACTACGACGGCTCGTGGACCGAATACGGCAACAGCGTCGGCTCGCCGATCAGCAACCCGTCCGGCACGGTCTGGGGCAAGACGTAAGTGGCTGTCCCGCGACACACGGCGCTGCGCTATGCCATGGCGGCTACGCTGCTGGCAGCGCTCTTCCTGGCCGCCTGGCATCTGGCGGCGCTTCCCGATGGCGGCCGCAATCTGTCACTGTCGCTGTTGCTGGGCGCGGCGTTCGGCATCGTCTTGCAACGCTCGCGCTTCTGCTTCTACTGCATCGCCCGCGACGCCATCGAACGCCGTGACCCGCGCGGCGCCTACGCCGTGCTGATCGCCTTGGCGGCCGGCACGCTGGGCTACCACGCGATCTTCGGCGCCTTCCTGCCAGTTCCGGGCCCCGACCGCCTGCCTCCCGGCGCGCACATCGGCCCGGTCAGCCTGGCGCTGGTGGCCGGCGCCTTTACATTCGGCATCGGCATGCGAATCTCGGGCTCATGCATCAGCGCCCATTTCTATCGCCTGGGCGAGGGCGCGCTGGCATCACCTTTCGCCCTATTGGGCGCAGGCGTGGGCTTCATGCTGGGTTTCGCCACCTGGAACACGCTGTACCTGGCGATGATCCAGGAAGCGCCGGTCGTCTGGCTACCCCGCCATCTGGGATACGGCGGCACGGCACTGCTGCAATGTGCGCTGCTGGCGATCCTGGCGTGGATGTTGAGCCGGTTGGGCAAGGGCGGGGCGACGAGCACTGCAGGTTCGCCTATCGGCAACGGCTCGACGTCGGCCGTTCCCGCAACGAGTGCATCCACGCCGCTGTGGCGCGGCGTGCTGGAACAGCGCTGGTCTTCTGCCACGGGTGGCCTGCTGGTGGCGTTCATCGGCGTGATGGCGTACCTGCGCATTGCCCCGCTGGGCGTGACAGCCGAACTGGGTAGCGTGGCGCGCACCACGGCATCCGCAGCCGGTTGGCTGCCTTCCCGGCTGGAAGGCCTGGACACCTTCGCGGGTTGTGCCACAGTCGTCAAGCAAGCCCTGCTATCCAACAACGGCGCATTCGTCTTGGCTTTGGTCATCGGCGCGTGGGCATCCGCGTTGGCGGCAGGCGCCTTTCGCCCGAAGTGGCCAAGCTGGCGAGAGGTGGCGCGCAATTTCGTGGGTGGCGTCTTGATGGGCTGGGGCGGCATGACAGCACTGGGTTGCAC
>NZ_JAELTJ010000238.1 GCF_016428805.1 Achromobacter sp. ASV32
TGGGTAGAGGGATTCCTCCCTGTGTCCATGGCGTCCTGACTACTGATCCGAGAAGGTTTTGGGTCTGTAGCTCAGTCGGTTAGAGCACCGTCTTGATAAGGCGGGGGTCGTTGGTTCGAATCCAACCAGACCCACCAAGTATTTCTGCGCAGGTGACTGTGTCGGGATATGGGGGTGTAGCTCAGCTGGGAGAGCGCCTGCTTTGCAAGCAGGATGTCATCGGTTCGATCCCGTTCACCTCCACCATTGATGCTTGGTCTTGATTTTCAAGCGGTCACCTGGTGGTGCCGTGTAGAGGCTAACTCATAGCGTCGTGCGTTGATAGACACACGGTGTTATGAGTTAGGTTTTACCTGACAGCTATATTCGTTCTTTAACAATCTGGAAGAAGCACAACGAAATGTACTTATCAAGTACTCGGCGCAAGCCGATGAAGATAAGTACGGGTTGTGATTGCATTATTTTGTTCCAAGTTCTCAAGACTGAAGTGAATCACTTCAGACTGCTTTGAAACTTATGAACGGCACAAACGCTAATACTCAGGTCCTATAGCCTACAGCGTTATAGGATCAAGCGACTAAGTGCATATGGTGGATGCCTTGGCGATCACAGGCGATGAAGGACGTAGTAGCCTGCGAAAAGCTACGGGGAGCTGGCAAACAAGCTTTGATCCGTAGATATCCGAATGGGGAAACCCACCGCAGCAATGCGGTATCCCTAGCTGAATACATAGGCTAGTGGAAGCGAACCGGGTGAACTGAAACATCTCAGTAGCTCGAGGAAAAGAAATCAACCGAGATTCCGAAAGTAGTGGCGAGCGAAATCGGAAGAGCCTTTACGTTTTAGCATGCAAGATAATCGAACGGAATGGAAAGTCCGGCCGTAGCAGGTGATAGCCCTGTAGATGAAATTTTGTGTGTGGAACTAAGCGTAAGAAAAGTAGGGCGGGACACGTGAAATCCTGTTTGAAGATGGGGGGACCATCCTCCAAGGCTAAATACTCGTGATCGACCGATAGTGAACCAGTACCGTGAGGGAAAGGCGAAAAGAACCCCGGAAGGGGAGTGAAATAGATCCTGAAACCGTATGCATACAAACAGTAGGAGCCTCCTTGTGGGGTGACTGCGTACCTTTTGTATAATGGGTCAGCGACTTACATTCAGTGGCAAGGTTAACCGAATAGGGAAGCCGTAGCGAAAGCGAGTCCGAATAGGGCGATTCAGTCGCTGGGTGTAGACCCGAAACCAGATGATCTATCCATGGCCAGGTTGAAGGCACGGTAACACGTGCTGGAGGACCGAACCCACTAATGTTGAAAAATTAGGGGATGAGCTGTGGATAGGGGTGAAAGGCTAAACAAATCTGGAAATAGCTGGTTCTCTCCGAAAACTATTTAGGTAGTGCCTCAAGTATTACTGCGGGGGGTAGAGCACTGTTATAGCTAGGGGGTCATGGCGACTTACCAAACTATGGCAAACTCCGAATACCCGCAAGTACAGCTTGGGAGACAGAGCACCGGGTGCTAACGTCCGGACTCAAGAGGGAAACAACCCAGACCGCCAGCTAAGGTCCCGAATTATCGCTAAGTGGGAAACGAAGTGGGAAGGCATAGACAGTCAGGAGGTTGGCTTAGAAGCAGCCATCCTTTAAAGAAAGCGTAATAGCTCACTGATCGAGTCGTCCTGCGCGGAAGATGTAACGGGGCTAAGCGATAAACCGAAGCTGCGGGTGTGCACTTTTAGTGCACGCGGTAGGAGAGCGTTCTGTAAGCCTGCGAAGGTGGCTTGTAAAGGCTGCTGGAGGTATCAGAAGTGCGAATGCTGACATGAGTAGCGATAAAGGGGGTGAAAAGCCCCCTCGCCGTAAGTCCAAGGTTTCCTGCGCAACGTTCATCGGCGCAGGGTGAGTCGGCCCCTAAGGCGAGGCAGAGATGCGTAGCTGATGGGAAACTGGTTAATATTCCAGTACCGTCGTACAGTGCGATGGGGGGACGGATCGCGGAAGATCATCAGGGTGTTGGATGTCCCTGTTGCTGTATCGAAGATGGCGCTTAGGCAAATCCGGGCGCGTAAATCAAGGGTATGGCACGAGCGAGCATAGCTTGCGAAGTGATTGGAAGTGGTTCCAAGAAAAGCCTCTAAGCTTCAGCTGTACGAGACCGTACCGCAAACCGACACAGGTGGACGGGATGAATATTCCAAGGCGCTTGAGAGAACTCAGGAGAAGGAACTCGGCAAATTGATACCGTAACTTCGGGAGAAGGTATACCCCGGTAGTGTGAAGCGCCTGCGCGCTTAGCATGATGGGGTCGCAGAGAATCGGTGGCTGCGACTGTTTATTAAAAACACAGCACTCTGCAAAGACGAAAGTCGACGTATAGGGTGTGACGCCTGCCCGGTGCCGGAAGGTTAAGTGATGGGGTGCAAGCTCTTGATCGAAGCCCCGGTAAACGGCGGCCGTAACTATAACGGTCCTAAGGTAGCGAAATTCCTTGTCGGGTAAGTTCCGACCTGCACGAATGGCGTAACGATGGCCACACTGTCTCCTCCTGAGACTCAGCGAAGTTGAAGTGTTTGTGATGATGCAATCTACCCGCGGCTAGACGGAAAGACCCCATGAACCTTTACTGTAGCTTTGCATTGGACTGTGAACCGGCCTGTGTAGGATAGGTGGGAGGCTTTGAAGCGTGGTCGCTAGATCACGTGGAGCCATCCTTGAAATACCACCCTGGTTTGTTTGCGGTTCTAACCTTGGTCCGTTATCCGGATCGGGGACAGTGCATGGTGGGCAGTTTGACTGGGGCGGTCTCCTCCCAAAGTGTAACGGAGGAGTTCGAAGGTACGCTAGGTACGGTCGGAAATCGTGCTGATAGTGCAATGGCATAAGCGTGCTTGACTGTGAGACTGACAAGTCGAACAGGTGCGAAAGCAGGACATAGTGATCCGGTGGTTCTGAATGGAAGGGCCATCGCTCAACGGATAAAAGGTACTCTGGGGATAACAGGCTGATACCGCCCAAGAGTTCATATCGACGGCGGTGTTTGGCACCTCGATGTCGGCTCATCTCATCCTGGGGCTGTAGCCGGTCCCAAGGGTATGGCTGTTCGCCATTTAAAGAGGTACGTGAGCTGGGTTTAAAACGTCGTGAGACAGTTTGGTCCCTATCTGCCGTGGGCGTTGGATACTTGACGGAGCCTGCTCCTAGTACGAGAGGACCGG
>NZ_JAELTJ010000023.1 GCF_016428805.1 Achromobacter sp. ASV32
ACAACGGGATTTCCATCTGGGCGGCGATTTCGCTGTACAGCAGCGGCTTCTGCGCCTCGGCGAAGAGGTTCAGGACGTCGAGGACCCGAGCGGCTGTTTTCACATCCATGATGATATTATCCTATACGTGATAAATTTATGTCAATTCGCCGTTAATCGCCAAGGAGTTGCGACGCATGAGATGGAAGAACCGTCCCGAGGGATCGAACTGGGGGGAATTCGGCCCTGATGACCAACGAGGTTGCCTGAATTACATCACTACCGCGAACGTGATGAAGGCGATCCAGGAGGTCCGCGAGGGACTGAGCTTCTGTTTGTCGCTGCCGCTGGATTATCCCGGCGGCAACGGCGTCAATGTGCGGCGCCTGCCGCCCAAGCTGCGGCCTACCGAGAGGGATGGCGATCAATACTTGAACTTCCCCTTGGGGCGGCTGCGTCCGGGCTGCGTCGACGTGCTGAGCGATGACGTCGTCGAGATGAGCCTGCAATATTCGACGCAATGGGATTCGCTGGCGCACGTGGGCGCGCTGTTCGACGCCAATGGCGACGGCCTGCCCGAGCGTGTCTATTACAACGGCTACCGGCCCAACGAGCATGTGGTCGGCCCGGTGGACTATGACGTGGCCAACGGTTTCGCCAAGACCGACCTGGGCCAGGGCGGCGCGTCCAACGCCAAGAAGCTGGACATCACGCACCTGGCCGAATCGTGTCTGCAAAGCCGTGGCGTGATGGTCGACCTGGCCAGGCACTATGGCCGCGAGCAGAAGGCGGTGGGCTACGACGACCTGATGCGCATCCTGGAGTCTGATCGGATCGAGATCGAGCAGGGCGATATCGTGCTGTTCCATACCGAATTCGGCGACGCGTTGCTGGAAAAGAACCGCGAGCCCGATCCGCACACCTTGCACGAGATCTGCGCGGGGTTGGACGGCAGCGACGAGAAGTTGCTGCAGTGGATCACCGATTCGAAGGTGGCCGCCATGGCGTCGGACAATCACGCGCTGGAGATCTACCCTACGCAAAAGCCCAACGCGTGTTGTGCGGCGCTGCCGCTGCATCATCATTGCATCTTCAAGCTGGGCATGCCGATCGGCGAGATGTGGTACCTGGGCGCGCTGGCCCGCTGGCTGACCGCCAACGGCCGCAGCCGGTTCCTCTTGACCGCGCCGCCGCTGAACCTGCCGGGCGCGGTGGGCTCGCCCGCCACGCCCGTGGCCACCGTGTGACGACCGCGGACAGGGCGGCAATGCGGTAGTAGCAGGCCACCAGCTGTCCGGAACAGCAGTCAGGCAAGCGGAGCGCCGGGGCTTTCCCGCCGCTCCGCTTGTCTTTGCGTCTGCTGCCGTCAGCGGCCGACCCGCGCCTCGATCTCGCTGGCCAGATCGGCCACCGCGGTGGCGTAGAAGTAGCTGCGGTTGTATTTGGTCAGCGCGAAGAAGTTGGGCGTGCCGACCCGATATTGCGCGGTGCCGCGGGCTTCTTCCACCAGGTCCACGATGCCCATCGGCTGGCTGCTCCAGCCGGCGCTCGAGGCGCCCGGCTGCAGCCGGGCGCCGGCCGCGGTCAGGGTACTCCAGGTCTGCTTGGGTTCGAGGCCGCCGTCGACCAGCGCGGAGGGATCGGCGGGCAGCGCCACCGGCGCGAACACCGGCAGGCCGCGCTGCCAGCCATGCTGGGACAGGAAGCTGCCGACCGACATGATCGCGTCGCGGGTGTTGTTGGTCAGGTCGATATGGCCGCTGTCGTCGCCGTCCACCGCATAGTGCTTGATGCTGGTGGGCATGAATTGCGGCATGCCGATGGCGCCGGCATACGAGCCGCGGGTTTCGAGGTCCAGCTTGCCGTTCATCGCCAGCGTCAGGAAATCCGCCAATTGGCCGCGGAACATCGTGGCGCGTTCGGGCTTGGCAGGATCGGGATAGTCGAAGGCCAGTGTGGTCAGCGCGTCCAGCACCCGGAAATTGCCCATGTTGCGGCCATACAGTGTTTCAACGCCGATGATGGACGCAATGATCGGGGCGGGTACGCCGAAGCGCTGCGCCGCCTGATTGAGCTGATCGCGGTGCTCGTTGTAGAACTCCACGCCCCAGCCGATGCGCTTGGGTTCGACGAAACGCGAACGGTAGGTGAGCCAGCTGCGCCAGATTTTCTTGCCGGGCGGCGACGGGGCGATCAGGCGGGCCACGGTGGCGTTGTAGCGGGAGCTTTCCAGGGCCGAGACCATGGGCTTGAGCGGCAGATTGCGTTCGGCGGCCAGCGATTCCACGAATGCTCGCACGTCGGGCCGCAGGGCGCCGCTGGGCGTCAGGGCCGCGGGGCCGTCATCTGCCAGTTCGGGGCCGGGCGTCGGCGTGCTGGGCCCGATGCGGATGGGGGCGGTGCCCGTGGCCGCAGGCGGCTGGGCGGCGGACGTGTTTTGGACGGTGGGTGCGGTGGTGGAGCAGCCGGCCAGGAGGGCCGAGAGGGTGCCGAGTTGCAGTAATCGCCGACAGATGAACATAATCTTCCTTATGGAGACCATGTATCTTACCCACCCGGCATGCCGCTTGCATGAAATGGGCAGTTGGCATCCGGAGAGCCCGCAGAGGCTGGATGCCATTTCCGACCAGTTGCTCGCCAGCGGACTGATGCCTTATCTGGATGACCGGCAGGCGCCTCAGGCGTCCCGCCACGACCTGCTGCGCGTCCACACTGTCCAGTATCTGGACAGTCTGCGCGAACATACGCCGGACCACGGGTATTACCCGATAGATCCCGACACCCTCATGAACCCGCACACCTACGAAGCGGCGCTGCATGCGGCCGGCGCGGGTGTGGCGGCGGTCGATGCGGTGATGGGCGGCGAGGCCCGCACGGCGTTCTGCGCGGTGCGTCCGCCCGGGCATCATGCCTGCCGCTCGCAGGCCATGGGCTTTTGCTTCTTGAACAACGTGGCCATCGCGGCCCGCCATGCCCTGGATTTCCACGGGCTGTCGCGGGTCGCCATCGTCGACTTCGACGTGCACCACGGCAACGGCACCGAAGACATCTTCGCGGGCGACGACCGGGTGCTGATGTGCAGCTTCTTCCAGCATCCGTTCTTTCCCAACAGCGGGACCGAGCACCCGGCCGCCAATATGCTGAACGTGCCGGTGCCGGCCTACACGACGGGCGCCGCCGTGCGCCCCATCGTCACCGATACGTGGTTGCCCCGGCTTGAGGCGCACCGCCCTGAACTCATCTTGATATCAGCCGGTTTCGATGCCCATCGCGAGGACGACATGGGGCAGATGGGGCTGGTGGAGGCCGACTATGCCTGGATCACCGAGCAGCTCGTGGACGTGGCCGAACGCCACTGCCAGGGCCGGATCGTCAGCACGCTCGAGGGCGGTTACAACCTGTCCGCCCTGGGCCGCAGCGTCGTGGCGCATATACGGGCGCTGGCGAAGCTGTAGAATCAGGAAAAAATTGTGCAATGCGATCCCGGCGCACGCCGGGTAATTAATTTCCATTTGGAGGCAGCGGGATGAAGGTGTTGGTACCTGTCAAGCGCGTCGTTGACTACAACGTCAAGGTGCGCGTCAAGTCTGATCAGACTGGCGTGGATATCGCCAATGTGAAGATGTCCATGAACCCCTTTGACGAAATCGCCGTCGAAGAAGCGACGCGCCTGAAGGAAAAGGGTGCCGTGGCTGAAGTCGTGGCGGTTTCTTGCGGCGTTGCGCAATGCCAGGAAACCCTGCGCACCGCCATGGCAATCGGCGCCGACCGCGGCGTGCTGGTCCAGACCGATGCCGAACTGCAGCCCCTGGCCGTGGCCAAGCTGCTCAAGGCGCTGGTCGACAAGGAGCAGCCGCAACTGGTGATCCTGGGCAAGCAAGCCATCGACGACGACGCCAACCAGACCGGCCAGATGCTGGCTGCCCTGCTGGACTGGCCGCAAGCCACGTTCGCCAGCAAGGTCGAGCTGGCCGACGGCAAGGCCACGGTGACGCGCGAAGTGGACGGCGGCCTGGAAACCCTGACGCTCAAGCTGCCCGCCATCATCACCACCGACCTGCGCCTGAACGAGCCGCGCTACGTCACGCTGCCCAACATCATGAAGGCCAAGAAGAAGCAGCTTGACACCGTCACGCCGCAAGACCTGGGCGTGGACCCGGCGCCGCGCCTGAAGACGCTCAAGGTCAGCGAGCCGCCCGCCCGCAAGGCCGGCATCAAGGTGGCCGACGTTGCGGCCCTGGTGGACAAACTCAAGAACGAAGCGAAGGTGGTCTGAGATGACGACGCTGGTTATTGCTGAACACGATAACGCCCAGCTCAAGGGCGCAACCCTGAACGCCGTCGCCGCCGCCGCCAAGATCGGAGGCGACGTTCACGTGCTGGTCGCCGGCGCCAATGCCCGCGCCGTGGCCGACCAGGCCGCGCAAGCGGCTGGCGTGGCCAAGGTGCTGCTGGCCGACGCGCCGCAACTGGCCGACGGCCTGGCCGAAAACGTCGCTGCCCAGGTGCTGGCCGTGGCCTCCGGCTACAGCCACATCCTGTTCCCGGCGACCGCCTCGGGCAAGAACGTGGCGCCGCGCGTGGCCGCCAAGCTGGACGTGGCCCAGATTTCCGACATCATCGGCGTGGAATCCGCCGATACCTTCCAACGCCCGATCTACGCCGGCAACGCCATCGCCACCGTGCAATCGGCCGACCCGGTCAAGGTCATCACGGTGCGCACCACCGGCTTTGATGCCGTGGCTGCGCAGGGTGGTTCGGCCGCCGTGGAAGACGTCGCCGCCGTGGCCGATTCGGGCCTGTCGAGCTTCGTCGGCCGCGAAGTCGCCAAGAGCGATCGTCCGGAACTGGCCGGCGCCCGCGTCGTCGTTTCCGGCGGCCGTGGCCTGGGCAGCGCCGAGAACTTCAAGATCCTGGATCCGCTGGCCGATAAGCTCGGCGCCGCGCTGGGCGCTTCGCGCGCCGCCGTGGACGCCGGCTACGCGCCCAACGACTGGCAGGTTGGCCAGACCGGCAAGATTGTTGCGCCGCAGCTGTACGTGGCGGTGGGCATCTCGGGCGCCATCCAGCATCTGGCGGGCATGAAGGATTCCAAGGTCATCGTCGCCATCAACAAAGATCCCGAAGCACCGATTTTCGGTGTGGCCGATTATGGCCTGGTGGGTGATTTGTTCCAGGTCGTTCCCGAACTGACCGGCGCGCTGTAAACCATTTTCTGCTGTACCCGAAGCCCGCGGACATTATGTTCGCGGGCTTTTTCATGCCTGGCTGACAATCGCAACCATTTGATATTTATTCCGCAAATCTTTTGATCTTTGGAAAGATTCTGATAATGTGTTCCGCGCGCAGCTAGATTCGCGCAAGTGCTTGGCCTGTACATAACGAAGGAGATTCGGGATGGAATGGTTCTTTGACACTCTGCGAAAATATCCGGAGCTTGCGATATTCCTTACCCTTGGTTTGGGATATTGGATAGGCGCTAAAAAAATATTCGGATTCAATCTCGGGGCGGTGACCGGCACCTTGCTGGTCGGTGTACTGGTCGGCCAGCTCGACATCACCATCGCCCCCATCGTCAAGCAAGTCTTTTTCCTCTTGTTCCTGTTCGGCCTGGGTTATGGCGTCGGGCCGCAGTTCTTCCGTGGCATGAAAAGCGATGGCCTGCCGCAGGTCATTTTCGCCGTCATTATCTGCGTCATCTGCCTGTTGGTCACCTGGGCCACCGCGGTGGGCTTCGGTTTCGACGCGGGCACCGGCGCGGGCCTGCTGGCTGGCGCCCAAACCATTTCCGCCGTCATGGGCGTGGCCACCGACACCATCAACGGATTGGGCGTCGACGCGGCGACCAAGAAGAAATGGATCGACAGCATTCCGGTGGCATATGCGGTCTGCTACATCTTCGGCACGGTCGGCAGCGCCTGGCTGCTGGCGTCGCTGGGGCCCAAGCTGATGCGCGTGGACATCGTCAAGGAGTGCAAGGAATACGAGGCCAAGATGTCCGGCGCCTCCGATTCGATGGAACTGTCCGGCTACCGTAAATTCACCGCGCGCGCCTACAAGCTGGATCACTCGGAGTTCGCCGGCAAGACCGTGGCCGATCTGGAGGCGCGCTTTGTCGAGGCACGGGTATTCGTCGAGCGGATCCGCCGCGGCGATCAGATCATCGACAACGATTCCACCACGGTGCTGCAGGCGGGCGACGTGCTGGGCGTGACGGGCCGGCATGACGCGCTGGTGCTGCAGGCGGCCGGCATCATCGGCGCCGAAGTCGAAGACCGCGACCTGCTCAACCTGCCCGCCGAAATCATCGAGGTCGTGCTGACCAATAAGAACCTGGCCGGCAAGACAGTCAAGGAAATCTCCGAGATGGAGTCGGTGCGCCAATTGGGCCGTGGCGTGTTCCTGCGCAAAGTGGTGCGCGGCGGCCACGAAATGCCGGTCAACTGGGGCTTGAAGCTGGACCGCGGCGACCGCCTGTTCATCCTGGGCGCCAAGCGCGACGTGGAGCGGGTGGTCAGCAAGGTGGGCTACGTGGACCGTGCCACCGAGCAGACCGACATGGTGTTCGTGGGCTTCGGTATCTTGCTGGGCGGCCTGTTCGGCACGCTGGTGCTGACGGTGAGCGGCATTCCCATCACCTTGTCGACGTCGGGCGGATCGCTGATCTCCGGTCTGATCTTCGGCTACCTGCGCTCGGTGCATCCGACCTTTGGCCGGGTCCCCGAGCCGGTGCACTGGTTCCTGACCTCCGTCGGTTTGACGGCCTTCGTGGCGGTGGTCGGCATCAGTTCAGGGCCAGGCTTCGTGCAAGGCTTCCAGCAACTGGGCGCCAAGCTGTTCATCGCCGGCATCATCGCCACCAGCGTGCCGATGATTCTGGGGGTGTACATCGCCCGCTACGTGTTCAAGTTCCACCCGGCCATTGTGCTGGGCGTCTGCGCCGGCGCCCGCACCACTACGGCGGCCATCGGCCAGATCACCGAAACCGCGAAGAGCCAGGTGCCCGCCCTGGGCTACACCGTGCCCTACGCCATCGGCAATACCCTGCTCATCATCTGGGGCATTGTCATCGTCATGCTCATGACCTAGCGGGATTTCCCGTCCGCCGCCAGGCGGACGGGCCAGCGGATTCGGGGGCATCGCCCCCGGCAAGCGTCTGTCAATCGCAAACCAGGAGTACTGAATAATGGCTTCCACCGCGCCTCTCACCGTCAGCCTGGCCTCGGCCCTGAAAACCACCCGTTCCCGCCAGCGCGACCTGGAGCAACTGTCGCCGTTCGAACTGAAGGATTACCTGATCACCCTGGCCAAGGACAGTCAGCAGACCGCCGCGCTGACCATGTTGAACGCGGGCCGCGGCAACCCCAATTGGATCGCCACCGAGCCGCGCGACGCGTTTTTCCTGCTGGGCCAGTTCGCCATGAAGGAAGCGCGCCGGGTGCGCGACGACGGCATCCTGGCCGGCATGCCGCCCAAGAAGGGCTGCGCCGACCGCTTGCGCAAATTCCTGTCCAAGAACAAGGGCGCCGCGGGTGCGGACTTCCTGGCCGGCGTGCTGGAGTACGGCGTCAAGATCAAGCATTTCGTGCCGGACGAATGGATCCATGAGCTGACCGACAGCATCATCGGCGACAACTATCCGGTGCCGCCGCGCGCGCTGGTGCATCTGGAACAGGTGGTGCATGACTACCTGATCAAGGAAATGTGCGACGGGCAGCCGCCCAAGGGCAAGTTCGACCTGTTCCCGGTCGAAGGCGGCACGGCGGCCATGTGCTACATCTTCGATTCACTAATGCAGAACGGCCTGCTCAAGCAGGGCGACACCATCGCGCTGTTCCTGCCCACGTTTACGCCCTATATCGAAATCGCGCACCTGGAGCGGTTCCAGTTCAAGATCGTCGCGATCAACGCCAGCAGCGTGCGCGCCGATGGCACCCACGACTGGCACTACCCGGCGTCCGAGATCGCCAAGCTCGAGAATCCGAAGATCAAGCTGGCGGTCACGGTGAACCCCAGCAATCCGCCGTCGGTCGCCTTCAGCCCGGTCGAGATGAAGCAGATCGTGGGCCTGATCCGCAAGAATCCGGACCTGGTGCTGGTGACGGACGACGTATACGGCACCTTCGTGCCCAACTTCCGTTCGCTGATGGCCGAGGTGCCGCACAACACCATCTGCGTGTACTCGTTCTCGAAGAACTTCGGTTGCACCGGCTGGCGCCTGGGTGTGATCGCGACCCATGAGAAGAACATCATGGACCGCCGCATCGCCGAGCTGCCCGCGGCGTGGAAGAAACGCCTGAACAAACGCTACGGCGCCATGACCATGGAGCCGGAAAAGCTCAAGTTCATCGATCGGCTGGTGGCCGACAGCCGCAACGTGGCGCTGAACCACACGGCCGGCCTGTCGCTGCCGCAGCAGGTGCAGATGGGCTTTTTCGCGCTGTCGCACCTGTTGGACCTGAAGGATGCGTACAAGCACCTGACCATGCAGATCGTGCGGGCGCGCCGCGATGCGCTGTGGCGCGGGCTGGGGGCGCCGCTGCCGCCGGAAGATCCGATGCGTGGCTGGTATTACGTCGAGCTGGACTTCATGGTGTGGGCCAAGAACACCTATGGCGACGCCTTCTGCAAGTACATGACGTCGAACTACGAGCCGGTGGACTTTCTGTTCCGGCTGGCCGAGAAGTCGGGCGTGGTGCTGATGGACGGCGGCGGCTTCGGCGGACCGCCGTGGTCGATCCGTATTTCACTGGCCAACCTGGACGACGGCGACTATTCGAAAATCGGCAAGCACATGGTCGATGCCGCCACCGAGTATGTCGAAGCCTGGAAGGCCGGCCAATTGGTGCGTTCGGGTCCGACCGCGGGCAAGGGGCAGACGGTGAAGGCATCGGCCGCCAAACGCAAGGCTGGCGCCAAGGGCGCGGCCAAGAAAGCCGTGAAAAAGGCGGTCAAGCAGGCCGCCAAGGCCGAACGTTCCGCCAAGAAGGCCAGCGCGGGCAAGTAGCGGCGGCAACGTGGCGGCCTTGGGCCGCCACGGCCAGCTGTTGCGGGCGGCCCAGGACAGTGAAAGACGCAGGCACAGTAGCGGCAACCAACAAGGCGACATGACCTCATGACGTGCTCAGTCGGGTTTTTCAATAGCGTTCCCATTGCGGTGCTGTTCCTGACGGTGGGATTGGGGTACCTGATCGGCAAGCTCAAAGTCGGACCGATCCAGCTGGGCGGCGTCTGCGGCACGCTCATCGTCGCCTTGCTGATCGGCCAGACGGGCTGCCAGATGCGCGGCGACCTCAAGGAGGTCGCCTTCGCCCTGTTCATCTTCGCCATGGGCTATTCAGGCGGGCCGCAGTTCTTCGCCAATCTGAACCGGTCCAGCCTGCGCTATATCCTGCTGCCGGTGATCGAGGCGCTGCTGGTGCTGACCATCGTGCTGGCGGCGGTGCCGCTGTTCGGGCTGGATGCGGGCACCGCCGCCGGTCTGGCGGCGGGCGCCGCGACCGAGTCCGCGGTGGTGGGTACCGCCGCTGAAGCGCTCAAGCATCTGGGGCTCGCCGACGCCGATGTGCAGCGCATGGAGGCCAACATTGCCACGGCTTACACGCTGACGTATCTGGTGGGCCTGATCAGCATCGTCTTTTTCACCAGCCAGGTGGCGCCTGCCTTGTTGCGCATCAACCTGCGCCAGGCCTCCAAGGCGCTGGAAGAAAAGCTGGGCGTGGCCGCGGGCGAGGGCGAGGATAGCAACCTGCCGACGCTGCCGCGCCTGGTGGGAAGGTCGCATGTGGTCAAGGACGCGGATGGCAAGACCGTGGCCGAGGTCGAGGCGGCGCTGGGCGGACGCACGGCGATCAGCCGCATCCTGCGCAACGGCGAGGCGGTCGACGCGGCGCCCGAGGACACGCTGGCGACCGGCGACATCGTGGTGGTACTGGGCCTGCGCCGGTTCGCGCTGCGGGCCGGTTCGGTGATCGGGCCGGAGATCCAGTTGCCCGAGGCGCATGCCGACGATCTGCAATTGAGCGAGCTGGCGGTCATCGTCAACAAGAAGGCAGTCAATGGTCATACGGTGGGCGAGCTGGCCCAGCGTCCCGGCGCCAAGCGGGCGCGGGGGGTGTTTCTGCAGTCGATCCAGCGGTCCGGCCATACGCTGCCGGTCACACCGTCCACGGTGGTGCAGTATGGCGATCTGGTGACGCTGGTGGGTGCCGAGCCCGAACTCTCGGTGGCCGGGGCGCGGCTGGGCAATGAACTGCGGCGCAGCGGCGTGACCGACCTGGTATTCCTGGCCTTCGGCATCCTGGCCGGGTTGCTGGTCGGCAGTCTGAGCGCCCGTGTCTGGGGGATCCCGATTTCGCTGGGCAGCGGCGGCGGCGCTCTGGTCAGCGGCCTGGTCTGCGGCTGGATCAACGCCAAGCGGCCCGCGCTGGGGCATATGCCCGATCATGCGGTGCAATTGCTCAAGGATCTGGGCTTGGCGGTATTCGTGGCTTGCGTGGGCCTGTCGGCCGGGCCGGAAGCCGTCAAGCTGATCCGCGAGCATGGCGCGGTGCTGCCGGTGATCGGCCTGCTGGTGTCGCTGGGGCCGGCCTGCCTGTCGCTGTGGGTGGGCCACAAGCTGCTCAAGATAGAAGCGCCGCTGCTGGTGGGCGCCATCGCCGGCCAGCACGTCAGCACGCCCGCCATCAGCGCGATCCTGGGCGCCAGCGGCAGCGCGGTGCCGCTGCTGGGTTACACCGTGACGTACGCCATCGCCAACGTGTTGCTGCCGGTACTGGGGCCGATCATCGTGTCGCTGGCGTATCACCTGAGTTGACGGCGGCTCGGCGGGGCCATCGTGCCGTTTGCCCGCGATGCGGAGCAAGGGTTTAACATTGGCTAGGGAAACTACCGAGACCGCCAATCGATCCGCGCCACGCGTGTCACATGAGGCGGCGCCCCCGCACACCGCCGCGCCCGCCGTCACGGAACGCCGGCTCATGGAGACACAATGCCCTACCTTACCCCGCTGCAGGATTTCCGCTTTGCGCTCAAAGAGCTGGCCGGCCTGGACGATGTCCTGAAGCTGCCCGGCTTTGACGAGGTGACGCCCGACCTGGTGGATGCCATCCTGGACGAAAACGGCAGGTTCGTCGAACAGGCGATCGCGCCGCTGAACGTGCCGGGTGATACCCGGCCGCCCGTCTGGAACGACGGGCAGGTGACGGCGACGCCAGGCTATGCGCAGGGGTTCAAAGAATACGCGGCCGGTGGCTGGCAGGGGCTGCAGCATCCGCAGGCCTGGGGCGGACAGGGCCTGCCCAAGCTGGTCGCGGCGGCGCCGGGCGAGAACATCCAGGCGGCCAGCCTGGCGTTCTCGCTGTGCCCCATGCTGACTGACGGCGTGATCGAGGCCATCCTGACGGTGGGCTCCGACGAGCAGCGCAGGAAATTCGTCCCCAATCTGATCGGCGGCAAGTGGACGGGCACCATGAACCTGACCGAGCCGCAGGCGGGTTCGGACCTGGCGCAGGTGGCCACGCGCGCGGTGCGCCAGGAAGACGGCACCTATCGCCTGTCGGGCCAGAAGATCTTCATTACCTACGGCGAGCATGACCTGGCCGAGAACATCATCCACCTGGTGCTGGCGCGCACCCCGGACGCGCCGCCCGGGGTGAAGGGCATTTCGCTGTTCATCGTGCCCAAGTTCCTGGTGGACGAGGGCGGCAATCTCGGAGCGCGCAACGACGTCTGGTGCGCGTCGCTGGAACACAAGCTGGGCATCCATGGCAGCCCCACGGCGGTGCTGCTGTACGGCACGGGCAAGGGCGATGCCGGCGAGGGCGCGGTGGGCTACCTGGTCGGCGAATTGAACCGCGGGCTGGAGTATATGTTCATCATGATGAACGCGGCCCGTTTTTCGGTGGGGCAGCAGGGCATCGGGGTGTCCGAGCGCGCCTATCAGCACGCGCTGGCCTACGCGCGCGAACGGGTGCAAGGCCGGGCCGTGGAGGGCTCGGCCGGGCCGGTCGCGATCGCACGGCACCCGGACGTGCAGCGGATGTTGCTGACCATGAAGGCGCTGACCGAGGCGGCGCGGGCGGTGTCCTATGTGACCGCGGCCGCGCACGACAAGGGCACGCATCATCCTGACCCCGAGCAGCGTTCGCGCAACCGCGCGTTCTACGAATACATGGTGCCGATCGTGAAGGGCTTTTCGACCGAATCGGCGGTGGAGGTGGCGTCGCTGGGCATCCAGGTGCACGGCGGCATGGGCTACATCGAGGAAACCGGTGCGGCGCAATACTACCGGGATGCCCGCATCCTGCCCATTTACGAGGGCACCACCGCGATCCAGGCCAACGACCTGGTCAGCCGCAAGACGCAACGCGACGCGGGCGCCACGGCGTTCGCCGCCATCGCGGCCATGCGCGAAACGCTCCGGGCAGTAGAGGCCGAATCCTCGCGCGCCGCGGCGCCCGAGCGCGACGGCCTGCGCCTCTTGCGCGACAACCTGGACAGCGCGATCCAGGCCTACGAGGCTGGGGTGGAATTCATCCTGGAACAATCGGCGGCGAACATTCGGGCGGTCTATTCCAGCAGCGTGCCATACCTGATGCTGGCCGGCGTGGTGCACGGCGGCTGGCAGATGGCGCGCGCGGTGCTGGTATGCCGCAAGCGCCTGGCGGGCGGCTCCACCGATCCGTTCCACCGCGAGAAAATGGCGACCGGATTGTTCTATGCGGCGCACATCCTGCCGCGCGCCCTGGCGTTGTCCGCCGCGGTGCGGGCCGGCGTGGTGGCGGATGCCTGCGGGGCCGACGCGAATATTGCATAAGGTTATATGCCTTGCGTATTTCCCCTGCAACAGGTTTGATGGAAGAATCGTTTCAAGAGGCTGCCTTTGCCTGGGCGGCCCTCGTTGGGGGCGGCGCGCGCCGCCGCCGGAACGATTTCCCGGTGGGCCGCCGGGCCAGGAGGCCCGCCGGCTCCGTAACCCTGAATGCACACAGGAGACACCATGAGTCATCTACGCCTGGGCGACATCGCCCCTGATTTCGAACAGGAATCCTCGGCCGGCCCGATCCGCTTTCATGAGTATCTGGGCAATAGCTGGGGTGTCCTTTTTTCGCATCCGGCGGATTTCACACCGGTTTGCACGACCGAGCTGGGCTACACCGCCAAGCTGGCCGATGAATTCGCCAAGCGCAATGTGAAGGTGCTGGCCCTGTCCGTGGACGGCGTCGATTCGCACAGCAAGTGGATCGAAGACATCAACGACACGCAGTCCACCAAGGTCAATTTCCCGATCCTGGCCGACAAGGACCGCAAGGTGTCCGAGCTGTACGACATGATCCATCCGAACGCCAACGCCACCCTGACGGTGCGCTCGGTCTTCATCATCGATCCGAACAAGAAGGTCCGCCTGACCATCACGTATCCGGCCAGCACCGGCCGCAATTTCAACGAGATCCTGCGCGTCATCGATTCGCTGCAGCTGACCGACAGCCACAGCGTGGCCACGCCGGTCAACTGGGAAGACGGCGACGACGTGATCATCGTGCCGTCCCTGCAGGACGAGGCCGTGATCAAGCAGAAGTTCCCGAAGGGCTACAAGGCGGTGCGTCCTTACCTGCGCATTACGCCCCAACCGAATAAGTAAATAAGGAATTCGTGCGCAAGACGGCCCGCGCCGTCTTGCCCGTTTCCCGCCGGGCTTTGCCCGCAAAGCCGCGTTTTCCCTGGGAAAACGCGGCTTTTTTACGTCTTGGCGCTGCCGCCTGCCTGCGCGCTATATGCCTGGAAGCGATGAGCAACCAAAGAATGATTCGTTCCGTTCAGAACAGGCCGGCGGCAAACTTGCCTGCACATTGCCAAACACGGGAAGGGAGCACGGAATGTCTTTCAGGAAAGCGGGTTGGTTGGCCGCCTTGGCCGCAGTGACGATGTCCTTTGCCGCGATCGCGCCGGCCCAGGCGCAGCAGAAGCAGACCTTGTTGAACGTGTCCTACGATCCGACGCGCGAGTTGTACCGCGCCATCGATGACGCCTTCATCAAGCAGTACAAGGAAAAGGCCAATGTCGACCTGACCATCCGCCAGTCGCACGGCGGCTCGGGCCGCCAGGCGCGCTCGGTCATCGACGGGCTGGAAGCCGACGTGGTGACGCTGGCGCTGGCCTATGACATCGACGCCATCGCCGACCGCGGGCTGCTGCCCGAGAACTGGCAGACGCGCCTGCCGCAGAACAGCTCGCCGTACACCTCGACCATCGTGTTCCTGGTGCGCAAGGGCAACCCCAAGCACATCAAGGACTGGGACGACCTGATCAAGGACGGCGTGCAGGTGATCACGCCCAACCCGAAGACCTCGGGCGGCGCGCGCTGGAACTACCTGGCGGCCTGGGCCTACGCCCTGGAAAAGAACGGCGGCAGCGACGACAAGGCGCGTGCTTAGGTCGGCGAACTGCTCAAGCATGTGCCGGTGCTGGATACCGGCGCCCGCGGCGCCACCACCACCTTTGTCGAACGCGGCGTGGGCGACGTGCTGCTGGCCTGGGAGAACGAGGCCTTCCTGGCACAAGAGGAATTGGGGCCGGACAAGTTCGACATTGTCGTGCCGTCGCTGTCCATCCTGGCCGAACCGCCCGTGGCCATCGTCGACAAGGTCGTCGACAAGAAGGGCACCCGTGCCGCGGCCCAGGCCTATCTGGAGTTCCTGTACACCCCCGCGGCCCAGGAAATCATTGCCAAGAACTATTACCGGCCGATCGACAAGACCGTGGCCGCCAAGTACGAAAGCAAGTTCCCCAAGGTCAAGCTGGTGACCATCGACGACAAGATCTTCGGTGGCTGGCGCAAGGCGCAGAAGGACCACTTCAGCGACGGCGGCACGTTTGACCAGATCTACCAGCCGCAGAAGAAGTAAGCGGAAAACCAGCGGACGACGGCCATGACTTCAGTCTCGATGCCAAAGGCAAAGGGCGCGCAAGCGCCTTTTGCCGTTCGGCGCAACAGCCCGGGCGTGCTGCCCGGTTTCGGCATTTCCATGGGCTACGCGGTGCTGTACCTGAGCGTGCTCGTGCTGATCCCCTTGGCGGCCTTGCCGATCAAGAGCGCCGCGCTCGGTTGGCAAGGTTTCTGGGACGCGGTGACGGCGCCCCGCGTGATGGCGTCTTATCAGTTGACCTTCGGCGCGTCGCTGCTGGCCGCGCTGGTGAACCTGGTGTTTGGCACCATCGTGGCCTGGGTGCTGGTGCGTTACCGGTTTCCGGGCAAGAAGATCCTGGACGCGCTGGTCGACCTGCCGTTCGCGCTGCCCACGGCGGTGGCCGGCATCGCGCTGACGGCGCTGTACTCGGAAAAGGGCTGGCTGGGCGGGCCGCTGGCCGAGTGGTTCGGCCTGAAGGTGGCGTTCACGCCGCTGGGCATCGTCATCGCGCTGATCTTCATTGGCGTGCCGTTCGTGGTGCGGACCGTGCAGCCCGTGCTCGAAGACGTGGAGCGCGAGATCGAGGAGGCCGCCGCCAGCCTAGGCGCGGACCGCTGGCAGACCATCCGCCGGGTGTTGCTGCCCACCATCCTGCCCGCGCTGATGACCGGCTTTGCGCTGGCCTTCGCCCGCGCGGTGGGCGAATACGGGTCGGTGGTGTTCATCGCGGGCAATATGCCCATGGTGTCCGAAATCACCCCGCTCCTGATCATTTCCAAGCTGGAGCAGTTCGACTATGCCGGCGCCGCGGCTATCGCGACCGTGATGCTGGTGCTGTCCTTCGGGCTGCTTCTGGTCATCAATCTGCTGCAGGGCTGGCAGGCCCGCCGCGGCCTGGGGAGACTGGCATGAGCGTTGCTGACCGTCCCGCCCACCTGACCGAGCCGCGCTGGGTGCGCGGCGTGCTGCTGTTCCTGGCGCTGGGGTTTCTGGCGCTGTTCCTGCTGGTGCCCCTGGCCGCGGTGTTCGTCGAGGCCTTGCGCAAGGGCTGGCAGCTCTATCTGGACGCCATTGTCGAGCCCGATGCGCTGTCGGCGATCCGGCTGACCTTGCTGGTGGCGGCGATCGCGTTGCCGGTGAACCTGGTGTTCGGCGTGGCCGCCGCCTGGGCCATCACCAAGTTCCAGTTCCGCGGCAAGCAGTTCCTGATCACCCTGATCGACCTGCCGTTCTCGGTGTCGCCGGTGGTGGCCGGGCTGGTATTCGTGCTGCTGTTCGGTACCCAGGGCTGGTTTGGCGGCTGGCTGCAGGACCACGACTGGAAGATCGTCTATGCGGTGCCGGGCATCATCCTGGCCACGCTGTTCGTGACCTTTCCATTCGTGGCGCGCGAGCTGATTCCGCTGATGCAGGCGCAAGGCAGCGAAGAAGAGCAGGCCGCGCTGACGCTGGGCGCCAGCGGCTGGCAGATCTTCTGGCGGGTGACGCTGCCCAACATCAAGTGGGGCCTGCTGTACGGAGCCATCCTCTGCAATGCGCGCGCCATGGGCGAATTCGGCGCCGTCTCGGTCGTGTCCGGCCAGATCCGCGGCCTGACCAACACCATGACGCTGCACGTGGAGATTCTCTACAACGAATATCAGTACTCGGCCGCCTTCGCCGTGGCCTCGCTGTTGGCGCTGCTGGCGCTGGTGACTCTGGTGGCCAAGAACATCGTCGAGTGGCGCAATGCGCGCTATCTGCGGGCAGCGGAACTGCCGGTCGAATATCCCGGGCCCGCCGTGGCCATCAAGCCGGCCGCCGCGTGACGCGGCCGGCCAGACGGAGACAAGCATGAGCATCGAAGTTCGCAATCTATCCAAGCGTTTCGGTCAGTTCCGCGCGCTGAACGACGTATCCCTGCACATCGAGACGGGCGAGCTGGTGGCGCTGCTGGGGCCTTCGGGTTGTGGCAAGACCACGCTGCTGCGCATCATTGCCGGGCTGGAGTCGGCCGACAGCGGCAGCGTGCTGTTCGCCGGCGAGGATGCCACCGCGGTGGACGTGCGCCAGCGCCAGGTGGGGTTCGTGTTCCAGCACTACGCGCTGTTCAAGCACATGACCGTGTTCGAGAACGTGGCCTTCGGGCTGCGGGTCAAGCACCGCTCGCAGCGCCCCTCGGAAGACCAGATCCAGCGCAAGGTGCATGACCTGCTCAGCCTGGTGCAGCTGGATTGGCTGGCGGATCGGTATCCGGCCCAGCTTTCCGGCGGTCAGCGCCAGCGCATCGCCCTGGCGCGCGCGCTGGCGGTCGAACCGCGCGTGCTGCTGCTGGACGAACCCTTCGGCGCACTGGACGCCAAGGTGCGCAAGGAATTGCGGCGCTGGCTGCGCCGGTTGCACGATGAACTGAACGTGGCCAGCGTCTTCGTCACGCACGACCAGGAAGAAGCGCTGGAGGTGGCTGACCGGGTGGTGCTGATGAACGCCGGCAAGATCGAGCAGGTGGGCACGCCGCGCGAAGTCTGGGAAGCGCCGGCCACCCCGTTCGTCTACGGCTTCCTGGGTGACGTGAACCAGCTCCAGGGCGTGGCCAGCCGTGGCGTGTGGGAGGGCGCGGGCCTGTCGCTGCCGGCGCCGGAGCTGGCACAGGCCGAGGGCCAGCGCGCCACCGCCTATGTGCGGCCGCACGAGCTGGACATCGAACGCTACCAGGCCGGCGGCGCCGGCATTCCCGTGCGGCTGGCCCATGCCTACCTGGCCGGTCCCAGCGCCTACCTGGAACTGACGCGCCAGGATTCCGACGCCATCATCGAGGCCGAGGTGCCCGAACACCTGTACCGGGAATTGGGCCTGAAGGATGGTGAAACCTTGCTGGCCCGCCCGCGGCGGGCACGCATTTTCGCGGTGCAATCATGACGGTTACTGCTGACTTGCCGGCGGGCGTGGCGCCCGGCCTGGAATCCGATCCTGCCTTGGCGGCGCGTTGGGCCGAACTGGTCGCGCGCCTGGCCGACATCCGCCGCCGCTATCCCGATGCCGCACTGGCGTCATCCCTGGCGGCCGAGGACATGGTGCTGACGCATGCCATCTACGGATCGGCGCTGGACCTGGAGGTCTTCACGCTGGATACGGGCCGGCTGCATGCCGAGACCCTGGGCGTGCTGGAGGCGGTGCGCCAGCGCTACGGGCGCGACGTCACCGTGTATCGGCCGGTGGCTGCCGCCGTCGAACAGCACGTGGCCGAGCATGGGGCCTATGCCTTCTACGAAAGCGTGGAGCTGCGCAAGGCCTGTTGCCAGATCCGCAAGGTCGAGCCGCTCAAGCGCGCGCTGGCCGGGCGAGGTGCCTGGATCACCGGCCAGCGGCGCGCGCAGTCGGCCACGCGCGGCGAGCTGCATCTGGAAGAAGACGACAAGACGTTCGGACTCTACAAGTTCAATCCGCTGGCCGATTGGAGCGAAGCGGATGTCTGGAACGTGATCCGCGCGCTGGGCATTCCGTACAACCCGCTGCACGACCAGGGCTATCCGTCCATCGGCTGCGAACCCTGTACCCGCGCGATCCGTCCGGGCGAAGACCTGAGGGCGGGGCGGTGGTGGTGGGAATCGTCGGATTCCAAGGAATGCGGCCTGCACGCCGGCAACCGGGTCATCAGCGTCGTGCCGCAACGTTCATAACGCCCGCCGCTCATCAGAATTCTGTTTTAGGGGAAATACCTATGTCCGCAGTGATCCAACGCAGCCATCTGGACTGGCTGGAATCGGAAGCCATATTCATCATGCGCGAGGTGGCCGCGGAAAGCGAAAAGCCCGTGCTGTTGTTCTCGGGCGGCAAGGACTCGGTGGTGCTGCTGCGCCTGGCCGAGAAGGCCTTTCGCCCGGGGCGCTTTCCGTTCCCGTTGATGCACATCGATACCGGCCACAACTTCGACGAGGTCATCGCCTTTCGCGACGCCCGCGCCGCCGAGTTGGGCGAGACCCTGATCGTGCGCAGCGTGGAAGATTCGATCAGGCGCGGCAGCGTGGTGCTGCGCCGCGAAACCGATTCGCGCAACGCCGCCCAGGCCGTGACGCTGCTGGAGGCGATCGAGGAATTCGGCTTTGACGCCTGCATTGGCGGCGCGCGCCGCGACGAAGAGAAGGCGCGCGCCAAGGAACGCATCTTCTCGTTTCGCGACGAGTTCGGGCAATGGGACCCCAAGGCTCAGCGTCCCGAGCTGTGGAGCTTGTTCAATACCCGGGTACATCGCGGCGAGAACATGCGCGTGTTTCCGATCTCGAACTGGACCGAACTGGACGTCTGGCAGTACATCCAGCGCGAGCAGCTGGCACTGCCGCCGATCTATTTCAGCCACGAGCGCGAGGTGATCCGGCGCAAGGGGCTGCTGGTGCCGGTGACGCGCCTGACCCCGCCGCAGGACGGCGAAAAGGTCGAGCGCCTGCCGGTGCGTTTCCGCACGGTGGGCGATATTTCCTGCACCTGCCCGGTGGCCTCGGACGCCGCCGACACCGCCGCCATCATCGCCGAGACGGCGGTGACGGACATCACCGAGCGCGGCGCCACGCGCATGGACGACCAGACTTCCGAGGCCTCGATGGAGCGCCGCAAGAAAGAAGGCTATTTCTGATTGCACGAGCGGCTGGCACCGAGCCGGCCACAGGGGACACGCATGAACGCAGTTAACGATTCTTTTCTTTCAGGCGCCGGCACGGGCGTGCTGCGCCTGATCACCGCCGGTTCGGTGGACGACGGCAAGTCGACGCTGATCGGCCGCCTGCTGTATGACAGCAAGGGGGTATTCGCCGACCAGCTGGATGCGATCTCGCGCGCCAAGTACAAGCGCGTGGCCGAGGGCGGCATCGACTTCTCGCTGCTGACCGACGGCCTGGAAGCCGAGCGCGAGCAGGGCATCACGATCGACGTAGCGTATCGCTACTTCTCCACGCCGGCGCGCAAATTCATCATCGCCGACGCGCCCGGCCACGAGCAGTACACCCGCAACATGGTGACCGGCGCGTCCACGGCGGACGTGGCCGTGATCCTGATCGACGCCACCCGCGCCGCCGACGGCAAGCTGCTGCCCCAGACCAAGCGGCACAGCACCATCGCCAGGTTGCTGGGCATTCGCCACATTGTGGTGGCGGTCAACAAGATGGACCTGGTGGACTGGGACCCGGCCGTGTTCGCGCGCATTCGCGACGCCTACGCCGAGCTGGCGCGCAAACTGGGTATCGAGCATTTCGACGCGCTGCCGCTGTCGGCGCTGAACGGTGACAACGTGGTGACGCTGTCGGACAAGACGCCCTGGTACACGGGACAGCCGCTGCTGACGTTGCTGGAATCGCTGGACCTGTCCGGCGATGGCCGCGCGGGTCCGCTGCGCTTTCCGGTGCAGTGGGTGGCGCGCCACGACGGCGACCGCAAGGACGATTTCCGCGGCTACGCCGGCCGCATCGCCAGCGGCGTGCTGCGCCCCGGCGACGAGATCACGGTGCAGCCGTCGGGCGTGACGGCGCGCGTACGCGAGGTGCGCGTGTTCGATCGCTTGCTGGATGAAGCGGTGTCGGGCGATTCGGTGACGCTGGTGCTCGACCGCGATGTCGACGTGTCGCGCGGCGACGTGATCGTGCATGCGTCGGCGCAGGCGCAGGTCGCGCGCGAGTTCGAAGCGGAGCTGTGCTGGCTCGACTCGCAGCCGCTCAATCCCGCGCGCAAGTATCTGCTCAAGCACGGCACGCGGCTGACCTCGGCAAAGATTCGCGCGGTGCTCTCGCATCGCGACATCCATGAATTGCAGGAAGTGGAGAACACCGAAGGCACGCTGCGCATGAACGACATCGGCCGCGTCACGTTCACTACGCGTGAAGCGTTGGCGGTCGATCGCTATGCCGATGTGCCGGCGACGGGGGCCTTTATCCTGATCGACGAAGCCACGCATCAGACCGCTGCGGCCGGGATGCTTCGGTAAGCCGCCAGTGGGCCGGAAAACAACGCTCGCCAGGTCGGGCTTTTAGTGTTGTTTTAAATCCAAAGCTAATGCTGGCGCGGGTTTGCGGCCCATCTCGCCAGATGAAATCGAATTGTCCGGACGCCGTCTTCGTCTTGCGGTAAAGTGGGGCTGTCTTACGAAAAGGCTTTTGGTGCTTGTCAAAACCACTGTGTTTTTGTACAGTAGTTTTCATGGCACGCACCGATCATTCTTTTCCCGCCGGTTCTGGGTCCCCGGCTGCCGCCCCCGCCGCCTTGCGCGGTCGGGGTGCGGTTACTAATGTTCGGCATCGCTTTCAGCGCGATGACCGCGTGCAGGTCGACGACGGCTGGTCCTCTTCGGGTCTTCCGGCTGACTTCGTTGATTCTGTCCCCGATATTTCCCGCAAAGTCATTCCCATCCTGCCCGATGCCCGCGTGGCGCCCGCGGCACCCAAGACCACTGTCACGGCCGAAGAGGCCCGCAAGATCCTGTCGCGCAACGATTCGCCCGACATCCCCTTCGATGTGGCGGTCAATCCCTACCGTGGCTGCGAACACGGCTGCGTCTATTGCTACGCCCGGCCCACGCATTCCTATCTGGGCTACTCGCCCGGGCTGGACTTCGAGACCCGCCTGGTGGCCAAGGCCAATGCCGTGCAGGCGCTGCGCACCGAAATCGGCCGGCCCGGCTACAAGCCGTCGCCCATCAATATCGGTTCGGCCACCGACGCTTATCAGCCCATCGAACGCGACTGGCGCCTGACGCGCGGCATGCTCGAACTGATGCTGGAAACCCGGCATCCGGTCACCATCGTCACCAAGAACGCGCTGGTCGCCCGCGACCTGGACCTGCTGGCCGCGCTGGCCGAACAAAAGCTGGTGGTGGTCTACATGAGCATCACCACGCTGGATGCCGGCATGGCCCGCACGCTCGAGCCGCGTGCGGCCGCCCCCTGGCGCCGCCTGGAAGCCGTGCGCAACCTGACCGCCGCCGGCGTGCCGGTGGGCGTGCTGGTGGCGCCGGTCATCCCGTTCATCAACGACGACGCCATGGAACACATCCTCCAGGAATCCAAGGCGGCTGGCGCGCATTACGCCAGCTACACGGTCATCCGGTTGCCCTGGGAAGTCAAAACGCTGTTCGAGGATTGGCTCAACGCCCACTACCCGGACCGCGCCCAGCGTGTGCTGCACCGTATCGAAGACCTGCGCAATGGCCGCCGCAACGATCCCAACTTCGGCTCGCGCATGCGCGGCACCGGCATCTGGGCCGACCTGCTGCGCCAGCGCTTTGCCGTGGCCACGCGCAAGTTGGGCCTGAACCGCCACCGCCTGGCGCTTGAGACCGACCGCTTTCAACCGCCCCTGGCGGCGGGTGGCTCCGCGTCCTTGTTCGCT
Source organism: Achromobacter sp. ASV32 (assembly GCF_016428805.1). Lineage (GTDB taxonomy): Bacteria > Pseudomonadota > Gammaproteobacteria > Burkholderiales > Burkholderiaceae_B > Achromobacter. The sequence continues at coordinate 22,239 of NZ_JAELTJ010000023.1, forward strand.
GCGGCCGCAGGCACGCCCGATTCCCCCATTTCCCTATCCCCGGTTGGCGTGAAAGCGTCTTCAGGGGTCCCTTTTTCCAGTGCCGCGCCGGTGGCCGGCGCTTTCGGACGCGGCGAGCGCCAGTGGCGCGCCGTGGCTGCCGGGCAGCTGTCGCTGTTTGACTGACGCCGCGGTGCCGGGCGGTCCTTGCCGTCCTTCCGGTTGTTCCGTTGTTGTTGCCCGTCGATTCTGACAGTCGTTTTTACCGCGCTACCAAGGAGTTCCTATGAACACCGCTCAACTCTCTGTCCTGCCGGACGATCTTGCCGCCGTATCGTTGACCCCGCTGCGCCGCGCGGTGCAACGCGTTCGGGCGTTCAGCGCCCGCTTTACCGGGCTGGCCATGCCCTGGACAGCAACGCCGGGCGCGGCGGGCCGGTCAACGGGCTCGAGCGTGCCGGGTGGCAGCGGCATCGCGCCGGCCGGGGTGCCCTCGGCCAATACCCTGGTCGGCAAGGGCGGCCGAACCGGCACCCTGCCGGGCAAGTGGCCGTTCCCGCCAGCGTCGGCCGATGTGGGGGCGCCCGCCGCGGGCAACGTTGCGGGCAACGCCAGCCGGGGCCCGCGCGAGCGCAGCCTGGGCAACGCCACGGTCGAACCGGTCTCGGATCAGGTCAGCGTCAAGAGCATGGTGCTGGACGTGGTGCTGGTGCTGGCCTGGGGCGCAATGATTCCCGCGCTGATGTGGCTGGGCGCGGCGGGCGGCTTTTGAACGGGTTTGTCGCGTGCGGTGCCTGGCGCGCGGCCGCGGGTTCAGGTCGAACCCAGCAACACCACGCCCGCCAGAATCGACAGGCAACCTGCCAGGCGGCCTGGGCCCACTTTTTCGCGTAGCAGAAACATGCCGGCCAGGGTGCCCAGCATCATCGACATTTCGCGGGCGGGGGCAACCAGGCTCAGCGGCGCGCCGTTGCGCAGGGCGTACAGCACCAGGATGTACCCCAACGGCGACAGCAAACCCACCGCCAGCGCCAGGTGCCAGTGGCCACGCATGGATGCCCAGGCCTGGCTACGCCGGCGCAGCATGTGCGGCGTCATCATGGTGGTGCGGGTCACGCAGGTGAACCAGTCGAACAGTACCGGGCTGATCAGCAGCACCTTCACGCCATAGGCATCCACCACGGTGTATGCGGCAATGAACAGCCCGATCACCATGCCCCAGCGCACGCCTATCCAGGCCTGGGCATTGCGAAAAATGGACAGCCGCCCCTGTGTGGCAATCAGCAGCACCCCGATCACCACGCACAGCATGCCGGCGATGCCGGTGCCGGTCGCGGGCTCGCGCAGCAGCAGGAAGGCGCCGGTCGTCGAAAGCAGGGGGCCGGTGCCGCGGGCGATCGGGTACACGACCGATAGATCGGCCACCTGGTAACCGCGTTGCAGGCACAGGCTGTAGCCCAGATGCAACAGGCTGGACGTCAGGATGGCGCCCACCACAGGCCAGGTCCATGTCATGCCGTCATGCAGCAGTACCCACACCACCCAGGGCGCATACAGCACCGAGGCGCACAGCCCATAGGCGAATACGAAGGGGGCGCCCACCATGGCCGCGCGCTTGGCTAGGAGATTCCACGTGGCGTGGGCCATCGCCGCCAGGACGACCAATATCAGGGACGAATACGACATGGGGGGGTGCACAGCGTCTTGTGACGTGTTTGTTACAGGAACCGCTAGGGTACCGCAAACCTGCGGGCAGGCCGCCATGTTACCTGACGGCCCAGCCAATTTTTGGTGTAGAATCATTGGTTTGCCAAATCTCATCCTCTGCTTGCGGTACAAGGCTCGGGGGTCCAACCCAGTATGTCTGGGGGCAACCCCGCAGGTATCAGGCCTAACCAACATAGAACGGCAAAACACGGCAAAGCGTTTTAGTCCGCAAAGACACGATGATCTAGGAGTTCTCATGAACCTTATCGCTATCCTGGAACAGGAAGAGATTGCCCGCCTGACCGGCGGCCAAGCCAAGCCTGAATTTGCCCCCGGTGACACCGTCATCGTGAGCGTGAACGTCGTTGAAGGCACCCGCAAGCGCGTGCAGGCCTTCGAAGGCGTCGTTATCGCCAAGCGCAATCGCGGCCTGAACTCCGCGTTCACCGTGCGCAAGATTTCGTCGGGTGAAGCCGTGGAACGTACGTTCCAGCTGTACTCGCCGCAAATCGCCGGCATCGAAGTCAAGCGCCGCGGCGACGTGCGCCGCGCCAAGCTGTACTACCTGCGCAACCGCTCGGGCAAGTCGGCGCGTATCAAGGAAAAGCTGGTCAGCAAGCAAGCCTCGGCGGCTTGATCGCTTATCGGCACACGGCCCTACCAGTGTCGGACGCACACGCCATCCAGCGTTTTCGTTCGGCACGGGTTTCCGGGTTAAAAAGGCACCTGCGAGGGTGCCTTTTTCTTTTTGAAAAGCCGAATGTCTGATTCCTCGTCTTCTGGCCGGCCCCGTCGGCCACTGGCGCGTCCCGGATTCGATCCGGCGTCGCAACCCTGGGTCATCGCCAATCAATCCCTGCCGGCGCTGCCCGCCAATCTATTGACGCCCGATCTTCTGCGCGGCACGCTCAATCAGCCGTCCACCTGGACGCTGGAACTGTCGCGCGACAACGATCTGCGTTATCCCGGGCGCGAGGGCGTGCCGGTGCCGGCAGCCGTGCTGATTCCGCTGGTGACTCGCCAAGACGGGGTCCACATCATGCTGACGCAGCGTGCCGCCCACCTGCATGACCATGCGGGCCAGATCAGCTTTCCGGGCGGACGCATCGAAACCAGTGACGCCACGCCCATTGCCGCAGCGCTGCGTGAGGCGCAGGAAGAAACCGGTTTGCCGGCCAATCATGTCGAGGTCCTGGGCAGCATGCCCCCCTACCTGACCGCCACGGGTTTTTCGATCATTCCCGTCGTGTCGCTGGTAACGCCCGGCTTCGAGCTGGCGCCGGATGCGTTCGAGGTGGCCGAGGTATTCGAGGTGCCGCTGGCTTTTCTGATGGATCCGGCCAACCACCGCCTTTATGAAGCGCGGCTGGACGATGGCCGGGTGCGCCAGTACTACGGCATGCCTTATGGCCGGCACTTCATCTGGGGGGCCACGGCGGGCATGCTGCGCAATCTTTATCATCTGCTGCGCAACGGCTTGCCGCCGCGCTGACGCCAGGCCGCGAGCGGCATGACTGACGCGGGGCAGGGGGCTCAAGCCCCTGCCCCCGGCGGTCAGTAGCGCTGCTGGCCTGCCAGGTTTTCTTCCAGGATGCGCTGATACAACGCGTAGCGGGCCGGATCGATAGCGCCTGCCTGCAGCGCCGCGACGACGCCGCAGCCCGGCTCGTGGCGGTGGGTGCAGTTGTAGAAGCGGCAGGATTCGATCGGCTTGGTGAATTCGGGGAAGCCCCGAATGATGTCTTCTCGCGTCAGGTGCTGCAGGCCAAAGGCCTGGAACCCGGGCGAGTCGATCAGGTCGCCGCCCGGCGCGGGCAGGTGGTACAGGCGGGTGCTGGTGGTGGTGTGCTTGCCCATGTCCAGCGCCGTCGAGTGTTCGCGGGTGGCGGCCAGTGCGTCGGGCACCAGTACGTTCAGCAACGTGGACTTGCCCATGCCGCTTTGGCCCAGCAGCAGGTTGGTGCGGCCCGCCAGGCGCGGCGCCAGCTCGGTGTGGACCTTTTCAGGTTCCAGCGCGCTCAGTTCGACGATGTCCACGCCCAGCGCCGCGATCGGCGCCAGGCGGGCGCGGGCCGCGGGCAGGGCGTCCACGAGGTCGGTCTTGTTCAGGATGATCAGCGGGGCGATGCCCGCGCTCCAGGCGCCGGCCAGCGCGCGGCCGGTCAGATCGTCGGAGAAAGTCGGCTGGACCGCGACCACGATCAGAAGCTGGTCGACGTTGGACGCGAACTGCTTGGACCGCATTTCGTCCGACCGGTACAGCAGGTTGCGCCGTGGCAGGATCGCATCGATGGCGCCCTCATCCTGTCCCTGAGGCGTGATGCGGACCCGGTCGCCCACCGCCGCGCCGGCCTTCTTGCCGCGCGGGAAGCACTTGCGCAGGCTGCCGTCGGCCAGCTCGACCGTGTAGTGGCGGCCGTGGGCCGCGATGATGCGGCCTTCGTTGGCGGCGTCGGCGGGCGCACCGCTGTCTTGCGGCGCATGCGCGAAGGATGCCTTGGAGCGGTCGGACAGGCTCATGCGGCAGGCGCCATCAGGTGGCGGATGCGCTCGGCGGCGGGGGGGTGACTATCGTAGAAGGCGGAGTGCACGGGATCGGGGGTAAGGGTGGTGGCGTTGTCGTCGTAGAGCTTGACCAAGGCGGAAACCAGGCGGTCCGGCGAGCTTTGCTCGGCCGCGTAGCGGTCTGCTTCGAATTCGTCGCGGCGCGAGAGCAGGCTGGCCAGCGGCGTGAAGATAAAGGTGAAGACGGGCATGACCAACAGGAAGAGCAGCAGCGCCATGGCATCGTTGCGTCCGCCCAATTGGGGCACGACGCCCAGCCCTTCGTAGAACCAGGGCTGCTGGGCGATCCAGCCCAGGCAGGCGAAGAACACCAGCGCCGCGCCGAAACTGAGCACGATGCGCCGGGTGATGTGGTGCTTGGTGAAGTGGCCCAGTTCATGCGCCAGCACGGCTTCGATCTCGTCAGCATTCAGGCGTGCCAGCAAGGTGTCGAAAAACACGATGCGGCGCGACCGTCCGAAGCCGGTGAAGTAGGCGTTGCCGTGGGCCGAGCGGCGCGAACCGTCCATGACGAACAGGCCCTTGAGTGAAAAGCCGCAGCGCTGGGCCAACTGGTGGATGCGTTCGATCAGGGCGGGGTCGGACAGCGGGGTGAACTTGTTGAAGACCGGCGCGATGACCGTCGGGAAAATGACCTGCATCATCAGGCTGTAGACCGACCACAGGGCCCAGGCCCAGAGCCACCAGTAGGCGCCCGCGCTGCCCATGATCCAGAGTACCGCGGCAATCAACGGCAGGCCCAGCACCGCGGTCAGCCCGATGCCCTTGGCGGCATCCATGATGAACAGCTTGGGCGTCATGCGATTAAAGCCGAAACGCGCTTCCAGCCGGAATTGCCGCCATACCGTGAAGGGCAGGCTGAACAGGCCCAGCAGCACGATGACCGTCACCACCAGCAATACCTGGCGCAGCAGGTCGTATTGGGTCACCTGGCTTATCATCAGGTCGATGTATTGCAGCCCGCCCATGAGCGTCAGGCAGACCAGCACGATGGCGTCGTAGGTGCGTTCCAGCATGCCCAGCTTGACGCGCGCCACCGTGTAATCCGCCGCGCGCTGGTGGTTGGACAAGCCGATACGATGAGAGAATTCGGCAGGTACCCGGTCACGGTTGCGCACCACGTGGCGGATCTGCCGGGTAGCCAGCCACATGCGCACGGCGATATCGGTCAGCAGGAAGGCAACGAACAGCAGTGTGAACATGGGCAATACAGCGGGCTCAAGTAGGTATATGCGAAAATCGCGTGTTTTATAGGCAAATTATATGGCTGTGAACGAAAACCGCCTGGTCTGGCTCGATATGGAAATGACCGGCCTGGACCCTGAAAAAGAACGCATCATCGAGGTCGCCGTGGTGGTGACCGAGGCCGACCTGACCGTGGTCGCCGAAGGCCCCGTGCTGGTGGTGCACCAGCCCGACAGCCTGCTTGACGCGATGGACAACTGGAACAAGTCCACCCACGGCAAAAGCGGGCTGATCGACAAGGTGCGGGCATCGACGATTTCCGAGGCGCAAGCAGAGGATACGCTGTTGGCGTTCCTTGCGCAGCACGTGCCGGCAGGCAAGTCGCCCCTGTGCGGCAATACCATCAGCCAGGATCGCCGCTTCATGTTTGCTTACATGCCGCGCCTGGAACAGTTCTTCCACTACCGCAATCTGGATGTCAGCACGCTGAAGGAACTGGCGCGCCGCTGGGCACCCGCGGTCTACAAGGGCTTCGAGAAGAAAAGCCGTCACGAGGCGCTGGCCGACATCTACGAGTCGATCGACGAACTCAAGTACTACCGCGAGCACTTCCTCAAGGTGTAGGCAATGCCGTCCTTTCCCGTTGCCCGGATACGCCAGGCCGAAAGGCTGGCGCTGTCGCAGGGGCGGGAACTGATGCCTCTTGCAGGCGCTGCCGCGGCCGATTTCATCGCAGCGCGGTTCGTGCCTCCGGCTCCGGTGCTGGCCTTGGCTGGCCCTGGCAACAACGGCGGTGATGCGCTGACCGCCGCCACGCAGCTTATCGCCCGTGGATTCGTGGTGGACCTGTACATGCAGGCCGGTCCGGACGGGCTGCCGCCGGACGCCGCGCGCGCCTGGCGCAATTGGCGCGACGCTGGGGGCGGATCGCTGGACGCCTTGCCGGATCCCTTGGATTACGCCGTGGTGATCGACGGCCTGTTCGGCATCGGATTGAATCGTCCGCTGGGCGCGTCATGGCAGGCGCTGATAGACCGCGTCAACGCCAGCGGCGTGCCGGTGCTGGCGCTGGATGTCCCCAGCGGCATCGACGCGGATTCCGGCTTGGCGCTGGGGCGGCCGCTGCGAGCGCGCTGGACCCTGTGCTTCATTGCCATGGCGCGCGGGCTGGAAGCATCGGGCGTGGGCCGCGACGCGGCCGGTGAATGCCTGGTGCGGGATCTGGGCGTGACCCTGCCGCCGCAATTCCCCCCGGACTGAGCTGCCGGGGGTATTTTCCTACCGTTGAATCTTTACCGCCTGCACGTCAGGCGGCTTGTGGCCGTCCGCCGAAGCGCGCATCGCCTTCGGCCGTCAGCGGCGTGTAGCGGTCGTTGTCCTTGCCGGCCAGGGCGTCCAGATGGGCTTCGGAGGCGTCGAAGACCCGCCAGTAGATACGGCCGCAGAGCTCGCGCGCCGCATGGCCGGGCCAGTTCTCGGGCAGCATCGCGGCGGGTAGTTGGGGGTCGTGCAGCACGATCCGGCGCCAGCTGTGCAGCAGCAGTACCCGTGCGATGAAGGCCTCGGCGGGCGCCGGGGCGTCCTCCAGCAGTTTTTCCAGCGGCCCGAAATTCTTGATGAACTGCCGGTATTGCTCGGCGACGTCGTCCAGGTTCCAGCATTGCGACGCCAGGCTGGCGATGGGCAGGCCGCCAGCGCCGGCCAGGTCGCGGGCCGACAGCACCAGGGCACGGTCGGGAATCCCCAGCTTTTCCAGGATTTCGTGGGCGGCGCGCGCCTCGGTGTGGGGATGGGCAAACAGCCCCGGCGCGATCATGCCGAAACCTTCCCAGACCAGTTCGCGGCGCAGCTCGGCGCGTTCGGCCAGGCCGTTGCCGGTGCGCGGCAGGGCCACCAGCGTCCATTCCCCATGCCATTCGCGCGGCGCGCCTTCGTAGATGCGCTGCGAGGCGTGGGCGGTGTGGCGTGCGCCGTGTTCGGAGATCAGGTAGAGGCTGCGCCGGCCATGGCGTTCGGACCGCAGCCAGTTCTGCGCCACCAGCCGGAACACGCTGGTGCGCAGCAAGCGTTCGTTGATGCCCAACGGGGCCAGCAGCTCGATCAGGTCGCCCAGCCAGATGGCGCCGCCATGCAGCGTCAATGCGTCTCCCAGCAGGCTCACGCAGAGGGATTTGGCCCGCGGCGGATCATTCTTGATCAGGCGTGACAGGTAACGGTCCAGGGGCGACTGAGGGTTTGCCATAAGGGGGGCCGCAGGCGGCCGGTATCAGGATCCTCGATATGATACATAAATCCAATGTGATACAGATTTGAGTTTGACAATGGTTTTTTTGTATTAAATAATCCAGCTATGACATGACGGCACTGCGCAGCGTTTGCTTTGCGTTTGCGCAAACCGTCTCAAGGAGACAACCATGTACGCTCAACTCGTCGAAACCGGTGTCAAGCAGGTCAAGACCGCCGACCAGCTCGAAGGCCGGGAGCAGACGTTCCAACGCCGTATCGACGATGGCGTGCGGATCGAGGCCAAGGACTGGATGCCCGACGCTTACCGCAAGACGCTGGTGCGCCAGATCTCGCAGCACGCGCATTCCGAAATCGTCGGCATGCTGCCCGAGGGCAACTGGATCACCCGTGCGCCGTCGCTCAAGCGCAAGGCCATCCTTTTGGCCAAGGTGCAGGACGAAGCCGGGCACGGGCTGTACCTGTACAGCGCCGCCGAAACGCTGGGCGTGTCACGCGGCGACCTGATCGACGATCTGCACGCCGGCCGCGCCAAGTACTCCAGCATTTTCAATTACCCCACGCTCAGCTGGGCCGACATCGGCATGATCGGCTGGCTGGTCGACGGCTCGGCCATCATCAACCAGATCCCGCTGTGCCGCTGTTCCTACGGCCCCTACGCGCGGGCCATGGTGCGTGTCTGTAAGGAAGAGTCCTTTCACCAGCGCCAGGGCTACGACCTGTTGATGCAGATGTGCCTGCACGGCACCCCCGAACAGAAGGCGATGGTGCAGGATTCCCTGAACCGCTGGTGGTGGCCGGCGCTGATGATGTTCGGTCCTTCCGATGCCGACTCGCCCAACAGCGCCCAGTCGATGGCCTGGAAGATCAAGCTCTTCTCCAACGACGAACTGCGCCAGAAGATGGTCGACCAGACCGTGCCCCAGGCCGAGTACCTGGGCTTGACCGTGCCCGATCCGCAACTGAAGTGGAACGCCGAACGCGGCCACTACGACTTCGGCGAGATCGACTGGTCCGAGTTCTACGCGGTGCTCAAGGGCAATGGCCCCTGCAACCGCGAACGCCTGGCCGCGCGCGTCAAGGCGCACGAAGACGGCGCCTGGGTGCGCGATGCGCTGGTCGCCTACGCCGACAAGCAAGCCGAGCGCAAGGCTGCCTGACTCTGGCCGGGCGCAGCCCGGCATTTCCCCCTGACATCTATTCATACCCGGGCGCAGTGCGCGCCCGGCATTCGAGGATATCCATCATGAGCAAAGACTGGCCTCTGTGGGAAGTGTTCATCCGCAGCCAGCACGGCCTGGCGCACAAGCACGTGGGCAGCCTGCACGCCCCGGACGCGGAAATGGCGATCAATCACGCCCGCGACGTCTACACCCGCCGCAACGAAGGGCTGAGCATCTGGGTCGTGCGTGCCGCCGATATCTCGGCCAGCAGTCCCGGTGACAAGGATCCCCTGTTCGAGCCGGCCAACAGCAAGGTATACCGGCATCCCACGTTTTTCCCGATGCCCGAAGAAATCAAGCACATGTAAGGCGGTGGGGGAAACATGGACAAGACTTTCTTTGAATACCTGCTGCGCCTGGGCGACGGCTCGCTGATCCTGTCGCAGCGGCTGGGCGCCTGGACCGGGCACGGTCCCATCCTGGAAGAAGACCTGGCGCTGACCAACACCGCGCTGGACCTGCTGGGCCAGGCCCGCATGTGGCTGACGCTGGCTGGCGAGGTCGAAGGCGCTGGCCGCGACGAAGACGCACTGGCCTACCTGCGCGACGCCCACCAGTTCCACAATCCGCTGCTGGTCGAACGGCCCAACGGCAACTATGCCGACACGATGGCGCGCCAATTCCTGTTCGACGTGTGGCATTACTTCCTGCTGCAACGCCTGACCGAGTCCTCGGACGCGCGCGTGGCCGCCATTGCCGCCAAGTCGCTCAAAGAGGTTACCTACCATGTGCGGCGCTCGTCCGACATGGTCGTGCGCCTGGGCGACGGCACCGAAGTCAGCCATGCCCGGATGCAAGCAGCCATCGATGACGCCTGGCGCTTCACCGGCGAACTCTTCGCTGATGACGCGATCGACCAGGACATGGCGGCGCGCGGCATCGGCTGTGAGCTCGCCGCGCTGCGCGAACCCTGGGAACAGCATGTACGCGAAGTGCTTCAAGAGGCCACGCTGACGGTGCCCGACGCGGCTGCCGCCAACCACCTGGCCTACCGCGGCGGCCGCCAGGGCAAGCACACCGAAGCACTCGGCTACCTGCTGGCCGAAATGCAATTCCTGCCGCGCGCCTATCCGGGAGCCACCTGGTGAACACGCTGGCGCCCGTTGACGTCGACCAGGTTTACGCCTGGCTGCAGGAGGTCCCTGATCCGGAGATCCCCGTGCTGTCGGTGGTCGACCTGGGCGTGGTGCGGGACGTGTCCTGGGACGGCCAGGCCTGCGTGGTCGTCATCACGCCCACGTATTCGGGCTGCCCGGCGATGCGTGAAATCACCGAGGACATCCGCCAGGTCCTGGCGCGCCACGGCATCGCCGAGGTCCGTATCGAGACCCGCCTGTCGCCCGCCTGGACCACTGACTGGATGAGCGAAAAGGGGCGCGCCGCGCTCAAGGGCTACGGCATTGCCGCCCCCGCGCAGCAGGCGATTGATATCTCGGGCATCAGCCGGCGCGCCGCCGGCCCGGCCATCGAGTGCCCGCGCTGCGGCTCGCGCGACACGCGCCTGGTCAGCAATTTCGGTTCGACGTCGTGCAAGGCGCTGTACCGCTGCGTCGCCTGCCGCGAGCCCTTCGATTATTTCAAGACTCACTGAGCGTGGTTTCGAGTATGAGCCTGAACCAATTCCATTCCCTGAAGGTGGCCTCGGTGGCGCGCAACACGCGCGACGCAGTGGTCGTGACCTTCGACCTGCCCGAGGCGCTGGCCGAGGAATTCGCCTTTCTGCCGGGGCAGTACCTGACGCTGCGCACGCAGCTCAACGGCGAAGAGCTACGCCGTTCGTATTCGATCTGTTCGGCGCCGCGCGACAAGCTCTTGCGCGTGGCCATCAAGAAGGTCGACGAAGGCGCGTTTTCCAGCTGGGCCAATCATGAGCTGCAGCCGGGCCAGACGCTGGAAGTGATGGCGCCGGCCGGTAATTTCACCGTTGATTTCTCTCCGGAAAACGCGCGCCATTACGTGGCGTTCGCAGTCGGCAGCGGCATCACCCCGGTGTTCTCGCTGGTCAAGACCGCGCTGTCGACCGAGCCCAACAGCAAATTCACGCTGTTCTTCGGCAATCGCGCCTCGTCGGCCGTGTTGTTCCGTGAAGAGATCGAAGACCTGAAGAACCTGTACATGGAGCGGTTCTCGCTGGTCTACGTCATGAGCCGCGAGACCCAGGACATCGAACTGTTCAACGGCCGCCTGGATGGCGACAAAGTCGATCAGCTGATGTCGGCCTGGATGAGCCCCGAGGATATCGACTACGCTTTTGTCTGTGGTCCGCAGACCATGACCGAAAGCGTGGTCGAGCGTCTGCAGGCCCGTGGCATTCCGAAGGCGAACATCAAGTTCGAGCTGTTCGGCGCCCCGAAGGGGCCGCGCGCGCTGCGTACCGGACAGGAAGCCCGCCAGGCCCCCGGCAAGGGGCAGTGCGAGGTGACCGTGGTGCAGGACGGCCACAGCCGCATGTTCGTCATCGACAAGAACAAGGACAGCGTGCTGGATTCGGCGCTGGCGCAGGGCATCGAGTTGCCGTATTCATGCAAGGGCGGGGTGTGCTCCACCTGCCGCTGCAAGGTGGTTGAAGGCGAAGTGGATATGGATGCCAACTTCGCCCTCGAAGATTACGAGGTGGCCCGGGGATTCATCCTGAGCTGCCAGAGCTTTCCGGTCAGTGACCGCCTGGTGATCGACTTCGACCAGGAAACCTGACCGTCGCGAGACAAATCATCGGATCCGGCCGATGGGGCCAGACCGGGAATAGCCAATATTTGGAGAGACGCAGTGTCCCAGAAATTCTTCGAACGCCATCAAGCCCTGCTCGAGCAGGCCCTGGCCGCCACCGCCTTGCGCGGCTACTGGAGCCCGTTTGCCGAGTCGCCCAGCCCCCGCAACTACGGCGAAACCGCCAACGATGACGGCCGTGCCGCCTTTGAAGCCCTGCAGGGCAAGCCATTCCCGCTGACGCAGCACGATGCCGATGGCACCGTGGGCGGCGAAAAGTCCCCCTACGGTTTCGACCTGGGCATCACCTATCCCCACGTCCCGGCCGCCAAGCTGGTGGCCGCATCCAAGCGCGCACTCGCCGATTGGCGCCGCGCCGGTCCGCAGGCCTGGGTGGGCGTGTCGCTGGAGATCCTGGCGCGCCTGAACAAGCTCAGCTTTGAAATCGCCTACGCGGTGCAGCACACGACCGGCCAGGGCTTCATGATGGCCTTCCAGGCCGGCGGCCCGCACGCGCAAGACCGCGGCTTCGAGGCCGTGGCCTACGCCTGGCAGGAAATGTCGCGCATCCCCGGCGTGGCCATTTGGGAAAAGCCGCAGGGCAAGAACGAGCCGATCCGCATGGAAAAGCAGTTCACCGTGGTGCCGCGTGGCGTCGCGCTGGTGATCGGCTGCTCGACCTTCCCGACCTGGAACGGCTACCCCGGCATGTTTGCCAGCCTGGCCACCGGCAACACCGTCATCGTCAAGCCGCACCCGGGCGCGATCCTGCCGCTGGCCATCACCGTGAAGGTGGCGCGCGAAGTGCTGCAGGAAGCGGGCTTCGATCCGGATGTGGTGCTGCTGGCCGCACACGCCGCCAATGAAGACACGGCCCGCCAACTGGCGCTGGACCCCGCCGTCAAGATCATCGACTTCACCGGCAGCACCGCCAATGGCGACTGGCTCGAGAACAACGCCCGCCAGGCGCTGGTCTACACGGAGAAGGCCGGCGTCAACCAGGTGATCATCGATTCCGCCGCCGACCTGAAGGGCGTGGCGCGCAACCTGGCGTTCTCGCTGGCGCTGTATTCGGGCCAGATGTGCACGGCGCCGCAGAATATCTACGTGCCGCGCGATGGGATCCAGACGCCGGAAGGCCGGGTCAGCTTCGACGAGGTCGCTGCCGCCCTGGGCGCCGCGGTGGACAAGCTGGGCGCCGACGCCGCCAAGGCGGTGGAACTGACGGGCGCGATCCAGAACGACGGCATTGTTGAACGCATCGAAAAAGCGCGTGCGCTGGGTCTGCCGGTGGTGGCCGACAGCCGCACGCTGGTCCATCCGCAATTCGAGAACGCGCGTGTGCGCACGCCGCTGCTCTTGCGCACCGAGGCGGGCAACGCCGCCATCAGCCAGGAATGGTTCGGCCCGATCGCCTTCGTGGTGGCGACCGACTCCACTGCCCACAGCATCCAGCTCGCGCGCGACAGCGTGATCGAGCATGGCGCCCTGTCGCTGTCTGCCTACACCACCAACAACGAGGTGGCCGAGCAAGTGCAGGACGCGGCGGAAGAGTCCGGCGTGTCGCTGTCCCTGAATCTGACGGGCGCGGTGTTCGTGAACCAGACCGCCGCTTTCAGCGACTTCCATGGCACCGGCGCCAACCCGGCGGCCAATGCGGCGCTGTCCGACTCGGCTTTCGTCTCGAACCGTTTCCGCGTGGTGCAGACCCGCCGTCACATCTGAGCCACGGGACCGGACATGAGCTATCAAGACATCCAGTTCGATCTTTCCGGCGGTATCGCGCGCTTGACGCTGAACCGTCCGGACAAGCTCAATAGCTTCACGGCCAACATGCATGGCGAAGTGGCCGATGCGCTGACGCGCGTCGAAACGCAAGGCGCGCGCGTGCTGGTGCTGACCGGCGCGGGCCGCGGCTTTTGTGCCGGCCAGGACCTGAGCGAGCGCAAACCCGCCCCTGACGGCACGCCGCCGGACCTGGGCGAGACCGTCGACAAGTTCTACGCGCCGCTGGTGCGCCGCCTGAACGCCTTGCCCTTGCCCGTGGTGGTGGGCGTCAATGGCGTGGCGGCCGGCGCGGGCGCCAACCTGGCGTTCGCCGGCGACATTGTCATTGCCAAGGAATCGGCCAACTTCATCCAGTCGTTCTGCAAGCTGGGCCTGATTCCGGACACTGGCGGCACGTTCGTGCTGCCGCGCCTGGTCGGGCGCGCCCGCGCCATGGGGCTGGCGATGCTGGGCGACAAGCTCAGCGCGCGCCAGGCCGAGGCCTGGGGGTTGATCTGGCAGTGCGTGGCCGACGACGCGTTCGACGTCACGCTGGACAACCTGGCGCAGCATTTCTCGCGCGCACCCACCAAGGGGCTGGCCTATACCAAGCGGGCATTGCAGGCGAGCCTGGGCAATGACCTGGCGACGCAACTGGACCTGGAACGCGACATGATGCGCGAGCTGGGCCGCAGCGCCGACTACGCCGAAGGCGTGGCGGCGTTCCTGGGCAAACGCGAACCGCAGTTCAAGGGGCAATGATGAGCACGCACGTTCCGCCCGTCGAGGCGCCGACCGATCCTCAGGAACTGGCGCAGGCCGTGGGCACGGTGATGTACGCCGGCGATGCGGCGTCGCAGGGCCTGGACATGAACGTCGAGGAAATGGCGCCGGGCTATGCCCGCCTGACCATGCGGGTGCGTCCCGACATGCTCAATGGCCACAAGACCTGCCACGGTGGCTTCATCTTCGCCCTGGCCGACAGCGCATTCGCCTTTTCCTGCAATTCGCGCAATGTCAGCACGGTGGCCTCGGGCTGCACCATCGATTATCTGGCCCCGGGCTTCGAAGGCGACCTGCTGACCGCGGTGGCGCAGGAGCGCTCGCTGGCCGGCCGCACCGGCGTGTACGACGTCACCGTGACCAACCAGGAAGGCCGCAACGTCGCGTTGTTCCGCGGCCGTTCCTATCGGATCAAGGGGCAGATCGTCGGCACGCCCGCCGAAGCCTGAACCCGCCCATCCACTCAAGACAAGGCCGCCGGACGAGGCGCGCGCGGACGGAATCCGCGTCGCCCGGACCGGTGTGAAGAGAATTCCAGGAGAGAGATAACCATGTCCAACACCATGAGCAAGCCGGGGCTGGACCCCATCGAGCATGCCAGCCAGGACGAGCTGCGGGCCCTGCAGCTCGAGCGCCTGAAGTGGTCGGTCAAGCATGCCTACGACAACGTGCCGCATTACAAGAAGGCCTTCGACGAGGCCGGCGTGCATCCGGACGACCTGAAGCAGCTGTCCGACATCGCCAAGTTCCCCTTCACCACCAAGAAGGAACTGCGCGAGAACTATCCGTTCGGCATGTTCGCGGTGCCGCGTGAGCGCATTTCGCGCATCCACGCGTCCAGTGGCACGACGGGCAAGCCCACGGTGGTCGGCTACACCAAGGGCGACCTGGACAATTGGGCCAACCTGGTGGCGCGTTCGATCCGCGCGGCCGGCGGCAAGCCCGGCGACACGGTGCACGTGGCCTATGGCTACGGCCTGTTCACGGGCGGCCTGGGCGCGCATTACGGGGCCGAGCGCCTGGGCTGCACCGTCATCCCGATGTCGGGGGGGCAGACCGAAAAGCAGGTGCAACTGATCAATGATTTCCGTCCGGACATCATCATGGTCACGCCCTCCTATTTCTGCAATATTCTCGAAGAACAGCGCCGCCAGGGCATTGATCCGCGTCAAAGCTCGCTGCGCATCGGCATCTTCGGCGCCGAACCCTGGACCGGGCAGATGCGGGCCGACATCGAAGCCGAAGCCGGCATCGATGCCGTCGACATCTATGGCCTGTCCGAAGTGATGGGCCCGGGCGTGGCCAGCGAGTGCGTCGAGACCAAGGATGGTCCCGTCGTCTGGGAAGATCACTTCTACGCCGAGATCATCAATCCGGACACGGGCGAGCCCGTGGCCGACGGCGAGCCGGGCGAACTGGTGTTCACGTCGCTCACCAAGGAAGCGATGCCCATCATCCGCTACCGGACCCGCGACCTGACCCGCCTGTTGCCGCCCACCGCGCGCAGCATGCGCCGCATCGGCAAGATCACCGGCCGCAGTGACGACATGCTGATCGTGCGTGGCGTGAACATGTTCCCGACCCAGGTCGAGGAGCTGGTGCTCAAGATCGCCCAACTGGCGCCGCACTACCAGCTGGTGCTGTCGCGCTCCGGCAATATGGACGAGCTCGAGATCCTGACGGAAGTGCGCGCCGAGTTCTCGACCCTGTCGGATGCCGAGCGCGCGGCCCTGGGCAAGCAGTTGCAGCATGCGGTCAAGACGCACATCGGCGTCAGCGCCCGTATCCAGGTGTCGGAATCGGGCCATGTCGAACGCACGCTGACCGGCAAGGCCCGCCGCGTGATCGATAAGCGGCCGAAGGGCTAAAAGGGGGGGCTTGTCCTGAACGCCGGGCTGCGCGCGTCAACCGAGGCAGCGGCATAGCGGCACAGGCGGGCTTCTCGCCAAAGAAAAAAGGCAGCCGGCGGCTGCCTTTTTTGTTGGACGGTGTCCGACTATCGCGCCACGGCGCGGACGATGTGCCGGTACCAGAAGTGGAGCAGCGCGGCGGACAGCGCCAGGCCGGCCATGGCCATCAGCCACATCGTGCCGGCGCCCTGCGGCGATCCGGGCACCAGGAAGTTGCGCAGCCCGTCCAGACCGCCGCGCCCGGGGCCGAAGCCGAACCACCAGCCGCCGACCAGGCCCACACCGGCCAACGCCACCGTCTGCAGCAGCAGTGGCACCACCGCGACCTTGTAGGCGCGCAGCAGGTATGAGTTGATGCATTGCATGGAGTCGAACAGGTGGAACAGCGGCAGCACGGCCAGCAGCGTGGTGGCCACGGCCGCCACCTGGCTGTCGCCGGTGTAGGCTGCCAGGATCAGGGGGCGGCCAGCCAGCAGCACCACTGCGGTCAACAACGCCCCCATCAGCCCCAGCGCCAGGCCGGCCATGCCGATGCGGTGGGCGTGCGCCAGGTTGCCTGCGCCGATCGCCTGCGCCGTCAGGGCGGCGGTGGCCACGCCCAGCGCCATCGGCATCATGTAGCACAGCGCCGCCAGGTTCGACATGATCTGGTGGCCGCCCGTGACGTAGGTGCCTTCGCGCGCCACCAGCAAGGCCATGAAGGTGAAGGCCGACACCTCGACCAGGTACGAGCCGCCCATGGGGATGCCCAGGCGCAACAGCTCTTTCAGGGTCTTCCAGTCGGGCCGGCCCACGTGCAGGCGGAAGCGCCGGTAATAGCGGTCATGCGTGATCACCCACAGGCCCAGTCCCAGGCTCATCCACGACACCAGGGCCGTGGCCAGCCCGGCGCCGGTGGCGCCCATGGCGGGCAGGCCCAGGCTGCCGTAGATGAACAGCCAATTGAAAAACGCCTTGAAGCCGATGGCGGTCAGATTGATGGCCATGACCAGCTTGGGGCGCGACACCGATGTGCCCAGCGCATAGATGGTGCGGAACACCAGCGCGGCGGGCAGCGCCAGCACCAGCGCGCGCAGGTAGGACGCGATGCGATCGCGCACGGCGGGGTCGACATTGCCCGACATGGAGAGCCAGACATCGGGAAACAGCATCAGGATGGCGCCGACCCCTGACAAGCCCAAGGCCAGCCAGACGCCCTGACCCCAACTGCGGCCCACTTCCAGATTGTTGCCGGCACCGAAGTGCTGCGCCAGGATGGGGATGAGCGCGTGCACCACGCCCATCAGGCCGACGAAGATGGTGATGTAGATGGAGGCGGACAGCGCCATCGCCGCCAGGTCGCTGGCGCTGGCGTGGCCTGTCATCGCGGTGTCGAGCACGCCGAACGAGATACCCGCCCATTGGCTGATCAGCACCGGCCAGGCCTGCTTGGCGATGCCGCGCAGGGTGGCGCCGAAACCGATCGGCGCCGCTGCGGCAGCGCTCATCGGGTGGGGCCGACGCGCAACAGGCGGAACACCTCCTGGCGGTCGGCGCGGCGTCCGCCTTGCCAGAGCACGTCGGCGCTGTCGCTATAGGCGGCGGTGTTGTCACGCAGGCTCTGATTGGTCGTCTGCTGCAGCACCAGCGTGCACTTGGAGTCGAACGTGAACGTCAGGTTATTGAAGATCAGGAACGACGCGCGCTGGCCGCTGCCCAGGCTCAGCCCGCGCACGCATTCGCCGGGGCGGATGTTCTGCGCCACGGCCTGCGCCAATTCGCCGGATACGGTGCGGTAGCTGCGGGCATAGTCGACCGCGGGCTGCCACAGCAGCACCAGCAGGATCCAGGTCACGGTCAGGCCGCCCGCGGACAGCACGGTGCCGCGCCACAAGGCCTGGGGCTTGACCCGCAGGCGCCAGACCACCAGCGCGATCCAGCCCAGGGTGATAACCACCGCCAGGGCGAAGGCGAACCAGGAAATCACGGGTTCGTAGCCGGTCGTCTGGCGGCCGATGTTGCGCGAAATCTGCGCGGGCCAATGGAAGTGCAAGGCAACCCAGCCCAGCCAGGCAGTGGCGGCCGTGAGGGAAAAACACATCACGGCGAACCAATCCAGCGTGTTCACCACGCCGCGGCGCAAGGTCGGCAGCGAGAACGCACCCAGCACCGCGCAGGGCACCGCCATCAGCACGTATTCGGAATCGCTGGCTTCATCCAGCGTGAAGAGCGCCAGCGCCGAGCAGATCAGCAGCATCAGCGGCAGCCAGATGTGCGGCGCGTAGATCCAGGCGCGCCAGCGCCAGACCGCCAGCAAGGCCAAGGGCCAAGTGGGCCAGAGATACCAGGGCAGGTCGCGCAGCGTGCGGCCCACGTCGTGCCATGAGGGCACGGCGAACGACGACAGGTTCCAGCTCTTCCAGTTGCGGATCCAGTATTCGCTGCTTTGGCTTGCCGGGATCCACCACGCCAGGATCAGCACAGCGGTTACCAGGATGGCCCACGGCAGCCAACGCTTGCATTTCCACAGGGGACCGCGCGGATAGAAGGCGAGCAGGGCGGCGATCATGATCGGCAGTGCGCCGACCCAGCCGCGCGTCAGGAAGCTGGCGGCAAGCGCGATGCCCAGCGTGGTCGAGCCCGTGACCGGCCGGTCGACCGTGCGGGCCAGCGAATAGAAAGCCAACGCCTGGCAGGCCATGATGGCGGGGACGACCGTGGTTTCGTGCGTGCGCTGCAGGATGCCGACGGTGGCCAGCAGCAACAGCAGCGCCGCGTCGGCCAACATGCGGCCATAATCGCGCGGTTCCGGTTCGCCGCCAAAGGGCAGGGCCAGCGGTTGCGCCTCGGCGCGGCGGCCCAGCAGGTAGGTGCCGTACCAGACGCTCATGGCCGTGATGCCGAACCACAGCAGGTTGGGCAGGCGGCCGGCGGTGATGTCGCCGATGAAGGGACCGAACAGCCAGATGCAGATCGCGCCGACCCAGGTGATCAGCGGGCCTTCCTCGGCATGGGCCAGGTGCCCCACCTGCGGCAGCAGCCAGGTGATGCCCCCTTCGCGGATGGCGGTGATCATCGTCGCCAGGCCAACCGCATCGTCCGTTTTCCACGGGTCGCGCATGAACAGGCCTGCGACGACATAGGCCAGGGCCAGCCCAAGCAGAATCAGCCTGGGCAGCTTCGCGGTAGCCATCGACGTCAGCCGGGCTGGAGTGGAAATAGAAAGTGGGGACACGGGCGTTAATGTAACCGAGTGATCGGGAAGCGCCAGCCCCTAGTTGTTAATGAGCAGGGCCAGGGGAAAAAAAAGCAGCCCGAAGGCTGCCTTTTTGCTGTGACTCCCGTAGGAGCGACAGGATCAGGAAGCGGACTTGACCGTGCCGGCCGTACGGGCGAAACGGGCGCGGAATTTTTCCACGCGGCCGGTTTCGACGATACGCGTCTGGGCGCCCGTGTAGAACGGGTGCGATTCGGAGGTCACGTCGCACTTGAAGAGCGGGTACGTCTTGCCATCGATTTCGATGTTTTCGCGCGTGTGGACCGTCGAACGGGTGATGAACTTGTTGCCCGTTTGCAGATCGGCGAAGACGACTTCGCGGTATTCGGGGTGAATGCCTTCTTTCATGGTGCTTTCCTAGGACTCTGGGGCGAGTCGTTCAAAAGTTAGGGTCGCCAGCAGGAATCGCGCGCATGTGTACGCCACGGGTCTTGCCACGTATCCGAAAAGTAACTGCGAATTCTAGCATGGGATTGGCCGGGCAGGCCAGATCGGCAAGTGTGCGCCTGCCAGCGTCGTCCCCATTTTCATGTATATGGGGACGGGCTGGCGCGGCTCAGAGTTCCGTGCGCAGTTTCCAGATCTCGGGGAACAGCACCACTTCCAGCATGCGCCGCAGGTAATCCACGCCCGAGGTGCCACCGGTGCCGCGCTTGAAGCCGATGACGCGTTCGACCGTGGTGACGTGGCGGAAACGCCACAAGCGGAAGGCGTCCTCCAGGTCGGTCAGCTTTTCGCCCAACTGATACAGGTCCCAGTAGCGGTCCGTGTCGCGGTAGACGGTCAGCCAGGCCTGCTCGACGCCATCGGACACCTGATAGGGCTGGGTCCAGTCGCGCTCCAGGTGGTCGGCCGGCACGGCGATCCCGTGACGGGCCAGCAGTCGCAACGATTCATCGTAGAGCGACGGCGCCTCATACGCCTGGCGCACCTGAGCCAGCAGGTCTTCGCGGTGGGCGTGGGGCTTGAGCATGGCCGCGTTCTTGTTGCCCAGCAGGAATTCGATCTGGCGGTACTGGTAGCTCTGGAACCCGCTGGAGCGCGCCAGGTAGGGCCGCAGGGCGGAATACTCGGGCGGGGTCATCGTCGCCAGCACATCCCAGGCATGAACCAGTTGTTCCATGATCTTGCTGACCCGCGCCAGCATCTTGAACGCCGGTTGCAGGCGGTCGGCGGCCACATTGGCGATGGCGGCACGCAACTCGTGCAGCATCAGCTTCATCCAGAGCTCGCTGGTCTGATGCTGCACGATGAACAGCATCTCGTTGTGCTCGGGCGACAGCGGGTGCTGGGCGCCCAGCAGCGCGTCCAGGTGCAGGTAGTCGCCATAGGTCATGTCGCGCGCGAAGTCCAACTGCGCCTTTTCCTCGCGGACGATGTCTTCGGGGCGGTCGCTGCGGCTCATGCCCGGTCTCCTTGGCAAGGCGGTGCGGCGCGGCGGGCGGAGGCGGGCAGGCTGCGCCAGCCGGCGAACGGCAGGCAGGCGCAGGCAAGCGCCATGCGCGGGTCGTGAGAGTTTGTCATGGTCGAGCTTCTTTCAGATAGCGGTCGGCCGGCGCAACGCGCGGGCGCGATCATCGCGCCCCGCGGTCCGCACGGCCGTCCGGCAGCCGGTATTTCAGCCCAGTTCGCGCAAGACGGCGCGGACCGGGCTGGCGTCAGCCTGGACCAGAGCCAGCGGCAGTGCGATCAGTTCGTAATCGCCTTCCGGCACGTCATCGAGTACGAGGTTCTCGAGAACCCGCATGTCGCGCCGCAAGATGGTGTGATGGCTGTCCAGGGTCTTGCTGGACGCGGGGTCGATACTGGGGGTGTCCAACCCGATCAGCATGACGCCGCGCTCGGCCAGCCATTCGATGGTCTGGGGAGCGTACGCCGAAAAATCGTCGGTCCACCACTCCTGGGCGGCGTGCTTGGCAGTGCGCACCAGGATGCGCGGCGGCAGATTGGCGGCCGCGTGCAGCAGATGGTCGGGGGTGATCAGCGGGCCGCAGTCGATCGCGTGAATGACGCGGCAGGGCCCCAGAAAGGGTTCGAGCGACACCGCGCCGATGGCGGCGGCGCCGTTCTGGTAGTGCAGCGGGGCATCGGCATGCGCGCCTACGTGCGGCGACAGCGTGATTTCGCTGACGTTGACCGGACAGCCGGGCGCGAGCGACCACTTCCATTGCTGGCGGTACGGGGTATCGCCAGGGAACACGGGTGAGGCCGTGGAGACGGGCGGGGAAATATCCCACAGGCGTTTCATGAAAGGCGCTGGGTCGCGAGAGCGGAAATTAGGTTAAGCCTAAAGCAATATCGAGCGGTAGTCTAACGAAATCCCGGTGCGCGTGCAGCCCCTGCGGCCTGGATGGTTTCCCGGAGCGGCGCGGGGACTGCGCGCGAGCTGCCTGCCCTATAGCCGTCCCAGTTCCGCCATGGAGGCGACTTCGTCGCCGGCGACGATCAGGTGGTCCACCAGCGTGACGTCCACCAGCGCCAGCGCCTGTTTCAGGTGGCCGGTGAATGCGTGATCCGCCGCGCTGGGTTCGGCCAGTCCGGAAGGATGGTTATGGGCCACGATCAGGGCGGCCGCGTGATGCCGCAAGGCCTCGCGCACGACCTCGCGGGGGTAGACGGAGGCCTGCGACAGCGTGCCGCGGGCCAGTTCGCCGCTGGCGATCAGCCGCAGCTGACTGTCCAGGTAGAGGGCAATGCAATGCTCGATGCGTCGGTGGGCCAGCGTCATCTTGCAATATTGTTTCACCCGTGACGGGTGATCCAGCGTACTGTCGCGGGTCAGTTCTTCTTCGACGGCGCGCTTGGCCAGTTCCAGGATCGCCGCCAGGGCGCAGGCCTTGGCCGTGCCCAGGCCGGGCACGGCCAGCAGTTCTTCGGGGGTGGCCCCCAGCAGCCCGCGCAGGCCGGAAAAGCGTTCCAGCAGCCGGCCGGCCAGATCCAGCACATTCAGGCCCGGCACCCCCGTGCGCAGCCCGATGGCGAGCAGCTCGGCATTTTGTAACGCGGCAGCGCCGTGGCGCAGCAGGCGCTCTCGGGGGCGCTCGTGTTTGGACACCCGCACAGACAATTTCATAAGAGGCTCTAAAATCAGGGTTTATTTACTGTCTATACACGGTGGCAGATCTTGAGCATCGCCTCTAATGAAGTGAACGTTTTGGTCCGTCCGGACTCCTACCTGACGCTGCACTACCGCATCACGCTGGCCTCCGGTCCGGGTCAGGATTCGGTGTTCACCGACACCTTCGACGGCCGTCCCGCGACGCTGCAGATGGGCAGCGGCCAATGGGCCCCCGGCCTGGAGGCCGCCTTGCTGGGCAAGGCCGAAGGCGAACGTTTCAGCGTGACGCTGGAGCCCGCCGACGCCTACGGCGACCGCAACCCCGAGCTGATCCAGCGCGTCACGCGCAAGATGCTCGCCGAGCACGCCGGCGCCGACGCCACGTTCGAGCCGGGCGACCTGGTCGAATTCGCCGCCCCCAATGGCGGCCGGTATTCGGGCGTCCTGAAGGAAATCAACGAGGAATCGGCGTTGTTCGATTTCAACCACCCGCTCGCGGGCGTCCGTTTGCGAGTCGACGTGGCGTTGCTGGGAGTTCTCTGATGAGCCAGGTTGTCACCGCCGCCGATGCCGAAGTCCTGCTGGCGCAGCCGCGCGGCTTCTGTGCCGGCGTGGATCGCGCCATCGACATCGTCGAGCGCGCGCTCGAACTGCATGGCGCACCGATCTACGTGCGTCACGAGATCGTCCATAACCGCTATGTGGTCGAAGACCTGCGCGCCAAGGGCGCCATCTTCATTGACGAACTGGACGACGCGCCGGCCGGCGCGATCGTCGTGTTCTCGGCCCATGGCGTGTCCAAGGCGGTGCGGGCCGAGGCCGAAGCGCGCGGGTTGCAGGTGTTCGATGCCACCTGCCCGCTGGTCACCAAGGTGCACATCGAGGTCGCCCGCATGCGCGCCGCCGGCCGCGAGATCATCATGATCGGCCACAAGGGGCATCCGGAGGTCGAGGGTACGCTGGGCCAGGCCCAGGGCGGCATGTACCTGGTCGAAACCGTCGAAGACGTGGCGGGCCTTGAGGTTGCCAACCCCGACAACCTGGCCTACGTCACGCAAACGACGCTGTCGGTGGACGATGCCGCGGCGGTCTCCAAGGCGCTCAAGGCGCGCTTTCCGGGCATTGTCGAGCCCAAGAAAAGCGATATCTGCTATGCCACCCAGAACCGCCAGGACGCGGTCAAGCTGCTGTCGCCGGAATGCGATCTGGTGTTGGTGGTGGGCAGTCCCAACAGCTCCAATTCCAACCGCCTGCGTGAGGTCGCCGACCGCATGGGTGTGGCGTCGTACCTGATCGACGGCGCGCATTCCATCGACCCGGCCTGGCTGGTCGGCCGCAAGCGCATCGGCGTAACCGCCGGCGCCTCGGCGCCCGAGATCCTGGTGCAACAAGTGATCGCGCGGGTCAAGGAATTGGGCGCGGTGTCGGTGCGCACCATGCCCGGCCTGGAAGAAAACGTGGCGTTCCCGCTGCCCAAGGGCCTGTCGCGCAAGGCGGCGCAGACCGAATCGCTGGAATAGGCGCGCGGCGTCCCGGCGCACATCAAAAAAGCGCAACGTCCGGTGGGCGTTGCGCGCGACAGCAATCAAGGAGACTTCATGCAGTTGTACAGCTATTTCCGCAGCTCGGCCGCGTACCGGGTGCGCATTGCCTTGAACCTGAAAGGCCTGCCGTACGAATACCTGGCTGTGCATCTGTTGAAGGACGGCGGGCAGCAGCTCTCGCCTGACTACCGCAAGGTCAATCCCACCGGGTTGGTGCCCACGCTGGTCGACGGCGATGCCGTCATCGGTCAGTCGCTTGCCATCATCGAGTACTTGGAAGAAACCCATCCGCAGGCGCCGCTGCTGCCGGCCGACCCGATCGGCCGCGCGCGCGTGCGCGACCTGGCGCTGGGCATTGCCTGCGACACGCATCCCCTGAACAACCTGCGGGTGCTGAAGTACCTCAAGCACACGCTGGGGGTGGACGAGGCGGCCAAGAACGCCTGGTACCGCCACTGGGTGGATCAGGGGCTGCAAGCCCTGGAGGCGCAACTGACCGGCTCCACGGCCACCGGCAAGTTCTGCCACGGCGACACGCCCACCATCGCGGACCTGTGCCTGGTGCCGCAGGTGGCCAATGCGCGCCGCCTGGAATGCGACCTGAGCGCCATGCCCACGGTGGTGCGCATCGATGCCGCCTGCCGTGAGTTGCCGGCATTCGATGCGGCTGCGCCGGGCAAGCAGCCCGACGCGGAGTAACGTTCAGGCTGGCCGGGGCGCAACCTCGCCCCCCGGCCGCCCGGAACACTCAGCCGAGCTGTACCGGCACGAAGATCTTGTCTTCACCGCGTTGCACCAGCAGCGCGACGGTCTTGCCCGCCTTTGACAGGGCGTCCTTGACCTGGCTGACGTTGTGCACCGGCACGCCGTTCAGCGACAGCAGCACGTCACCCGGTTGGATGCCGGCCTTGGCGGCCGGACCCGCCGATTGCTCGATCAAGAGTCCCTGCGTGCCCGATGCTTCCTGCTCCTGCGGGGACAGCGGGCGCAGGGCCAGGCCGAGCTGGCCCTTCTGCACCTCGCGGCTCTCGCCGGCGGCCTGCGTCCGGTCCTTGGGAATACCGCCCAGGGTAGCCACCACTTCCTTGGCCGAGCCGTTGCGCCACAGATCCAGCGTGATCTTGTCGCCGGGGGTGGCCAGCGTGATCAGCGAGGCCAGATCACCCGAGGACACGATGGTCTTGCCGTTGATCTTGCGCACCACGTCGCCGGGCTGCAGGCCGGCCTTCTCGGCCGCGCTGCCTTTTTCCACGCTGGACACCAGCGCACCGGACGGCGTATCCAGCTTGAACGAATTGGCCAGGTCCTGGTTCACTTCCTGCACCGTGACGCCCAGGCGCGCATGCTGCACCTTGCCATGTTCCAGGATCTGGTCCTTGATCTTGTAGGCGACATCGATCGGGATCGAGAACGACAGCCCCTGGAAGCCGCCGGTGCGACTGTAGATCTGCGAATTGATGCCGACCACTTCGCCGCGGTCGTTGAACAGCGGTCCGCCCGAGTTGCCGGGGTTCACGGCCACGTCGGTCTGGATGAACGGCACCGAGGTGTCGTCCGGCAGCGAGCGGCCCTTGGCGCTGACGATGCCGGCGGTAGCGGTGTTTTCCAGGCCGTAGGGCGAGCCGATGGCCAGCACCCATTCGCCAACCTGCAGTTGGTTCACATCGCCCACCTTCACGACCGGCAGGTTCTTGGCGTCGATCTTGATGACGGCCACGTCGGTCTGGGTGTCAGCGCCCAGCACCTTGGCACGGTATTCCCGGCGGTCGGTCAGCTTGACGGTGACTTCCTTGGCGCCTTGCACCACGTGCGCATTGGTCAGGATGATGCCGTCGCTGCTGACGATGAAGCCGGAGCCTTCGCCGCGTATCGGCACTTCGCGTGAAGGCATGCCGCCACGCGCGCCGGGAATCTGGCCAAAGAACTGCGCGAACGGATCATCGTCGTCATCGGATACTTTGCGCGTGCCGCTGATGCTGATGTTGACCACGGCGGGGCCGTAGTCGTGCGTGATCTGCACAAAGTTGGGTGCGCTGGTCGGCCCGATCGCGGGGGCGGTGGCAGCCACGGGGGACGGCGCATTGGCCGCCATCGAAATGCCGCCAAACGCGGCGGTGGCGCCCGCGCCGCCAATCGCGCCGGCGGCCAGCAGCGCCAGCACCAGGCGCGAGGGGTTCATCTTCGAGGTCTTCATGTCGGCTCCTGCGTTCATGTGTGAGGACATGGCGCTATCTTCGGGCCTGACACTTAGGTGAAACTTAAGTCGGCGGATGGCCCTGCGGGAAGTCCACCTTGGCCCGCAGGCCCTGGCCGCCCGGGGCGTCTTCCAGGGTGATGACCGCGCCGTGGCGTTCAGCGATGGCGCGCGCGATGGCCAGCCCCAGGCCACTGCCGTGCTGGGTATTGCCTTCCACGCGGTAGAAGCGGTCGAACACGCGGGTGCGCTCGGCGGCGGGGATGCCCGGGCCATTGTCATCGATCAGCAGGGTGGCGCGGCCCGCTTGCGTGTCGAGCCGGATGCCGACATGGCCCCCGTCCGGCGTGTACTTGATGGCGTTGTCCAGCAGGTTGCGCACCAGCAGCACCAGGGCATCGCGATGCCCTGCGACCCAGGCTGCGGGAACGCCCTGGAGGTCCAGGCCGATGGCCTTGGCATTGGCCGCCGGCAGGGTTTCGGACAGCGCCAGGCGCAGCACCTCGCCCAAGTCCACCGGCTCGGCCGGTGGCTGCTCGGCGGAGTCTTCGTGACGAGCCATGGACAGCAATTGCTCGACCAGCCGTGTGGCGCGTTCGATGCCGGCCGCCAGGCGCTGTTCGGCCACGCGGCGGCTGTCGTCGTCATTCGCGCGGCGCAGGGACTGCAGTTGCAGCGTCAGCGCCGCCAGCGGCGAGCGCAGTTCGTGCGCCGCATCGCCAACGAACTGCTTTTGCAGTGCAAAGGCGCCTCGCATCCGTTCCAGCAGCAGGTTCAGTTCCTGCATCAGGGGCTGGATTTCGTCAGGCAGGTCGGGCACGTCGATGGGTGACAGGTCTTCCGGCCGCCGGTCTGCCACTTCCGCCCGCGCGCGTTTGACGGGGCGCAACGACCAACTGATGACGCACCAGACGATCAACATCAGCAACGGCGCCGCCGCTGCGATTGGCGCGACCGTGCGCCAGGCCAGCGAGCCGGCCATGCGCTTGCGCACGTTCATGTCCTGCGCCACCTGGATCACCTGGAATGGCGTGGCCAGCGAATAGACGCGGTAAGTGCTGCCTTCCACCTGGGCATCGGCAAAGCCGAGGATGATCTGGTCGGGCAGGGGGCGGCGCGAGCGGGAGTTGAAGACGCGCACGCCGTCCGGCGTCCAGATCTGGATGATCAGGTCATCGGCTACCGGCGTGGCCGAACCCGTGGCATGGGTGGGCCCCATCCGCAGCAGTCCGTCGCCGGTGCCCAGCGACAGGGCGGTGCGCTGCAGCAGCGAGTCGAAAATATCGTCGGCCTGTTGCAAGGTGCTGCGGTAGGCGATGGCGCCTTGCACCAGCGCGCCCACCGCGATCGCGGCGAGCAGGAAGAACAGCAAGCGGGCCCGTAGCGAATAGCTAAGCGGAATGCTCATGTTTTGGGGATGACATAGCCGACGCCTCTGACGTTCTGGATCAGGTCCGGACCCAGTTTCTTGCGCAGGCCATGAATATAAACCTCAACCGCATTGCTGCTCACACTGTCTTTCCAGCTATAGAGCTTTTCTTCAAGCTGGGCGCGCGAAAAGATCATGCCGGGGCGTGCGATCAACGGTTCCAGCACGGCCCATTCGCGCGCGGTCAGCGGCACCGGGGTGCCATCCACCGTGGCGGCATGCGATTGTGGATCGATGGTCACGCCATCGTGTTCAAAGATGGGTTCGGCCCGGCCGGCGCTGCGGCGGATCAGGGCGCGCATGCGGGCCAGGAGCTCCTCCACGTCGTACGGCTTGACGATGTAGTCGTCGGCGCCCGCATCCAGGCCCGCGATGCGATCGTTGACGGCGTCGCGCGCGGTGGCGATCAGCACGGGCGTGCGGTCCTTGCGGGCGCGCAGGTCGCGCAGCAGCGCCAGGCCGTCGCGCTTGGGCAGCCCGAGGTCCAGGAGAACGAGATCGTAAGGGTCGGTGTGCAGCGCCAGGTCGGCGGCATGGCCGTCCCTGACCCAATCGACGGCGTAGTGTTCGGCGCGCAGGCAATCCAACACGCTTTCACCGATCATGATGTCGTCTTCGACAAGAAGGATGCGCATGGTTGTTCCCGCTGGGTGGTGTCCAGCAGGTTGGATGCATCATGGGGGCGGGAGTTCCCGCGCCAGGCCGGTGGCGGGGGAGGGTTCCTGTTCTTGCGCGTGTTGCCCCGCGGGTTGCCGCGCCCAGCCCCGGCTTCGTGCGTGCCGCGGAAATGAAAAAAGCAGCCCCAAAGGGCTGCTTTTTGAATTCTGGTGCCGGCAATAGGAGTCGAACCTACGACCTTCGCATTACGAATGCGCTGCTCTACCAACTGAGCTATGCCGGCAAGACCATTTGCTTTGTTTCCGGCAGGCCAGAAGGGGAAAGCAAAACATCTTTTTCTTTACAGTTCAGCGCCTTTTTATGGGGCCTGATCTGGAAAGACCGAAATCATATCAGAGTTTTTTGATGATGGGAAACAAGAGTGACTACCTAGGCAAAAAAAGTCGTGATTTGCACGCTTCGTTTTTTTCGTTCATAATCTCGTTTCTTAGCAGTTCCCCGATAGCTCAGTCGGTAGAGCGACGGACTGTTAATCCGCAGGTCGCTGGTTCGAGCCCAGCTCGGGGAGCCAAAGAATTCAGGGCCATTCACGCAAGTGAATGGCCCTTTTGGTTTGGCTTTTCGGTGCGCGTCCGCCCGGACGGGGGCTGGCGGCTTCGGCTGCTCAGGCGCGCGGTCTGGTCGACGGGTTCGCGCCTTGGCGGATCTTTCTTGAGTCTGCCTTAGTCAAAAAAAGTGTTATGTAATAACATTCCAATTTTTGACGGAGTGGTCATCATGCAGACAGAAGGCGCGGCGGGGCCGCAAGACGGGCGCTTGCCGGTGACGGTGCTGTCCGGTTTCCTGGGTGCGGGCAAGACGACCTTGCTCAACCACGTGTTGAACAACCGCGAGGGCCGGCGCGTCGCGGTCATCGTCAACGACATGTCCGAGGTCAACATCGATGCCAGGCTGGTGCGCGAGGGCGGGGCGGCCTTGTCGCGGGCCGATGAAAAGCTGGTGGAGATGAGCAATGGCTGCATCTGCTGTACCTTGCGCGAGGATCTGCTGATCGAGATCCGACGCTTGGCCGCCGAGGGGCGATTTGATTACCTGCTCATCGAGTCCACCGGCATTTCCGAGCCTTTGCCGGTTGCTGAAACCTTCACGTTCCGCGACGAAGATGGGTCCAGCCTTTCAGACATTGCACGGCTGGACACCATGGTGACGGTCGTGGATGCGTTCAATTTCCTGCGCGACTACGCCAGCTATGACAACCTGGCCGCGCGTGGTCAGGCGCTGGGTGAAGAGGACGAGCGCACCGTGGTGGACCTGCTGATCGAGCAGGTCGAGTTCTGCGACGTCATCGTGCTGAACAAGACCGATCTGGTGGCTCCCGATGAGCTGGCGCGTTTGGAAGCCGTCCTGCAAAAGCTCAATCCGCGCGCCGATATCGTGCGTGGTGAATTCGGCCGCGTGCCACTGGCGCGCGTGCTGGATACCGGGCGCTTCGATTTCGAGGCGGCGGCACAGGCGCCGGGTTGGCTCAAGGTGTTGCGCGGAGATCATGTGCCCGAGAGTCAGGAGTACGGCATCGGCAGTTTCGTGTTCCGCGCTCGCCGCCCGTTTCATCCGCAACGGCTGTGGGATTGGGTGCACGAGGAGTGGCCGGGGGTGGTGCGGTCTAAAGGTTACTTCTGGCTGGTCACGCGGCCCGCGATTGCGGCATCCTGGTCGCAGGCTGGGCCTGCCACGCGCTACGGCGCAGCGGGGTATTGGTGGGCCGCGCTGCCGGCCGAACGTTGGCCGCAAGACGCGGAGTCACGCGCCCGCATCGTGGCGGATTGGGATCCCGTCTATGGCGACCGTTGCCAGGAATTGGTCTTGATCGGCATTGGCATGGATGAGGCTGCGCTGCGTGCGCGCCTGTCGGGCTGCCTGATGACTCAGGAAGAAATGGCCCGGTCGGCGGCGGAATTGGCTACGATCCGGGATCCGTTCCCGCTTTGGGGACCGGCGCAATAGCGAGGGCGGGGCGCGGCTCCGGAGAGGATGGGCACGCAAGACGACAAGCGGATCGGCGTAACGGTGATTTCGGGGTTTCTGGGTAGCGGCAAGACCACGTTGCTCAATCGCCTCCTGCGGGAGCCGGCCTATGCCGACGCGGTCGTCATCGTCAATGAATATGGCGATATCGGCGTGGACCATCACCTGGTCCGTCTGGCGCAGGACAACATCGTACTGATCGAAGGCGGCTGCCTGTGCTGCGTAGTCAGCGGGGCGGTTGCGGACACCCTGCGCGAGCTGTTCATGCTGGCCCTCAGTCGCCGCATCAAGCCGTTTCGGCGGGTGCTGATCGAAACCAGCGGGCTGGCCGATCCGGCGCCCGTCCTTTTCACGCTCAAGCACGACCGCTTCCTGGCCGAGCGCTACGCGTATCAGGGTGCGCTCGTCCTGGTCGATGTGCGGCATGGCCCCGAGCAACTCGATACGCAACCCGAAGCCCTGCGCCAATTGGCGCTGGCCGATACGATCGTATTCAGCAAATCCGACTTGGCCGATGCCGCGCAGCTGCGCGAGGTGGAGCGGGCGGTGACGGCGATCAATCCCGGCGCCAGGCGTTGCGTGCAGCGCAACGATGCGCCCCTGGCGGGCGTGTTGCTCGAAGGTCCCGACCCGCGGGCGCGCCGCGACGGTACCGATCTGGCGGCCTGGCTGCAGGCATTTTCCAAGCCGATGGCGGCGCGCCATGCGCAGGTGGCCAGCTTTTCCCTGACCCTGGTGGCCCCCATCGGACGCGCCGCCTTCCTGGCAGGCGTTTCCCGCATCCAGGAGCAATTCGGCCCCGCGCTGCTGCGGATGAAGGGCCTGGTCTGCTTCGAGGGTGAGGCTTTGCCCTGCGAAGTGCACGGGGTGCATGGCGAGCTTTACCCGATCCGGCCGCTGACGCAATGGCCGGATGAGGGTCGCTTGTCGCAATTGGTCTATATCGTCAGGGGTGTCGATGTGGCCCTGGTGCGCGCGGTGGCGTGCGCCGCGCTGGGGCAGTTTCCTGCGTAAATTGCCACCGAATGGGCGAGCAAGGGTGGGCGGTTCGTCATTTCAGGTGCTGAAAGTGCACGGAAATACGGTATAACCAGGAGGTCTGATGCAAAAATCGAGACAATCATGGACCGTTTGAAAGCGATGCAGGTATTCGTGGAGGTCGCCGACAGAGGTAGCTTGTCGGCGGCGGCGGTTCATCTGGATATGTCCCGGGCCATGGT
Source organism: Achromobacter sp. ASV32 (assembly GCF_016428805.1). Taxonomy (GTDB): domain Bacteria; phylum Pseudomonadota; class Gammaproteobacteria; order Burkholderiales; family Burkholderiaceae_B; genus Achromobacter. The sequence goes on from NZ_JAELTJ010000023.1 coordinate 53,652, forward strand.
GTCACGCTACCTGGCGGAAATGGAGCAGTGGGTGGGGGTGCGCCTGCTGCATCGCACCACCCGTCGCCTCAGTCTGACACCGGCGGGTGCCGAAACGCTGCCGCGCTGCCGGCAGATGCTCGACATGGTGGGTGACTTGCGCAATGCCGTGTCCACGCCGGAAGACACGCCGCGCGGCCTGTTGCGCATGACGACCAGCATGTCGTTCGGGTCCCGTCATCTGGCGAGCGTCGTCACCGACTACGTCAAGCTGCATCCGGGTACCTCGATTGATCTGATGCTGGTCGAGCGAGCCGTGAATCTGGTGGAAGAGCGGGTCGATCTGGCCGTACGCATCACCAATGACCTGGATCCCAACCTGATCGCGCGCAAGCTGGCGGTGTGCCGGTCGGTGGTCTGCGCGTCGCCGGAATACCTGCGGCGCGAAGGCGAGCCGGCTCGGGTCGAAGACCTGTCGTTGCGCAATTGCCTGACCCATTCCTATTTTGGCAAGAGCCTCTGGCGTTTCGAGCGCGACGGCGTGCCGGTGGACGTGCCGGTCAGCGGCAACATCAGCGCCAACGAGGTGTCGGTGTTGTCCCAGGCCGCGCTTGAGGGGGCGGGCATCGCGATGCTGCCTACCTACTACGCCGCCGAATACGTGGCCGATGGCCGCTTGAAAGCGATTCTGCCGCAAGCCAAGCCGCAGGAACTCGGCCTCTACGGCGTCTATGTGTCGCGCCGGCAGATGCCCTTGATTCTGCGTTCGATGCTGGACTTCCTGGTGGAAAGGCTGGGGTCGGCGCCGTGGGATGCGCAATAGGCGGGATCGCGCCGCGGAAGGCGGGGTGGGGGTGAGTGCGGGGTGCCTCGGGTTGAGGCGCGGGTATATAACGGTATAATTTAGGTGCTTTATCGACAGGCTGGGTGCTGTGCCGCGGGGATTTTGCCCGTGTCCTCAAGCATGCAGCTTTGGAAAACATCTAAGAATCGTAATTCCGGCTTGAATAAGCCGCCGCATCGCGGAGCCCGGCTCCAGGTGCACGAGGGGAGGCGCATCCGCTTTTCCGGTTGACGGCATATGCGCCGCACCGAGGTGGGTGCCTGACGGTTCAGGTCCTTGATATCGATTACCGCAATATCGATTGCCGCGGAAAACAAGCGCCGGACATGGCGTGTTCCGCAGGCTTGTTGGCTTGTTATGCCAGCTTTTCCGGATTTTGCTTAAAACATTGTCCCCGCTTGTTGCCGGGGCGCGCGTTCAGTCCATTGCGCGCAGTCCATCTTGCAGGGCGCGGCCCCCCGTGGCGTAAGCCCGCGGCGGTTGGCAGTAAACACAGGAAGCTCGTGAGAAATTCGCAAACCCGCGCCGTCCGTAGCCGTCCTGCCCATGGGTGGGCCAGGGGGGCTGCGCGAGCCGGCGTAGCGTGCGGGTCTGCTGCGGGCGCTGGCCTGGGATCCATTGCCGCCGTGCGCGTGATCGAGCCGGTGGACTGGTCCGTCGTTGAACAATTGCCGGTACAAAAAACGTCGGCACAAAAAATGTCGGCACAAAAAATGTCGGCACAAATGAAAAAGGCCCGGCGCGTTCGCCAGGCCTTGATCAATTTGGTTGCGGGGGCAGGATTTGAACCTACGACCTTCGGGTTATGAGCCCGACGAGCTGCCAGACTGCTCCACCCCGCGTCTGAGAAAAGAATATTAACCTTATTTTCAACCTAACGCAAGTTAGCCCCTTTTTATTGAATTTGAATGTCGATGAACGATAGCGAGGCAATACTCGTGCTGGAAACCGCGCTGCTCTGCGCGGTGCAGCCGATGCAACTGTCCGAAATGCGCAAGCTGTTCGGGGACGATGAACAACAATTCGACAACAGTGCCTTGCGCACGTTGCTGGAAACGTTGCAGGCCAACTGGGCCGATGGGGGGCTGGAGTTGGTGCAGCTGGCCACGGGCTGGCGGTTCCAGAGCCGTCCCCACATGCAGCGCTACCTGGAACGGCTCAATCCCGAAAAGCCGCCCAAGTATTCGCGCGCGGTGATGGAAACCCTGGCGATCGTGGCCTGGCGTCAGCCGGTGACGCGGGGCGACATTGAAGACATCCGCGGGGTCACTGTCTCGTCGAATATCGTGAAGGCGCTGGAAGACCGCGGCTGGATTGAAGTGATCGGCCATCGCGACGCCCCAGGGCGTCCGGCGCTGTTCGGCACCACGCGGCAGTTCCTGGATGATCTGGGCCTGCGTGCGCTGGACGAACTGCCCGCGCTGGAATCGGCCCACGCGGCAGCCGCTCTGGCGGGGCTGGACCTGGGCGAAGTGCAGCAACTGGCGGAGGCCGCCGAGGCCGAAGCACAGGGCGATGCTGCGGCCGCCGACGGCGAGGCGCCAGCCAGTCCCGGTGAGGCTGGCGATGAGGCGCAGGCCGTTATCCCGGTTGCGGAATTGTCTGTTTCGGACGACGATGCAACCATAGCCTCGGGCGATAGCGTAAAATCCCCGCTTTCGCGCACAGAAGAAGACGCGATTCCCGCAGACGATTCCACCGTCCGGGTGCAAGCCGAAAGCTTGTCCGATGCGCCATCCGTGGGCATCGAGAATGCCGGGCGCTTCGATGAAGCCGAGGCTCCGGGTGTGGATGCCGCCCAAGAGGCGCATAGCGGGTTGTCCGAAAACCATGCAGATTCCGACAGTTCTGACGCGGCCGCCGATCCTGGCGCCGCAAACGAACGTGTCGAGCACGCGGAAAGCGCGAAACCGACCGAACCGATAGACACGGCCGAATCCTTGGCGCCCGGCGCCGACGCGTTCGAGCCCGATACCGGCTCCGCCCCGGCGGAGCCTGCCGAGCCGGCTTCCGATCAGTCCAAGGCTGATCGCGAACCGGCGTCCCCCGATGATGATGAGCCTGCCGCCGGCAGGCCTACCCAAGTTTGAAATTCGGAGCTGTCCCAGTGACAACGAATACAGCAATGCAGGACGATAATCCCCGTCCGGATGACGCCGTTTCCAACGGGCAGCCGGACGCCTCCGTTACCCGCGAGCCGGCCGCCGAAGGCGAAGCCCGCGGGCGCGGCCGCAAGCTGCGTACGCCGTTCCGCCGCCGCCGTGGCGATGCCGCCGCCGCCGAGCAGGCGCCAGCCGCCGAAGGGCAGGCCCCGGAGGCCAGCCAGGGCGATACGGGCGATACCCGTGGTGGCGAGCAAGAGGCCGAGCAGGCGCTGGCGTACCTGGAAACCGCCGACCGCATGGAGCAACGGCTGGGCAAGTACCTGAACAGCGACGTGGTCATGCCCAAGCTGCACAAGGTGCTGGCTGACGCCGGCATCGGTTCGCGCCGGGAAATGGAAGAGCTGATCGTCGCCGGTCGCGTGTCGGTCAATGGCGAGCCGGCCCATATCGGCCAGCGTGTGGCGCCGAACGACCAGGTCCGCGTCAATGGCAAGCCCATCATGCGGACCAACACCAAGAAGCCGCCGCGCGTGATCCTGTATCACAAGCCTTCCGGCGAAATCGTCAGCCATGACGATCCGGGTGGCCGTGCCAGCGTGTTCGCGCGCCTGCCCAAGCTGCGCACGGGCAAGTGGCTGTCGGTTGGGCGGCTGGACCTGAACACCGAAGGCCTGCTGATATTCACCACTTCGGGCGACATGGCCAACCGGATCATGCATCCGCGCTACGGCACCGAACGCGAGTACGCCGTGCGGGTGCTGGGCGAGATGGACGAGGCGCAGCGCCAGTCGCTGGTCGACGGCATCGAGCTGGAAGATGGCGTGGCCGCTTTCGGCGCGCTGGACTACCTGGGGGGCGACGGCAGCAATCGCTGGTACCGCGTGACCCTGCAGGAAGGCCGCAATCGCGAAGTGCGCCGCATGTTCGAGGCGGTCGGCGTGACGGTCAGCCGCCTGATCCGCACCCGTTTTGGTGACGTAGTGCTGCCGCGCACGCTGCGTCGTGGCCGCTGGGAAGAGCTCGACGCCTCGCTGGTGACCGCGCTCATGGTTCAGTTGGGTCTGTTGCGCGAAGACGACGATGCCGGTGGCAACCGCCGTCGTTCCAAGCAACCCCAATCGCACGACAGCGCCTTGCCTCCCGGCTTCGGCACGCTGGACCGCAATGGCATGAACGGCGCCCGCATTGGCCGCCGGGGCAAGATTCAAGGTGGCCGCGTGGGTAGCGCCGGCCAGACGGCGGCGTGTCCCTCGGATCCCTTCGGGACCGGCCTGATGATCGCCGGCGGCTATGCCAATGGTCACCCCCTGGCTGGCGAATCCTCCGGCAATGGCAATGGCTGTCTCTTATACACATCTCCGAGCCCACGAGACCTAATAACCGATCTCGTATGCCGTCTTCTGGTTGAAAAGGGGGGGGGGGGGGGGGGGGGGGGGGGGGGGGGGGGGGGGGGGGGGGGGGGGGGGGGGGGGGGGGGGGGGGGGGGGGGGGGGGGGGGGGGGGGGGGGGGGGGGGGGGGGGGGGGGGGG
>NZ_JAELTJ010000239.1 GCF_016428805.1 Achromobacter sp. ASV32
GCCCAGTCAGCATGACCGATTCGCTGGCGCGCACGCTGCGCAAGTTCGGCGACCCGGCCCTGGTCGAGCGCGTGCTGCCGCAAGTCACCAGCCAGGACTTCGACACGCTGCGCCAGGGCGCCATGTTCATGACCGAACAGGGCGCCGGGTCCGATGTCAGCGCCACGGAAGTCACCGCCGAGCGCCAGGACGACGGCACCTGGCGCGTGCACGGCGACAAATGGTTCTGCTCCAACCCCGACGCGGGCTTTGCCATGGTGCTGGCGCGCAGCGAGTCCGAGCCGGGCCTGAAGGGCGTGTCGCTGTTCCTGTTGCCGCGCGACCTGGAAGACGGCTCGCGCAACCGCTATCGCATCCTGCGTCTGAAGGACAAGCTGGGCACCCGCTCGATGGCCAGCGGCGAGATCCGGCTGGAAGGCGCCACGGCCTGGCTGGTGGGCGAGCGTGGCAAGGGCTTCAAGCACATGGCCGACATGATCAACAACTCGCGCCTGTCCAACGGCATGCGCGCAGCCGGTCTGATGCGCCGCGCGGTGACCGAGGCGATCTACGTGTCGCAGCACCGCCGCGCCTTCGGCAAGCGCCTGATCGACATGCCGCTGATGCAGCGTCAGCTGGTCAAGATGACGGTATGGGCCGAACAGGCGCGCAGCGTCATGTTCCAGACCGCGCGTGCCCTGGCCGATGCCGACCACGGCCGCGGCGACCCGGCGCTGGCCCGCATCCTGACGCCGCTGATCAAGTTCCGCGCCTGCCGCGATGCCCGCAAGGTCACCGGCGACGCCATGGAAGTGCGCGGCGGCTGCGGCTACATCGAGGAATGGACCGAGCCGCGCCTGGTGCGCGATGCGCACCTGGGATCGATCTGGGAAGGCACCAGCAACATCGTGGCGCTGGACGTGCTGCGCGCCATCAAGAAGGAAGGCTCGCTGCCCGCGCTGCGCCGCCATGTCGAACAGCTACTGGCCGACGGCGTGCCCTGCCCGCCCGCGCTGGCCGACAAGCAGGCCCACGCACTGGAACAGACGTATGCGCTGGCCGAGCACGCAGCGCAGGGCGACCATGCCGAACTGGCCCGCCAGGCGGCCGCGTTGCTGTACCACGCCGTGTCCCTGGCGGCGCTGCGCTGGGAAGCCGCGGGCGACGGCCTGGCCAGCCGCGCGCTGCTGGCCGACCAGGTGCTGCAACATCGCCTGGCGCCGCGCGATCCCTTTGCCATTGCCGCCGACGAAAGCGCCGCCTGCCGCGGCATTCTGCAGCACGCGCTGTAGGCTGGCGCACCGCGCGGCCCCCGCCGCACGACGGGAGCGCGCGATTTTCCTTGCGTGGCGGGCGGCACGGCCCACGCGCACGACTGACCCACGACGCCGGCGGCACAGCCGGCGCGCCCCCCCCCTGGAGACAACCATGAAACGCCTGTTCACCCCCTTGCTGCTGGCGCTTGCCGCCATCGCCACGGTCCCCGCCGTGGCGGCCGACACCTACCCGTCGCGCCCCGTCACCCTGGTGGTGCCGTTCCCGCCCGGCGGCCCCACCGACGCCCTGGCGCGCCGCCTCGCCGAAAAACTGAAGACGCCGCTGGGCCAGACCGTAATCGTCGAGAACCGCGCCGGCGCTGGCGGCAACATCGGCTCGGAATACGTGGCCGCGGCCAAGCCGGACGGCTACACCATTCTGTTCGGCACCTCGGGGCCGCTGGCCATCAATGTCAGCCTGTACAAGAACCAGGGCTACAACCCCGAGACCAGCTTCGCGCCCATCATCCGCATCGGCCACTTGCCCAACATCCTGGTGGTGAACCCGTCCGTGCCGGCGACCAACGCGCAGGAACTGATCGCCTACGCCAGGAAGAATCCGGACAAGCTCAGCTATGCCTCGTCCGGCAACGGCGCGTCCTCGCACCTGGCGGGCATCCTGTTCAACCAGCTGGCCGACACCCGCATCATGCACATTCCCTACAAGGGCACGGGCCCGGCGCTCAACGACCTGCTGGGCGGACAGGTGTCGATGTCGTTCACCGACATCCTGACCGCGCTGCCGTACATCAAGGCCGGCAAGCTGCGCGCCATCGGCCTGGCCAGCGCGCAACGATCCGACGCCCTGCCGGACCTGCCCACCCTGTCCGAACAGGGCCTGAAGGGCTACGACGTCAGCGTGTTCTTCGGCATCGTCGCCCCCAAGGCCACGCCCGCCGACGTGACGGCCAAGCTCAACCAGGCCTTCCGGGCCGCGCTGTCCGACCCCGCGGTCGAGCAGACCCTGCGCAGCCAGGGCATCGTGCGGGCCGAGGACCAGACCCCACAGGGCCTGTCCACCTTCATCGCCACCGAAGTGCCCAAATGGCGCACGCTCATCCAGAGCGCGCACGTTTCCATTGACTGACGCCAGAGAACCCATGGCCCAACAGCTTCCCGACGCCGGCGCCCTGGCCGGCTGCAAAGTGATCGACCTGTCCCGCGTGCTGGGCGGCCCCTACTGCACCCAGATCCTGGCCGACCACGGCGCCGACGTGCTCAAGATCGAGCCGCCCGGCGGCGACGAGACCCGGGGTTGGGGTCCGCCGTTCCTGGGCGACACGGCGTCATACTTCGTCGGCGTGAACCGCAACAAGCGCGGCATGACGCTGGACCTGTCGCAGCCCGCCGGCCAGGAGCTACTGCGCCACCTGCTGGCCGACGCCGACGTGTTGGTCGAGAACTTCAAACCGGGCACCCTGGAAAAGTGGGGCCTGGGCTACGACACGCTGGCCGGGCAGTTTCCCCGGCTGGTGCATTGCCGCGTCAGCGGCTTTGGCGCCGACGGCCCGCTGGGCGGCCTGCCGGGCTATGACGCCTGCGCACAAGCCATGTGCGGCCTGATGAGCGTAAACGGCGAAGCCGACGGCGAGGCCACCCGCGTGGGCCTGCCGGTGGTGGACATGGTGACGGGCCTGAACGCGGCCGTGGCAATCCTGCTGGCCCTGAACGAGCGCGTGCGCAGCAATCTCGGGCAGTTCCTGGACATCACGCTGTACGAC